>JBEEFR010000025.1:0-9203 GCA_041166285.1 Actinomycetota bacterium | reverse complement strand
CTGCCACCTTGATCGTGTCGTCGCTGCGACCGTGCAGGAACCAGTCACCGTCTTCGTCGATCGACGCCCAGTCGCCGTGCACCCACACGTCGGGCCAACGACTCCAGTACGTGTCGAGGTAGCGCTGCGGATCTTTGTAGATGCCGCGGGTCATGCCGGGCCACGGCGCTGTGCACACCAACTCCCCCACCGCGCCGCGCAACGGATGGCCGTCGTCGTCGAACACGTCGACTGCCATACCCAGGCACGGGCCGCCGAGGCTCATCGGTTTGATCGGTTGGATCGGATGCGGCGAAAGGAAACACGCGCCGACTTCGGTGCCGCCGCTGATGTTGATGACGGGACAGCGGCCGCCGCCGACGACGTCGAAGTACCACAGCCACGGCGACTCGTTCCACGGCTCACCCGTTGAACCGAGGATGCGCAGCGACGACAGGTCGTGCTTGCGCACGGGCTCGTCGCCGTGGCTCATCAACGATCGCACGAGCGTCGGGCTGATGCCGAGCACGGTCACCTTGTGCTTCTCGATGTAAGACCACAGGCGTTCGACGTCAGGCCAATCGGGCGCGCCCTCGTAGAGCATGAGCGTCGCGCGGTTGGCCAACGTGCCGATGACTTCCCACGGGCCCATGATCCAACCCATGTCGGTGAACCAGAAGAGGCGGTCCTCGGCGCGCACGTCGAACTGGAACGCCACTTCCTCCGCCACTTTCGTGAGGAACCCGGCGTGGGTGGCGATCGTGCCCTTCGGGCGACCGGTGGTGCCCGACGTGTAGGCGATGAACAGCGCGTGCTCGCTGTCGACGGCGACGGCGTCGAGCGGCTCGTCACTGGGCGCGGGCCAGTTGCGTCCGACGCACAACACGGTGGTCACCGTCGGGCACTGCGCGACGGCTTCTTCGGCGACGGAGATCATGTCGATCGCCTTGCCGCGCCGGCTGGCCGACGCGGCGGTCAGCAACGCCTTGGCCTCGGCGTCCTGCAGTCGCGTTGCCACAGCGGCCGCGCCGTACCCGGAGAACAGCGGCAGGAAGATGGCGCCGACCGCCATGACGCCGAGCAACGCGGCGACGGTCTCGGGGAGCATCGGCATGAAGATGCCGACGGCGTCGCCCTTGCCGACGCCGGCTTCACGCAGCGCGTGCGCGACGCCGCTCACTTCGCGGATCAGTTGTTCCTGGCTCCACTCGCGCACCTTGCCGTCTTCGCCTTCCCACACGACGGCGGTCCGTTCGGCTTCACCGCTGAGCAGCGTGTCGACGGCGTTGAGCTTTCCGCCGGTGAACCACGTCGCCCAGGCGATGCCGTTGTCGGCGTTGAGCACCTCGGTGTAGGGCTCGCGGAATTTGATGTCGAGCCACTGCACGATCTCGTTCCAGAACCACTGCGGTTCTTCGACCGACTTTTCGTACAGCAGGTCGAACTCGTTCGGGACGTTCTCGGCCGCCATGAAGCGACCGATGTTCGTCTCATCGATCGGGCCCGGGAACCAGACGGGTTCGGACATCTACCAGGTGACGACTTCGTCGAGCGCGGCCAGCAGCGCGGCGACGTTGCGGAGCCGCGCCGTGTGACCCATGCATCCGATGCGCCACGCCTTGCCCGCCATCGGCCCGACGCCGCCACCGATCTCGATGCCGTAACGCTCGAGCAGCGCGCGGCGCACGAACGCGTCGTCGACGCCACTCGGCACCCACACTGTCGTGAGTTCGGGCAATCGATTCGTGACGGGCGCGACGAGTTCGAACCCGCGCTTCTCCAGCCCGTCCTGCAGCGCCTTGCCGGTCTCCTCGTGACGCGCCCACGCGTTGCGCAGTCCCTCGTCGAGGACCACACCGAGTCCGGCGTGCAGAGCGAAGACCATCGAGATCGGGGCGGTGTGGTGATAGCGGCGCGCGCCGCCGCCGCCCTCGACGTACGACGCGATCTGTGAGAGGTCGAGGTACCAACTCTGCGGCTTGTCCACGATGCGCTGGCGCGCCGCGTCGGAGTACGTGAGCGGTGCGAGACCGGGCGGCACGCCGAGGCACTTCTGCGTACCGGCGTAGGCGACGTCGACTCCCCATCCGTCGACGTCGAGTTCGATGCCCCCGATCGAGGTCACGCAGTCGACGAGCAGCAGCGCGCCGTCGGGCTTGGCCGCGCCGAGCGGCGCGATGTCGTTGCGCACGCCCGTCGACGTCTCGGCGTGCACCAGCGCGATGATCGCCGGGTTCGGGTGGGCGTCGAGCAGCGCTTGCGGGTCGAGCGCGGTCCCCCACTCGGCGTCGACGCGCGTGACGACGGCGCCGCAGCGCGTCGCCACGTCGACCATGCGTTCACCGAACAGCCCGTTGACGCCGATGACGACCGGATCGCCCGGCTTCACGACGTTGACGAACGCCGCCTCCATGCCCGCGGAACCCGTCCCGCTGATGGGCAGCGTGAGCGCGTTCTGCGTTTGGAACACCGCACGCAAGCGGTCGCACGTTTCGTCGAGGACGACGAGGAAATCGGGGTCGAGGTGACCGAGCATCGGCCGGCCCAGCGCGGCGGTGACTTCCGGATACGGATTGCACGGGCCGGGACCCATGAGGATGCGATCACTCAACACGCCAACCGATGCTAACGAGGCGCTACTAGCGTGCTGCTGTCGCACCGACCTGGGGGTCTTATGAATCGTCGCGCATCGCTCATGAAACGCTACGGACCGTTGATCGCGGTCGTCGCCGCGCAAGTTCTCATCATCGCCACCGTCCCGTCGACGGCGCAGAAGGCGACGAGCCTGGCCACGGGCAACTTCGGCAACGGCGTGAGCAACGGCGGCGGGGGCTCGCAGGGTGGCGGCACGCTCGAAACCACGCCGAACGGTGACGTCATCGGTGGGGGCGGCAGCGGCGGCGGAAATGGCTCGGCTGGCGGAGGCGGCGGCGCCGGCGGTGGTTCCAGCGCCGCGGGCGGCGACACGTCGCACTGCGTCAACGGCCGCGAGTTCGACCCGGCGATCGCCTACTGGGCGCCGCCGTGCACGCCGGGCACGCTGGGCGCGACCAACGTCAACAACGGCGGCGCGACGTATCAGGGCGTGACCAAGGACACGATCACGATCGTCGACTACCTCACGAACTACGGCGCCGAGGTCAACGCCATCCTGCAGGCGCAGGGCACCCTCGAGACCTACGACCAGGGCGTCGTGCTCGACCGCGCGTTCCAGAACTTCATCAACTCGAAGTACGTGCTCTACGGCCGCAAGGTGAAGATCATCCCGTACCAGGGCAAGTGCCAGAGCGTGCCGCCGGACAAGAAGTGCCTGATCCCGGAGATGGATCAGATCATCGCCAGCTACCACCCGTACATCGTCATGTGGAACACGACGCTGTGTTCGGAGTGCTTCGCGGAGATCGCGCACAACAAGACTGTCGCCGTCGGCGGCATCGGCTTCAGCGACGACTTCGCCACGGCGAACGAGCCGTACTACTACGCGTCCGGCGAGAGCTCGACCCACATCCAACAGGCGTTCGCCGAGTGGTGGTGCAAGTCGATGTCGAGCAAGGCGAACCCGGCGCGCAAGGTGAAGTTCGCAGCGCACAACAACGCCGCGCAGGACTTCAACGGCAAGCCGCGCGTTCTCGGCGTCATCAGTACGAACGACCCCGACAACGAGAACACCGTCAAGAAGGTGCTCTACAAGGAACTCGACAAGTGCGGCGACACCGACCACTCGCACCAGTACTTCTACGACCAGAACATCAACACCGCGGCAACCCAGACCCAGGCCGGCATCGCGGCGATGGACACCACGACCAACCCGGCGACGGCGGTGCTGTGCTTGTGCGACTCGGTGGCGCCGCAGTTCCTCTTCCAGGGCGAGGAGAACAACAACTACTGGCCCGAGAACGTGGTGGCGGACGTGCAGGGCATGGGCAACGACAACGCCGCGCAGACCTACGACGGCTCACTGGCGTGCCCGCACAACGGCAGCGGTTGCAGCTACGACGACGCCATCGGATTGGTCGACAGCGAACCCGACCGTCCGCCGGCGCAGCTCGCGGGGCCGAAGATCTACAAACTCGGCGGCGGCCAGGGCGACGCACCGACGACGCCGTACAACACGACGAGCCTGGCGAAGATCTGGATCATGATCGCCAACGTGCTCGAGAACACCGGGCCGAACTTGACGCCGGCGAACATGATGTCGCGGGCACCGGCGCTCGGGTCGGTCGGCGGTGGCGCAACGGGGCTGCCGCTGTTGCGTTTCTCGAACCACAACTGGAACTGGACGCAGGACGCGCGCATCGTTTACTGGAACGCGCACAAGCAGTCCGTCTACAACGGCAAGGCCGGCGCGTACGTGGACCTGTCGCCGTCGCGGTTCAACATCGGCGACTATCCGAGCGAACCGAACGGCCCGGCGGCACCCCCCGTCGACCAGCGCAAGTAGGGCGCGTGGAAACCGTCCGCAAAACGATCACCGCCGACAACAACGGCGCGAAGGCAGGGCGCATCGCCGCGGCCGTCGTGCTGTTCATGATCGTCGAGCAGCTGTACTTCCACCTCGCGCTGATCTACCTGATCCAGGGCATCGTGCTCGGGTCGCTCTACGGGCTGCTCGGTGTGGCGCTGATCCTCATCTACCGCACCAACCGCATCGTGAACTTCGCGGCCGCGGCGATCGGCGCGATCCCGGCGATCTTCGCGTTGCTGCTCGACGTGCAGGGGAAGCTCCCCTACCTCGCCACGGTGCCGATCGTCCTCATCGGCGGCCCGCTGTTCGGCGCGCTCGTCGACCGCTTCGTCATGCGCCGCTTCGCGAAGTCGCCGCGCCTCATCACCACCGTCGTAACGCTCGGCGTCGCGCAAGGCCTGGCGGCCTTCGGGTTCTTCATCCCCATCTGGCTCGGTGCCAAGGCCGGCCAGATCCCGTACGTGCCCACGCCGTGGGAGAACATCAAGATCACCGACGCCCACGGCAAGCCGTTGCTCACCGGCAACGAGGTGGCCGCGGTGTTCACCGTCGTGGTGCTGGCGATCGCGCTCGCGGCGTTCCTGCGCTACACGCGTATCGGGATCGCGCTGCGGGCGTCGGCCGAAAACGCTGACCGGGCGTCGCTGCTCGGCATCCCCGTCAAGCAGGTTGGGATGTTCGCGTGGATGATCGCGGGCCTCTTCGGCGCGGTGGCGATCTTCGTACAGGCGCCGCTCATCGGCGTCCCGAACGACGCGACCCTCGGTCTCGACACGCTGCTGTACGGACTCGCCGCCGCCATGGTCGCTCGCATGGAACGCATCAGCGTGGCCTTGCTCGCGGGGATGGGCGTGGGCGTGATCGTGTTCGGCTCGATCACGCGCGAAGGCGACAACAACCTGGCGTCGGCGTTGATGCTCGTGCTGATCCTGCTCGCGTTGATGTTGCAGCGCGGCGCGATGTCGCGCGCCTACGACACCGGCGTGTCGACGTGGCAGTCGGTCAAGCACTTCCGTCCGATCCCCGCCGAGTTGCGCAACGTCCGCGAAGTCGTGATCGCCCGCAGCGTGCTGTACACGCTCACGGCGATCATCGTGCTCGGCGCCCCGTTCGTGTTGCGCAAGCCCGACTTGAACCAACTCGTCGTGCTGCCGATCTTCGGCATCGTCGCGGTGTCACTCGTCGTGCTGACGGGGTGGGCGGGCCAGATCAGCCTCGGCCAGTTCGGGTTGGTGGGCATCGGCGCCGCCGCTGCCGGCGGGCTCGTCGCCAACCACAACATCGACTTCTTCGCGGCGATGGCGATCGGCATCGGCGCGGGCGTGCTCGCCGCGGTGATCATCGGTTTGCCGGCGGTGCGGATCCAAGGCCTCTACCTCGCGGTGACGACGTTGGCGTTCGGCTTCGCGGTGCAGAAGTACATCCTCAACCGCAACTACTGGATCGGCCGCCACTTGCTACCCAACGGGCTGTCCGCGCACCTCGAGCGCCCGGTGCTGTACGGCCGCTTCAACCTCGACAACAACCGCACGTTCTATTTCCTCTGCCTCATCTTCATGGGCTTCGCCGTGCTCGCCGCCAACGCGTTCCGGCGCAACCGCAGCGGGCGCGTCGTCATCGCGGCGCGTGACAACCAACGCGGCGCACCGGCCTACGGCATCAACATCGTGCGCACGCGCCTGGCGGCGTTCGCGGTGTCGGGCGGCATCGCCGGCATGGCGGGCGTGCTGCTGGCGTACGCGCAACACAACGTCATCCCCGGCAGCTACGACGTCGTCGGCAGCTTGCTCGTGTTTCTCGCCGTCGTGATCGGTGGCATCACGTCGATCCCTGCGGCGGTCAGCGGCGCCATCCTCACCGAGGCATCAGTGCTGTTCGGTCCGCGCCTCGATCCGTTGCTGGGGTCGAGCATCACGGCGATCCTGCCGCTGCTGCTCACCGGTCCGCTCCTCGTGCTCAACCTGTACTTCTATCCGGGCGGGTCGGCGGAGAACTTCTTCGCCTACCGCGACCGGTTCCTGCGCTGGGTGGCGGCGAAGCACGACATCCTCGTGCCGTCGCTCGTCGCCGACCGCCGCGTCGAGGAACAAACCGACGACGACGTCATCACGCAAGCCGAGCAACACGTCGAGTCGGTCGACACCTTCGACGTGCACGAAACGGCGGGCCGATGACGGCGCTGCTCACGTGCGAGGACGTCCACGTCGCCTACGACAAGGTGAAGGTGCTGTTCGGCGTCGACATGGACGTGCAAGAAGGCGAGATCGTCGCGCTGCTCGGGACCAACGGCGCCGGCAAGTCGACGCTGCTGAAGGCGATCTCGGGACTCGTCGAGACCGCGGCGGGCAAGATCACCTTCGACGGCGAAGACATCACCAACATCGATCCCGTCGACGCCGCCAAGCGGGGCATCGTGCAGGTCCCCGGCGGCAAGGCGGTATTCCCCACGCTCACCGTCGCCGAGCACTTCCGCGCCGGCACGTGGCTGTACGCCAAGGAAGACCAGACCGAAGTCGCGGCGCGCATCGAAGAAGTGCTCAACCAGTTCCCGCGCCTGCGTGAGCGCTGGGACCAGCTCGCCGGCAACCTGTCGGGCGGCGAGCAGCAACAGCTCGCCGTCGGAATGGCGTTCGTCGCCAAGCCGCGGCTGCTGATCATCGACGAGCTCTCGCTCGGCTTGGCGCCGACGATCGTCGAGCAACTGCTCAAGACGGTGCGCACGATCCACGAGCAGGGTTGCACGATCATCCTGGTCGAGCAGTCGATCAACGTCGCGCTCACGCTCGCCGAGCGTGCCTTCTTCATGGAGAAGGGCGAGGTGCGCTTCTCGGGGCCGACCGAAGAGCTGCTGGCCCGCGGCGACATCCTGCGTTCGGTCTTCCTGGAAGGCACCGGCAAGGCGACCAAGTCGGCGGCGCAACCGAAGCGCAAAACGCGCGCGCAGCAACTCGCCGAATCCGAAACGCCGGTGCTCGAGGTCGTCGACCTCGTGCGCCGCTTCGGCGGCATCACGGCCGTCGACAACGTGAGCTTCTCGCTGCTCCCCAACCAGATCCTCGGACTCATCGGCCCGAACGGCGCGGGCAAGACGACGATCTTCGATCTCATCTCGGGCCTGCTGGCGCTCGACGGCGGGCGCATCTACCTCGGTGGGGTCGACGTCACGGACTGGGCGCCCGACAAGCGGTCGATGGCGGGGATGGGGCGCTCGTTCCAGGACGCGCGCATCTTCCCGTCGCTCACCGTCGCCGAGAACATCGCCATCGGCCTCGAACGCCACCTCGAAGTGCGCGACCACTTCGCGTCGCTGCTCAACCTGCCGGCGGTGCAGGAGGTCGAGGACGACGTCGCCTACACCGTCGACGACCTCATCGAGTTGATGAACCTCGGCGCGTATCGCGACAAGTTCGTCGCCGAGTTGTCGACGGGATCGCGCCGCATCGTCGACCTCGCCATGGCGATCGCCCACGATCCGACGGTGTTGTTGCTCGACGAGCCGTCGTCGGGCATCGCGCAGCGCGAGACCGAAGCGCTCGGCCCGCTGCTGAAGCGCATCCAGGCGGAGACGAGTTGCGCCATGCTCGTGATCGAACACGACATGCCGCTGATCACGTCGGTGTCGGATCAGATGATCGCCCTCGAACTCGGCGCGGTCGTCTTGCAGGACACGCCGGAGCGCGTCGTGGCCGACCCGCGGGTGATCGAGTCGTACCTCGGCGGCGACGTCACCGTCATCAACCGCTCGGGGGCACGCAAGAAGTGAGACGGGTGTTCGCCGGCGCAGCGCTGACCGCGCTCGGCGTGGCGCAGTTGCTGTCAGCTGGGCACAGCCAGGCTGCCGCCCCGACCAAGGTCGCGTGGTGGAACGAGGCGCAACAGGTCCCCTCGCCCGCGCCGACGATTCCCGCGCCGCCGACGTCGCCCGAGGGCGGCATCACCGTGACGAACGCCCCGAACGGTCCGGCCGCGCTCGGCGCGGTCTACTACCCCGTCGACGACATCACGGGCGCCACGCTGCAGCTGTCGTCGTCCACGCCGATCGAGATCCCGAGCGGCGACGGACTGCTCGGCTGCCTCGTCCAGACGCCCGGCTGGCAGGCCGGTGGCAATCAGCGGTGGGACACGAAGCCGGCGATCGATCCGCTGTGCACGCCCGCCACGCTCGACGCCACCGGCATGATCGCCAAGTTCAAGCTGACGAGCGCGTTCCGCGACTCCGACGGCGCGGTCGACGTCGCCGTCGTGCCCACGGGGCAGGTCCCGTTCACGGTCAACTTCGACGCGCCGGGCGCGTCGTCGCTGCAGGTCGTCGCCGCGCCGAGCGCGGCGTCGGACGACACTCCGGGCGACGCCCCCGTGGCCGACTTCACGCCCGGTGAGATCGTCAACGGCACGACGCTGTTCCCCGACGAGTCGCAGTTCGCGTTCGCCGTGCCGCCGCCCGCGCCGACGGCCGCCCCGCCGGAGCAAGCGCTCGGCGGGTTCCCGAGCAACACGCCGGTCGTCAAGGCCATTGAACATCCGCGCAACGAGCGCATCGCCGTCGTGCTCATCGTGCTCGGGCTGCTGCTGTGCCTGTGGCGTCTCGCCGGCGCGACAGTGCGGGCGCCGCGCCTGCTGGGCTCACTCGGGGCGCGTGAAGTGGCCGAAGTCGCCGAACCGGCCGTCGCGGGCATCGGACGCTTCGCCCGCACGCGCACGACGCGGCCGCGCCGGATCTCGTAACTGCCCGAACTGGGCGCGCCAGATCGGGCAGTTA
>JBEEFR010000024.1:0-8736 GCA_041166285.1 Actinomycetota bacterium | reverse complement strand
GGGCAAGCCCTGGGGCTTGCCCATCACGGCGAGACGGATCGGTGCCTGCGCTTTGCCGAGCTTGAGGCCGTTGGCTTGGCCGACGGCCTCGATCGCGTCCTTGACGCCGTCGTGATCCCACGGGCATGTCTCGAAGGCTGCCGTGCAGCCTTCGAGCATTGCGACCGAGGTGTCGGGCCACGCCGTCGTGACCTCGACGGGACCGGCGAGCCAGTCGACCAAACCCGGCACGTCCGACAGGACCTCCACGCGCGTCTGCACTTCCGGCGCGACGTCGCGTGACAGGTTCGCCCACGGCTCGCACGCCGCGATGAACTCGTCGACGGAAAGGGCACGGATGTACTCGCCGTTGAACGACCGCAGTTTCTTGACGTCGAAGAAGGCGGACGACGAGTTGAGGTCGTCGAGACGGAACAACTGCACCATCTCGTCGAGCGGGACGATCTCTCGGTTCTCGCCCGGCGACCACCCGAGCAGCGCGAGGTAGTTGCACATCGCGGAGGGCAGGTAGCCCTCGAGTGCGTACCGCTCGAGCACGACGAGGTCGCCGTCGCGGCGCTTGGAAATCTTGCGGCGCTTGTCGTCGACGATCACCGACAGATGCGCGAACACCGGCAGCGATCCCCCACCCAACGCCGCCCACAGCAATTCGTACGGCGCAGTGTTCGGCAAGTGCTCTTCGCCGCGCACCACGTGCGTGACCCGCATCTCGATGTCGTCGACGACGTTCGCGAGGATGAACAACGCCGAACCGTCGGCGCGCTGGATCACGAAGTCTTGGATGTTGTCGTTCTCGAACTCGACGACGCCGCGCACCTTGTCTTCGACGACCGTCTTGCCCGGGGGCACGCGGAACCGCAGCGCGTTGCCTTCGGCGGGCAGTCCGCGATCACGACAGAACCGGTCGTAGCCACCCTGCGGATCGCCCGGCTTCTTGCGGGCGTCGATCTCCTCACGCGTGCACGAGCAGTAGTACGCGTTGCCGTCGCCGAACAGCCGCGCTGCGGCCGTCGCGTACAACTCCGCACGCTCGGACTGGCGGTACTCCTCGTCCCAATCGAGACCCAGCCAGGTGATGGCGCGACGGATGCCGTCGACGTGTTCCTCGCCGTGACGCTCCCGATCGGTGTCTTCGATGCGCAGGATGAGCACGCCGCCCGGTGCCTGGCGCGCCAGGAACCAGTTGTACAGAACGCTGCGCGCGCCGCCGACGTGGAAGTAGCCGGTCGGCGAAGGTGAAAACCGCGTGCGCACTCCGGAATACTGTCAGGCCTGATGGAACGGACCATTTTCGAGGACGAGCACGAACAGTTCCGGACCAGCGTTGCCCGATGGCTCGACAACGAGTGGGTGCCCCACGCCGACGAGTGGGAAAAGGACGGCATCGTGCCGCGCGAGATGTTCCTCAGCGCGGGCAAGAACGGGTTCCTCGGTATGGACGTGCCCGAGGAGTACGGCGGCGGCGGCGTCGCGGACTTCCGTTACAACCTCGTCCTCGGCGAGGAGATGCACGCGCGCGGTCTCGGCGGCGCCGGCCTCGGCATCCTGTTGCACAACGACATCTGCATGCCGTACCTCCTCAAGTACTGCACCGACGAGCAGAAGCAGCGATGGTTGCCGGGCGTCGCCAGCGGCGAACTCATCACCGCCATCGGGATGACCGAGCCCGGCATCGGCAGCGACCTGGCGTCGATGAGCACGTCGGCGATTCGCGACGGCGACCACTACGTCGTCAACGGCGCGAAGACCTTCATCACCAACGGCATCAACGCGGATCTCGTCATTACCGCAGTGAAGACGGATCCGAGCCAGAAGCACAAGGGCATGTCGCTCGTCGTGCTCGAGCGCGGCATGGACGGCTTCGAGCGCGGCCGCAACCTCGAGAAGATCGGCCAGCACGCGCAGGACACTGCGGAGTTGTTCTTCACCGACGTGCAGGTGCCGGTCACGAACCTGCTCGGTCCGAACGAGGGCGAAGGCTTCATCCAGCTCGTGCACAACTTGCCGCAGGAGCGCCTCTCGATCGCGACGGCCGCGGTCGCGGCCGCGCGCGCCGCGCTCGGCTGGACGCTCGACTACGTGAAACAGCGCACCGCGTTCGGCCAGCCCGTCGGGTCGTTCCAGAACTCGCGCTTCGTGCTCGCCGAGATCGCGACCGAACTCGAGATCGCGCAGACCTTCACGGACCGTTGCGTCCTCGCCCTCAACGAGCAGTCGCTGACGGCAGAGGAGGCGGCGATGGCCAAGTGGTGGGCGACGGAATTCCAGAAGCGCACCGTCGACCGGTGCCTGCAGCTGCACGGCGGTTACGGCTACATGCTCGAGTATCCGATCGCACGCGCCTACACCGACGCGCGTGTCACAACGATCTACGGCGGCACCACCGAGATCATGAAAGAGATCATCGGCAAGAGTCTCGGTATCTAGAGGGCGAGCAACTCCTGGCCTGACGCCATCGCCGCCTTCACCATCGACGGCGTCATGCGCAGCGTCGACTCCGGCACGGCGTCGGCGATCGCCCGCCGCTTCCAGTAGTGGTGCGACGCCTCGGCGAACAGTTCGACACGCTTCTGCACGACGTTGGTCGCCGCGCCACCGAGGTAACCCCACACGCTGAACGCGACTTCCCAGTCGTAGATGACGGGGCCGCGCCCGAACAACGACGCGCGCTTTGTGGCGACGCCCAGGCAGCCGTTGATCACGTCGTTGCGGTGCTCGCCCTCGACGAGTTCGAGCTTGTCGGCAAGACGCTTCCCGAGGAACAACGCGTAGCCCTGGTCCGGGCCCTGGTTGCCAAAGCCTTCGCCTTCGGGCATCGGACCACCGACCGTCTCGCCGGGACGATCCGGCTCCCACCGCTTCGGCGGCGGGAGTTGCTGCGTCGCGCGGTCGCGCTCGTAGGGCGAGCTCGGGACGAATTCAGGCTGGGCCATCGCGCACGAAGTTAGTCGGGGCCGCCTACTCCTTCGTCTTCAAAGGCGTGCTGCAGGTGCTCGAGGAACGCGGCGCGGAACGTGTCGTCGGATGCGGCTTCCGGCTCTGCTTCGACTTCGTCCTCTTGCCACTCGTCTTCGAGTTCGACTGCGGGCTCGGGCTCAGGCTCGGGCTCGGGCTCGACGACCGCGACCGGCGCGACCGCGGGCTCTTCGTACGAGAACAGCGCGGCCTCGATGTACTCGCGCTGCACGCCCTGTGCGTGTTCGAGCGCGACCCGCAGGTCGGCGCGGGCGTCGACCCCGGCGTTGTGCAACGCCAGCGCTACGTTTTCGAGCCCTTCCTGCGATCCCGTCCGCTGTGCGCGCTTGAACGCTTCGCGTAGCCGACCGATCTGGTCCTGCTCCGTGTCGACGGGTTGCGGCGCGGCCGGGGCCGGCAATGTCTGCTGGCGTTCGGCGAGCGCGGCCATCGCTGCGGCCTCGCCGGTCTGCCGCTCGGTGACCATGCTTTCGAGGCGGCGGACGTCGGCGAGCAGTCGCCGCACTCGGCGCAACCGCAACCGGTTGAGCGCCCGCAACACGAAGCCTGCCAGCACGAGCAGCGGCAGCATCGCGATCGCGCCCCACGGAATGACGAAGAGCGAGACGGCGACGGTCTTCGTGCCCGCCTCGGTGGCAACCTTGACGTGAGCCGTCATCGGCCCGCCGTACCACGGCACGTGCACGTTGGCCGTGTACTTCTCGACTGCGCGCGCCAGCAGGACGTCAGTCCCCTTCGCCTTGACGCCGTTGATCCTGACGTCGGGGCGCAGCCGCACGCGGCCGGTGTTGGTGAGCAGCGTGGTGACCTCGAGGTTGCCGGGCCACCACTTGGAACCGAGCTTCTTGGTGACGCTGGTGATCTTGAACGACTGGGTGGCGGCGCCGGGCAACGTCACGTACAGGCGCGTGGCGACGCGCTTGATGATCTTGAGCGCGCTGTTTTCCGTTGACGTCTCGGGCGACGACTCGGCCACGACGGCACCGACGTGGTCGCCGGGGTCCGCGCCTTTGGGGATCGTCAAGCTGAAGCGCATCCGGACGAACTGCTGCGGGGCGATCGTCACCGTTTGCTCGTCAAAGTGGCCCCACGCCCCCACATCGGTGGGCTTGCCCTTGGGAATGGTCGGCGTCCCGTCTTTGCCGAAGACAAGGTCGGCCAGGTAAAGCGTGACGGTCTGCGGGATGGTCGCGGGGTTGCCGATGCGAGCCGTCGTGCTGACGGTCTGACCGGGCTCGGCGTTGAATACGAACCACTGGCCACTGTTCGGATCGTCCGGCCGGCTCTCGGTCGGCGTCACACCGACCGACGGGGTGTTCCCCGGCGGTGTCGCACCGGTCGCGGTTTGCGCCGCGGCCGGGGCAACGGCAAACGCCGCGCCCCCGAGGAGCGCGGCGATGGCCGTGAAGAAGATTGCCGACGCCTTGCATCGGCGGAGGGCTTTGGCAGCAACAACCGCCGATGCAGGCATCTATTTACTCCTGTTGTTCGTTACTGAACGAGGGTGACGGTCATGGTGCCGGTGTAGATACCCGTCGCCGTGCCGTTGGGGATGTTCAAGTCGAGGTTGGCGGTCGAGGTGTAGACACCGGTGTAAACCGACGTGGCGCTCTGACCGGTCGTAGTGAAGATTGTGCGGGTCGTCGACATGTCTTGCGATCCGCTGGTCGCCGTAACCGTGCCGCCGCCGTTGACACGGGATGCCGCGCGGGTGTTGATGTCGACGTTGCTGTTCGCCAGGGTGTTGCCGCCGTTGGTCAGGGTGCTGAGGTCCGCGGTGACGCTCCACGGCGTCACGCCCGTGACTGCCGCCTCGGTGACGACCGCCGTCATCGAGCCCGAAACCTTGTCGTTGCCCGGGGTCGGGGTCAGGGTGATCGCGGGGACCGACGTGATCGACCGGAGGCCGATACCGCCGGCAGTCACGTTGGCGGTGACGGTCGCCGTGCTCGCGCTGGCTACTCCCATTTGTGAAAACGCCAGAGCGCTTCCGAGAGCTGCAGCAACGATGATTCGCTTGCGCATGAAAAGGTCCCCCCTTGTGGGTGATTGTTGGTGTCCGATTCCGCCAATCGGACGACGATCACCAGGGCCAAACGTCCCATCGACCTTTGCCGCATCGTTGGGCGCGTTTTGGGCCAATTCCCAATTCGTGGGCTACGACCGGCGCAAAGTCACGACAAAAGACGATCCCTTGGGAGAACGCCGTTGTGCTCTCACCGTCCCGCCCATCTGCTCGACGAGCGTGCGCACGATGAAGAGTCCGAGGCCCACGCCGCCTTCGTCGTGCACGCGGCGGTCGACGGCCTCGCGCTGTACAAACTTCTCGAAGATGATGTCGAGGTCGCCCGGCAGACCGATTCCTTCGTCGTCGACCGTGAGTCGGACGCGATCGCGCTCGGCAGGCTCGGCGCGCATCGTGACGGTGCCGCCATCGGGCGAGTACTTGACGGCGTTTTCGACGAGGTTCGTGACCACGTGGTTCAACGCCGTCGTGTCGCCGCGCACGCTCAGCCCGTCGGGCACGTCGACTACGAACCGATGCGTCGGCGCGACGCCGCGCTGGTGTTGCGCCTGCTCCTCCAGGAGCGGGCCGAGCGCAACGGTGTCCTGCACCGTCGAAGGAGCGACGCCCGCCTCGAGCTGCGCGCCGAGCAACAACCGCTCGACAAGATGCTCCAGGTTGCGCACCTGAAAGCTCACGGTTTCGACGATCCCGTGACGCGTCTCGTCGTCAACGTCGTCCCAGCGTTCGACCAACAACTCGGTGTAACCCTTCATGACCGTCAAAGGCGTGCGCAGTTCGTGCCCGGCGATGGCGAGGAACGCTTTTTTCGACTCCTCGACGTGCGCGGTGCGCCGCCGCAACAGCGCGTACAACGCGACAATCACCGCGAACGCAGCGACGAGCACCGTGGCGAGCGCCGCCGCCGCCGCGTCGGTGGCACGTCGTCCGGTGACGGCGAGGCTCGCCTCGGAACGCGGCAACACGACGGCCCAACCTTCGGTGATCGGCGCGAACGCCGCCACGGTACGCGTGCCGCCGGCACCGGCGTAGGTCAGCGTCCCCGCACCCTTGGGCGCGGTCGCGACCGCTGGGGCCACGTCGTCATCGACGTGTTGGATGACGCGACTGGTATTCGGCGGCACCGGCGCAACAATCGTGCCGCCGCCCGTGACGACTTCGACGGGATGGCCTAACGCCGTCTCCGCGGCGGCGATGGACTTAGCCAACGAACCCGTGGGCAGGCGAGTGAATCCGACAAGCACGCCGTGTCCCGGCCCCGCGAGCGGCGTCGTCAACGACACGAGCAGGTCGTGCGTGAACGGATCCTCCACGACGTCGCCGGCGGCATCGATGCCTTTCAGCGCGGCATCGACTGCGGCGCTCGGTCTCAAGTTGTGGTCGATCGCGCCAAGTGCTGGCGGGAACGCGGCAACGCGGCTGTCGGGGCCGATGACGAGGAAGCCGAACTCGAAGTTCCCGGCCGGCCCGAGCACTGCGCGCGCGGCCACTTGTTGCGCGCCGCTTCCCGTCCACGGCTGCAGCGCGGCCTTGATCCCGTTCAGTTGTCCGCGGGAGTTGTCGAACCACTGCTGGATGAGTGACGCCGCCAGGCGCGCCTCGGCAGTCATCTCCGCGCGGTGCGCGTCGACCGACGGGCGGTCGGCGCGGCGAACCACTCCGACGCTGCCGACCCACGCCGCAACTGCGACCGCCGCTACGACGAGCGGGACGAGCGCGGCGCGGACGCGGCGCACTCGCTAGGCCAAGAGCGCGGCGATGCGCGCGGCGAGTGCCTTCACCTGAAACGGCTTGGTGACGTAGTCGTCGGCGCCGGCGTCCTTGCCGCGCTTCACATCGGCGTCGCTGGTCTTCGCCGAGCACAACACGATGGGGATCGCCTTGGTCGCGGCGTCACCCTTCAGCGCGCGCGTCACGGCGAGGCCGTCGAGCTTCGGCATCATGATGTCGCACAGGATGATGTCGGGCATTTGTTCACGGGCGCAACGCAGTCCCTCTTCGCCGTCCGCGGCCGTCGTGACCGTGTAACCCTCGAGATCGAAGGTCATTTTGAGCATGCGCACGACCATCGGGTCGTCGTCGACGATGAGCATCTTCGGCACGAGCCGAATGGTAGATACCTACGCGGTCGTGTGGAGAAGTCCGTAGACGATCGAGTCACAAAGCGCCTGCCACGACGCTTCGATGATGTTCTCGGAAACGCCGATCGTCGACCATGAACGGTCACCGTTGGTGGAGTCGAGCAGCACGCGAGTGACGGCGCCCGTCCCCTTGTTGGAGTCGAGAATGCGCACCTTGTAGTCGGTGAGGTGGATGCGATCGAGCGCCGGGTGCAACGAGCCGATGGCGGCCCGCAGCGCGTTGTCGAGGGCGCTGACGGGACCATCACCCTCTCGCGTCTCGACGAGACGCTGGTCGCCGACGAACAGCTTCACGGTGGCTTCGGTGGAGAACCCACCCTCGCCGCGCTCGTCGGCGATGACGCGGAAGGACTCCAGGCGGAAGAAGTCCTGCTCCCAACCGCCCGCCCGTCGCATCAGCAGCTCGAGCGAACCATCGGCGGCTTCGAAGTGGTAGCCGTCGTGCTCGAGGCGCTTCAGCGTGTCGATCGTCTCGGTCAGCGCCGGGCCGTCGAGGTCGAGGCCGAGTTCCTTGGCCTTGAGTACCAGCGTCGACTTGCCGGCAAGCTCGCTGACGACGAAGCGCGTGCCGTTGCCGACAGATGCCGGCGGCACGTGCTCGTAGGCGTCGGGTCGCTTGGCGATGGCGGACGTGTGCAGGCCCGCCTTGTGCGCGAACGCCGACTGACCGACATACGGCGACTGCGGGTGCAGCGGCATGTTGACCAGCTCGGCGATGTGATGGCTCACCGGCGTCAGGCGTTCGAGGCGATCGCGCGGGATCGTCTCGACGCCCATCTTCAGCGTGAGGTTCGGGATGATCGTCGTGAGGTTGCAGTTGCCGGTGCGCTCGCCGTAACCGTTGATCGTCCCCTGCACCTGGCGCGCGCCGGCGCGCACGCCGGCGAGGGCGTTGGCAACACCGCAGCCGGCGTCGTCGTGCAAGTGCACGCCGACCACGACGTCGTCCTTGAAGTGGTCGACGACCGCACTCACCGCGGCCTCCACGTCCGACGGCAACGAGCCCCCGTTGGTGTCGCACAAGACGAGGTGTGTCGCGCCGTTGACGACGGCGGCCTCGAGCACGCGCAGCGTGAACTCGGGGTTGTCGCGGTACCCGTCGAAGAAGTGCTCGGCGTCGAGCATCACCCGCAGGCCGGCCTTCTTCAGGAACTCGACGGAATCACCGACCATGGCGACGCCTTCGGCGAGATCGGCCTCGATCGCGTGGAGCACGTGGTACTCCGACGACTTGCCGACGATGCACACCGTTTCGGTGCCGGCCTCGATGAGATGGCGCAGCGTGTCGTCACTGTCGACCTTGCCGGCCTTGCGCCGCGTCGAACCGAACGCGACGAGCTGCGACGTGTCGAGCTTCAACTCGGTGCGAGCGCGCTGGAAGAACTCGTCGTCCTTCTGGTTGGCGCCCGGCCACCCGCCTTCGATGAAGTGCACGCCGAGCCAGTCGAGCTGCTCGGCGATGCGCAGCTTGTCGTCGACGGTGAGTGAGATGCCTTCGAGTTGCGCGCCGTCGCGCAGCGTCGTGTCGTACACCTCGACGGCCGCGGGCTGGCGTACGCCGGGGCTACCGGACATGTTCGTTCCAGTCTTTGT
>JBEEFR010000023.1:0-5415 GCA_041166285.1 Actinomycetota bacterium | reverse complement strand
CGCCCCTCGCCGCCCGGACCGAGAGCATGTACGACGCGTTCAACAAAGCGGGCGCGCGGACGACCGAATTCGATCCGACCACTAGCCCGCTGTTCGAGCGCGTCGGATTCGTCGTCGGGGCGCCGCGCAGCGGCACGACGTGGCTCCAGCAGTTGCTCTTCACCCACCCCCTGATCTCGACGGCGGGCGAGAGCCATCTGTTCTGCGAAGTGCTCGGCCCCGTGTTCGAAAATTTCCGGCTGCCGCGCGCCATCGCCCACCTCGGTACGTGGGTGAGTGAGGGCGAGCTGCTGTCGATCAGCCGCGCCTTCGCCGACTCCGTGTTCCTGAAGCAGCTCCAGGGCGCGCGGCCCGAGGCGACCTTCGTCCTCGAGAAGACTCCGAACCACCGGATGCAGTCGGAGCTCCAAGCGAAGTTGTATCCCGACGGCCGCTACGTGCACATCATTCGCGACGGACGCGACGCAACGGCGTCGCAACGGCGCAACTGGGCGGGTGCGCGGGCGACCAAAGAGTTCAACGACCCCGGTGAGATGGCCGCGGCGTGGGCCGCGGAGATCCGGGATATTCGGACGCACTTCGGGTCACTGGCCTACATCGAACTGCGCTACGAGGACGTGGTGAGCGACACGCCGAGCGCACTGGCGCAGATCTTCGAACACTTCGGTCTCCCGCACGACCGAGCGCTGTGTGAGGCGGGGGCGTCATTCGGCAAGGCGCCCGTGAACACGTATCCCGATTCGAGTCATGTCGGCATCCGCAAGCACAAGGGAGACGCTCTGGCGGAACGCAGCGTGGCGCGCGCCGCTGGCGATCTCCTTACGGAACTCGGCTACGCAGACGCTGCGGAAGTGGCACGGCTGCGCAGGCTGCGCACGCCCGAGACGCTTGCCGCCGACGCCCGGGCCGTGCCGGCGCGCGAACTGCGCCGGGCCGTCGCAAAGGGGAACGACCTGTGGGATCGTTGGCGCACGCGGGCCGAGCGGCGCGAGCGGGTCGCGACCCGGGCCGTGTCGACGGCGTTCAGCAACGCGGTCGAGGCCAACGACACCGCGGCGTTGGCGGCGGTGCTCTCCGCCGACATCAAGCTGAACGGTGCGAGCCTGCCCGTTGCCGACGCGGCCGCGGAAGTCGCCCGAACGCTGGGAGGCAGTCACAGCGCCCTCGGCGCGGTCTCCGGCGGACTGACGCTGATCACGTTTGTGTCGCCCGCGGGGGAGCGGGTCGTCGTGCGGGTAAAGCCGAAGGACGGCCTCGTGAGTGAAATCGAGTTCGTTTAGGGTATACTTGAGTGTCAACCACTCAACTTCTCGCACAGAAGAACGCTAAAGAATGCCACTCGATCCGAACCGTTGGACCCTCAAAACACAAGAAGCGCTGCAGGAAGCGATAGCGCGCGCCAAGTCGTCCAATCATCCCGAGGTAACGCCCGACCACCTGCTGGCGGCGTTGCTCGGCCAGGCCGACACGGTCGTGTTGCCCGTGCTGCAGCGCGTCGGCGTCACCCCGCTGGCGGCGCGCAACGGCGTCGAGAACGCGCTCGACAAGCTGCCCAAGCAGTACGGCGGTAACGAGCCGACGCTCTCGCGCGCCCTCACAGCGCTCATCGACGCGGCGGTGGAAGAGCAGCGCAACCTCGGCGACGAGTACCTGTCGACCGAGCACCTCCTGCTCCAGTACGCCGCACAGTTGAAGGTCGACAAGAACCAGTTGCTCGACGCGCTCAAGGAAGTGCGCGGTTCGCACCGCGTCACGAGCCAGGACCCGGAGTCGACGTTCAAAGCGCTCGACAAGTACGGCCGCGACCTCACCGAAGCGGCGCGCAGCGGCAAGCTCGATCCCGTCATCGGCCGCGACGAGGAAATCCGCCGCGTCATCCAGGTGCTCTCGCGTCGCACGAAGAACAACCCGGTGCTCATCGGCGAGCCCGGCGTCGGTAAGACGGCCATCGTCGAAGGCCTCGCCAATCGCATCGTCGAGGGCGACGTTCCCGAGTCGCTGAAGAACAAACGACTGATCGCGCTCGACCTCGGCTCGATGGTGGCGGGGTCCAAGTACCGCGGCGAATTCGAGGAGCGCCTCAAGGCGGTGCTCAAGGAGATCACCGACGCCGAGGGCGAAGTGATCACCTTCGTCGACGAGTTGCACACCATCGTCGGCGCCGGCTCGGCCGAAGGCTCGATGGACGCCGGCAACATGATCAAGCCGATGCTGGCGCGCGGCGAGCTGCGGATGGTCGGCGCCACCACGCTCGACGAGTACCGCAAGTACATCGAGAAGGACGCGGCGTTGGAGCGCCGCTTCCAACAGGTCTACGTCGGCGAGCCGTCGACCCCCGACGCCATCGCCATTCTGCGCGGCCTGAAAGAGCGTTACGAGGTGCACCACGGCGTGCGCATCCAAGACAGCGCGCTCGTGGCCGCGGTCGTGTTGAGCCAGCGTTACATCACGGCACGCTTCTTGCCCGACAAGGCAATCGACTTGATCGACGAAGCGGCGTCGCGGCTGCGCATCGAGATCGACTCGTTGCCGACGGAGATCGACGTCGTCGAGCGCCGCATCCGCCAGCTCGAGATCGAACGCGTCGCGCTCGCCAAGGAAACCGACGCCGCGAGCCAGGATCGCCTCGCCAAGCTCGACGAGGAACTGGCGAACCTGGGCGAAGAGAGCCAAGCCATGAAGGCCAAGTGGCAGTCGGAGAAGGACGCCATCCAGGTGATCCGGGAGAAGAAGGAGGCGCTCGAGAACGCGCGCATGGCCGTCGAGCGCCAAACCGACCTCGAGAAGGCGGCCGAGATTCGTTACGGCCAGATCCCGCAACTGGAAAACGACGTCAACGAAGCGACGGCGCGACTCGCCGAGCTGCAGGGCGACCAGCCGATGCTGAAGGAAGAAGTCGACGACGAAGACGTCGCGCAGGTCGTCGCCAAGGCCACCGGTATTCCCGTCAGCAAGTTGCTGGAAGGCGAAGTGTCGAAGTTGGTGCGCATGGAAGACGTGCTGCACCAGCGCGTCGTCGGCCAGGCCGACGCCGTCACGGCCGTGTCCAACGCCATCCGGCGTTCACGCGCCGGGCTGTCGGATCCGAACCGTCCGATCGGCTCGTTCCTGTTCCTCGGCCCGACCGGTGTCGGCAAGACCGAGCTCGCTCGGTCCCTCGCGGACTTCCTGTTCGACGACGAGAAGGCGATGGTCCGCATCGACATGTCGGAGTACATGGAGCGCCACGCGGTGTCGCGCCTGATCGGCGCGCCTCCGGGCTACGTCGGTTACGACGAGGGCGGCCAGCTCACCGAAGCGGTGCGGCGGCGTCCGTTCGCGGTGATCCTGCTCGACGAGATCGAGAAGGCGCACCCCGACGTGTTCGACGTGCTGCTGCAGATCCTCGACGACGGACGCCTCACCGACGGTCAGGGCCGCACGGTCGACTTCACCAACGCCGTGCTGATCATGACGTCGAACCTGCCCGGCGATCCGCGCGAGTACTTCAAGCCGGAGTTCATCAACCGCATCGACGAGATCATCCGCTTCCGTTCACTGCAACGCGAGGACATGGCCGGAATCGTCGACATCCAGCTGGACTTGCTCGAGGAGCGCCTCGAAGCTCGCCGCCTCGCGCTCGACGTCACCTCCGAGGCGCGGACGTGGATCGCGGAACATGGCTACGACGAAGTGTTCGGCGCTCGCCCGCTCAAGCGGCTGATTCAGCGCGAGGTCGGTGACAAGCTGGCGATGGCGTTGCTCGAAGGCAAGATCGGCGACGGTGACGTCGTGCACGTCACCGTGAGTGCGGATCCCGACGAGGGCCTCATCGTCTCCTAAAGACGGGCGCGGGCGCGACCCGGTACCCTTTTTCCCGGCGGTCAGTACAGCTTTCACAACCGGGGTGGAGACAACGTTGGGGCGACCGACGCGGGGCACGCGCGGAAATACGCGGTACGTACCGGCGTACCTCGCCGCGGGCGTCGCCGCGATCTTCGTGTACTTCGCGCTGCACGGTGACGTCGCCAAAGCGTTCCTCTACGACGGCTTGGTCGGCAGCGGCGGTGTCGCCGTACTCGTCGGCGTGCGTCGCAACCGGCCCGAGAGCCCGCGCCTGTGGTACTTCGCGGCGGTCAGCACGTTCTGCCTGGCGCTCGGCGACATCACCTTCGACGTGTACAACCTCGTGCGTCACGTGGATCCCGTGCCCGTCCCGTCGTGGGCGGACTTCTTCTACCTCGCCGGTTATCCCTTCCTGCTCGCCGCGTTGTGGGGCATGGCGCGGCGGCGGCTGCCGTCGCACCGAATCGACACCGTCCTCGATTTCTTCGTCATCTCGCTGGGCGCGGCGATCGGCGTCGCGGGACCGCTGCTGACCGCCAACGCCGAAGGTCATCGCTCGGCGGCTGCGGTGCTCGTGGCGACCGCGTACCCGATCATGGACGTGGCGGCGTTGGTGCCCGTCGCCTACCTCGCGCTCCAGCGCGGCTTGCGCAACCCCGCGACGCAGCTGCTGATCGGCTCGCTGCTCTTCCTCACGATCGGCGACGTGCTGTTCGCGTACCTCGGCGCGAACGGTTACGACGTAGGCGCCGGCGTCGACGTCACGTGGCTGGCCCACGCCGTGTTCATCGGCGCCGCGGCGCTGCACCCGGCGATGCACGGCATCTCGGCGCGACCACAGCAGTCGACGACGCGGCTCGGCAGCGTGCGCGCCGCCATCTTCGCGCTGGCGCTCCTGCCACTCGTGCTGTCACCGGTCTCCGACAAGGTGTTTCCGCGCGTGGGCTATCTCGAGACCCCGGCGCGCCTCGCGCTGATCATCGTCGTGCTGGCGCGCCTCATTCGGTTGGCCGAGGAATCGGAAGCCGCGCACAACGAATCGGCGCAGCGCGCCGCGTCGCTGGCAATGGCGCGCGAGGAAATCGCGCACATCGTCGCCGGTGCCGAAGACGCCATCATCGGCGGCGACAACGACGGAATCATCACGGCGTGGAACAGCGGCGCCGAACGTCTCATCGGCATGCCGGCTGCGCAGGCGATCGGCACCGGGATCGCAACGTTCGTGGCGGAGGACATCTCGCCGTGGGTGGACGCGTTCCGCAACATGATGCCCGGTGACATCCGAAGCGCGGTGTTGCCGGCGATCCGTGCCGACGGCGTATCGATCCTCGTCGACGTGCGCCTCGGGCTCGCCACCACACCCGACGGCGAAGTGACCGGTTGGGTGGCGATCGCCCGCGACGCGTCGGAGTCGCTCGTGGCGCGCGCTGCCGGGACCACCGGCGATCTCGACGCCGCCACGGTCCTCGGCAACGTGAAAACGATCGTCGGCCGCGTCGTGGACGTCACCGCCGTCGGACTCGTGTCGTTCGACCGCGAACACGACCGGTACCGCGAGGTGTTGACCGTGGGTGACCGCGTCGCCATCCA
>JBEEFR010000022.1:0-7749 GCA_041166285.1 Actinomycetota bacterium | reverse complement strand
AACCTGCGCTTCGTCCCGCAGGCGCGCGTGCGGCCGATGCGCCTGAACGTGCACGTCACAGCGGTGGGCTGGAAAGTTCAGAACCCCAAGACCAGTCTCGTGTGGGATCACACCGTTGACCTGGGCTGGAGTGTCCACGGGCGGTAAAGCGAGGGTTGTTCCCCTCGAACAGGGCCACGGGTACCATGTCGGGTATGCGTTGGCACACGACCCGGTTATTTCTGCGCGTTGCTGCGCTCGGAGCAGTAGGAGCACTGATGCTCGCGCCGACTGCCGCGAGCGCGCAGACGACCACCGCGCCCGGATACCCCGGCACGCCCACGACCGCATCGCCGCAGCCCACTGAGGCCGACATCAACCTCGGCCCGATCGAAACCGGCGGCGTCGTCAACGTCAGCGAGTGCAACTTCGCTCCCGGCTCCACCGTCACGCTGACGGTCAGCCCTCCGGGCGTCACGATCTCACCGTCGGTCGTCGCCGACTCGAAGGGCTGCATCGTGGTGCACATCGAGGTTCTGCCGAACCTCGTCGCCCTCGGCCGCCCGCAGCACGTGCTCGCCGTCACCGGCCTCGCCGCTAGTGGTGACAAGGTGCAGGTCCGCATCAACGGCCAGACCGTGACGGTGGGTCCGTACGGGACCGTCGTCGACGTCGTGTCGCGCGGCACCGGTACTAACGGTCAGGCTCGCACCGTCACGGTGCGGTTCAGCGTGGCGAAGCGAGGCACGGTCACGCGCTCGGGTCTCGTGCGCACGGGTACAACCGTCGCCAAGTGGACCCCGCTCGGCCTTGGCCTGCTCGGCATCGGCTACCTGTTGGTGCTGTCTTCCAAGCGCCGCCGCAGCGCCGCCGCTTCGTAGCGCTACAGATACTCCACGTTCTCGCCGGCGGGCACCGCGCGGCGGCAGTCAAGTACGTACGTTGCGTTCTCCGCGATCGACTTGACGTCGAAGCTGTCGTGGTTCGTGAGCATGACCACGGCGTCCGCGCTTGCGAGTTCCGCGGCGTCGCAGTTAACGCGCGTGACACGTCCCTCGAGGACGCCAGCAGGCACGTAGGGATCGGCGACGCGCACATCCGCGCCCATCGCAACCAGCTCACTGGCGACGGTGATCGCCGGCGACTCGCGAGCGTCGCTCGTGTTGCGCTTGTAGCCGAGGCCAAGCAGTAAGACGCGACTCCCCTTCACGGCGCGGCCGCGCTCGTTGAGCGCACGCGCGAGGCGACGCACGACGTACGCGGGCATGTGGGCGTTGACGTCGTTGGCGAGTTCGACGAAGCGGAAGCTCTCGCCGAGCGAGCGGCGCACTTGCCACGAGAGGTAGCTCGGGTCCACCGGGAGGCAGTGACCGCCGACGCCCGGGCCGGGCACGAAGCGCATGAAGCCGAAGGGCTTGGTCGACGCGGCGTCGATCGCCTCCCACACGTCGATGCCGAGTTCGCCGGCGAACATCGCCAGTTCGTTGACGAGGGCGATGTTGACGTGCCGAAACGTGTTCTCGAGCAGCTTCGTGAGCTCGGCCTCCTTGGGCGAAGACACGGGCACGGTCTGGTTGACGAGCTGGCCGTAGAACTCGTCGACAGCGGCGAGTGACGCGGCGTTCACGCCCGACACGACCTTGGGCGTGTTGACGAACGTCCACTCGGCGTTGCCGGGGTCGATGCGCTCAGGGCTGTATCCGACGAGCACGTCGGTGCCGATTTCGAGCGTGTTGCCTTCGCGCAGCATCGGCACGAGCAACTCCTCGGTCGTCCCCGGGTACGTGGTCGACTCGAGCACGACCAGCGCGCCGGGCGTGAGCGCGGCAGCAATCGTGCGCGCCGCTTCCTCGATGTGGCTCAAGTCGGGCAGCGTGTCGCGCAACGGAGTCGGCACGGTGATGACGGCGACGTCGAAGCCGAAGATGTCGGCCGGGTCTGACGTGGCGCGATAGCGGCCGCTGGCGAGAGCTGCCGACAGCTCGTCGGTGCTGATGTCCTCGACGTAGGAATCCCCCGCGGACAACCGCGCGGCGCGCGCTTCGTCGATCTCGAAGCCAGTGACGTCGAAGCCGACCTCGACGGCGCGCATCGCGAGCGGCAGTCCGACGTATCCCTGACCGACAACAACAAGACGACGGTGCTGACTCGGCATCGCCCTATCCTCGCATGCGTGGCCTTGTTGTTGGTGCTACTGGGCGTCGTCATCGGCGTTGGCGTGAGCCAGGCGTGGCGAGTCTTCGGACATCGCGGGCACAATCATCCACCCGACGCGCTCACGGGGCTTCCGCTACGAGCCGAGGCGCAGGACGCGCTGCGCGTACTGCGCGCCGGCGACGCCGTCGTGATGCTCGACGTCGACGACCTCAAGCGCATCAACGACACGCAGGGTCACGCCGCCGGGGACGCACTTCTCACGGCCATCGCCTCTCACCTCAGCGGCGGCGTGCGAACGCAGGACACCGTCGCCCGCTGGGGCGGCGACGAGTTCCTGATCGTGCTGCGCGGTGGCGCGGGCGCAGCCGGCGCCGTGGTCGAGCGCCTGCGGCAAACGGCGTCGACCGCGTTCTCGGCCGGCATCGCCGTGCACGAGAGCGGCGACGCAGAAGGCACGCTGGCCCGCGCCGACGCCGCCCTCCTGGCCGCCAAGCGGGCAGGCGGCCGCTGCGTCATGACCGGCTGAGGCCCCGCGAGACAAGAGAAGACGTCAGTCGTCGAGGCGGAGGGCGCTCACGAACGCTTCTTGGGGGACTTCGACTCGGCCGATGTTCTTCATGCGCTTCTTGCCCTCCTTCTGCTTCTCGAGCAGCTTGCGCTTGCGGGTGATGTCGCCGCCGTAGCACTTGGCGAGCACGTCCTTGCGTTTCGCCTTGACCGTCTCGCGAGCCACGATGCGACCGCCGATCGCCGCTTGGATCGGCACGTCGAACATTTGTCGCGGGATCAGCTCGCGCAGTTTCTCGGTCATGCGCCGGCCGTAGTCGTAGGCCTTCTGGCGGTGGATGATCGTCGAGAAGGCGTCGACGGGGACGCCGTTGAGCATCACGTCGAGCTTCACCAAGTCGCTGCGCTCGTAGCCCGCGGGCTCGTAGTCCAGCGATGCGTAACCCTTCGTGCGCGACTTCAGCGCGTCGAAGAAGTCCATGACGACTTCGGCGAGCGGGATGCGGTACTGCAACTCGACGCGCTCCGGAGAGAGGTACTCCATGCGCCCCATCTCACCGCGACGGGTTTGGCACAGCTCCATGAGCGTGCCCGTGTACATCGACGGCGTCAGGATCGTGATGGTGAGCATCGGCTCCTCGACAAACTCGATCTCGCCCGCCTCGGGCATGGCGGCCGGGTTGTCGACCTCGACGATCTGGTCGCCGCGAACGTGGGCGCGGTACTCGACCGACGGCGCCGTAGCGATGAGCGACAGGTTGAACTCCCGCTCGAGGCGCTCGCGCACGATCTCCATGTGCAGCAACCCGAGGAAGCCGCACCGAAAGCCGAAGCCGAGCGCGCCCGACGTCTCGGGTTCGTAGGTGAACGACGCGTCGTTGAGGCGCAGCTTCTCGAGCGCCTCACGCAAATCCTCGAACTCGTCGCCGTCGATCGGGAACAGACCGCAGAACACCATGGGCTTCGGCTCCAGGTATCCGGCGAGGGGTTCGGTCGCGGGGCGCGACGCGTCGGTGATGGTTTCGCCCGACCGCGCTTCACCGACGTTCTTGATCCCCGCGATGAGGTAGCCGACCTCACCCGTGGTGATCTCGGCGACGGGCGTGGGGTCGGGCGTCTTGAGGCCGATCTCCTCGATCTCGTGCACCTGGCCCGTCTGCATGAACTTGAGGCGCGCCCGGTTACGCATCGTGCCGTTGAGGACGCGCACGGCCGAGATGACGCCGCGGTACTGGTCGTAGTAGCTGTCGAACACGAGCGCCTGGAGTGGCGCGTCAGCGTCGCCGGTCGGTGACGGCACGCGCGCGACCACGGCGTCGAGCAATTCGCGCACGCCCTCCCCCGTCTTCGCCGAGATCTGCAGGATCTCCTCGGCGGCGATGCCGAGCACCGATTCGATCTCACCGGCGTACCGGTCAGGGTCCGCCGCCGGTAGGTCGATCTTGTTCAGCGCCGCCACGATCGTCAGGTCGTGTTCGAGCGCCAGGAAGCAATTCGCGAGCGTCTGCGCCTCGATCCCCTGCGACGCATCCACGAGCAGGATCACGCCGTCACACGCCGCGAGCGAGCGCGAGACCTCGTAACCGAAGTCCACGTGACCCGGCGTGTCGATCAGGAAGATGTCGTGGCCGCGGTACTGCAAGCGCACGTTCTGCGCCTTGATGGTGATGCCGCGCTCGCGCTCGATGTCCATCGAGTCGAGGTACTGCGCCTTCATGTTGCGCGGGTCGACGGCTCCGCAGATTTCCAGCAACCGGTCCGCCAGCGTCGACTTGCCGTGGTCGACGTGCGCCACGATGGCGACGGCCCGGATGCGATCGAGTTCGTTGTCGGGCACGGTCCTAGTAGCCCGCCTCGACGTCGACGAGTCCGACCAGCGGTTCGCCCGCGGCGTAGCGCCGCAAGTTGTCGGTGACGCGTTTGGCCAACAGCGGCAAGCCCATCTCCAGAGAGTTCGCCGTGTGCGGCGTGATGATGCAGTTCGGTAGGTCCCACAGGGGATGGCCGTCGGGCAACGGTTCGGGGTCGGTGACGTCGAGCGCCGCGCCGCCGATCCGATGCTCCCGCAGCGCGGTGACGAGGTCGTCGGTGACAACGTGCGCGCCGCGCGCCACGTTCACCAACCAGGCGTGCGGCTGCATGCAACGCAACGCCTCGGCGTCGATGACGCCGCGCGTCTCGGGCGTCAACGCCAGCGCCAGGAACACGGCGTCGGCGTCACGCAGCGCGTCGTGCAACGAATCAGGCCCCACGACACGCGCCGCGCCCGGCAACGCGGCTGCGGTGTCGCGCCGAACCACCGTGATCTCCGTGCGCATCGGCGTGAGCAAGTCGATCAGGCACTCGGTGATCCCGCCGCCACCGAGGATCGTCGCCTTGCCGTCGTACAGCGACACACCGCCCTGCTTGCCCCACGAGGTGGCACGCACGCGGTCGGGCAGGTCACGCAGCCCGGCAAGTGCGAGAGCCAGCGCGTGCTCGGCGACCGGTTCGGCGTACACGCCTTTGCCGCACGTCCACGTGCGTGCGGGGTCGAGCACCCCGGCGGCGACGAAGGACTCGATGCCCGCCCACGGGAGCTGCACCCACTGCGCGTTGGGTGACTCCTTGAGGGCGCGCGTGAGCCCGTCCGTGTCATCCGGCGCCAGAAAAATCAGCGCGTCGGCGTCGGCGGGGTCGTCGACCAGTTGCGCGCCAGCAGCCACGACGGCTTCGGACGCCCACGGGCGCGCCGGCAAAGGGGCAAGGGCTACACGGACCACAGATGGATAGTAGAGGGGGTTGCTGCTAACTTTGTTCGTCCGCAACAAGAGGCGTTAGGGAATCCGTGGCAAATATCAAGAGCCAGAAAAAGCGCAACATCACAAACGAAAAGGCGCGCGTCGCCAACAAGGGCGTGCGCTCCGAGTTGAAGACGCGCACGAAGGCTGCTGTCGCGGCTGCCGGCACCGACGCCGGCCCAGACGCGCTCAAGCTGGCCGTGAAGAAGCTCGACAAGGCGGCGACCAAGGGTGTCATCCACCCGAACGCGGCCGCCCGGCGCAAGTCGCGCCTCATGAAGCGCGTCAACGCCGCGTCTTCGTAGCCACCTCGCGGTAGATCTGCGTGTACTGCTCCGCCGCCTCGCGCGCCCGGAACCGTTCGCGGTTGCGATACCCCGCCGCCACCAGTGACCGCGCCAGTTCGCGGTCGGTGAGCACTCGTTCGATCCCCTCGCGAATCGACCGCACGTCCTCGGGATCGACCAAACACGCCGCGCCGCCGGCGACGTCGTTCATCGGCGCCCGGTCGCTGGTGACGACCGGTCGCCCGACGGCCTGCGCCTCGACGATCGGCATCCCGAAGCCTTCGTAGAGCGACGGGAACGCGACGACGTCGGCCGCGGCGTACCAGTCGACGAGGTCGCGGTCGCTCAGGCCGACACCGTTGGTGAAGCGCACGCCGCTCGACGCCAACAACGAAGCGGTTGAATCCGGAAGATGGCCCACGATGCGCAAGTCGACGTCGAGGCCACGAACCGCTTCGATCACGCGCTCGGCGTTCTTGTTCGGCGCTTGCCCGAAACACAACACGACGGGCCGCTCGTTGGTGGGTGGCGGCTGGGGCTGGAACGTCTCGTCGATCGGAACGGGGATCACGTCGATGTCCGCGAGCGCGACGCCCGTGAGCCGCGCCAGCTCGCCGGCGGTGAACGGCGAAATGGCGACCAGCCTCGCAGCGCGGCGCGCGGGCCAGCGGAACCACAGCAGCCGGAACACGGCGTCGCGCAGCGTCTTCCCGTTCGTATCGCGGCAGTCGAGCACGGTGAGAACCGTGCGCCGCTTGCGCACTCCGAACGCAGCGAAGTGGATGTCGCCCGTGATGTGAACCACGTCGCCGCGTCGCGTTGCCGCCGCGACGATGTCGACGGCGCGCCGCAGCAACCCGCGTGATTGGAACGGCACGACGTACACGCTGACGTCGACGTCGTCAGGCATTTCGCGCCGGAGCGCAGCGAAGAAGCGCTCCAGGCTGAAGTTGAGACCCGAGATCGGCCGTCGTTGAACGTGGACGACTGTGATTACAGGTGTACTCAGTCGGTGACCTCGATCGGAGTGATGCCCTTCACTGCGTCCGAGATTACGTCGGCGTCACCCACGAGCACGGGCGCCAGCATTGCCGGTGCGAGGTACTTCGCCGCCGCTTGCGCGACGTCGTCGGCCGTGAGCTTGTTCGCCTTGGCGGGCAGGTCGCGCAAGTACGACACGTCGAGACCGGCGACGGCCAGCGCGGTGACGTAGCTGGCCAAGCCCGCTTGGGTTTCCGCCGACATCGCCAGCTGTCCCGCCAAGTACCGCTTGGCGGCGCCGAGCTCGTCCTCGGTGACGCTGGTCGTCGCCATGCGGCCCAGTTCGTAGAGCGTCTCCACGAGCGCCGGCGCGGTCACCCCCGTTTGCACGTCGACGCCGACGTTGAGGATCGACGCCGCGACGTTGTGCGAGATCCCCGCCGACGCGCCGTAGGTGTAGCCCTTCTGCTCGCGCAGATTGTGGTTGAGGCGCGATGTGAAACCACCGCCGAGGATCGTCAACGCCAACGTCAATGCCGGGAAGTCGGGATGGGCGCGGTTGACGCCGAGGCCGCCGAGACGGATGTTGGTCTGCACCGCTCCGGGTTGATGCACGATCTTGACGGGTCCGGGCGCCACCGGTTTGGGTGCCGGAACCTTCGGCACGCGCCGCGTGCCCGTCCACTCCTGGAGCGCTTTCTCCGCGGCCGCGACCATCCGCTTCGGGGGCACGTCACCCACCAGGGTGAGCAACGCTCCGCCGGGACGGACGACAGCGCGATGAAACGAGCGAGCGTGAGCGCGTGTGATCGGGCCGACTTCTTCGGGCACCGGCATGGGGCGGCCGTAGGGGTGATCGGGGAACACGCGCGACGAGATGGCGAACTGGGCGCGCGCCGACGGTTGGCTGTGCATGATCGCAATGCCCTGCTCGGTCTGCGCCTTCGCCAGCGCCACCTCGTCGTCGGGATACGTCGCGTGGCGCACGACGTCGTTCAGCAGCGCCAGGTAGCGGTCGAGCTCGTCGGCCAGACATGTCGCCGAGACGAACAGGTTGT
>JBEEFR010000021.1:0-28371 GCA_041166285.1 Actinomycetota bacterium | reverse complement strand
ACGCCCCGATGAGAACGATGACGACCGCCTCGGAGGCCACCGCCCACCAGCCCTTGAACACCCGCACCCGCCGCTCAGTCATGCCGAGCTCCCCTCTATCAATGTGATATCACATTGATAGAGGGCGCAAAGCTAGGAGTCAAGAGGTTCGCGAATTACTCCGTCTCTTCTTCGGGGTAGCCGAGGTCCCACTGCAGCGTGAGGTTCTCGCGTTCGGCGTCGCGGACGACCCGTTCGCGGTTGCGACGGAACTGCGGATCGTGCGGCGGGAGCAGCACGAGACGCGCCATCGCGCGCTGCCGGAACTCCTCGATGAGGGCCCGGTCGCCGAAGTCGGACTGGATCTCCCAGTGCGGCATCACCGGGCCGAGGTAGACGACCCGGACGTGGCCGCGCGGAGGTTGCGGTGCAGTTTCTTCGACGAGCGACATAAGGCCGAAGAGTCTACTGGCGGACGGTCCGGCTGCCGATGGTCAAGGTGCCGTCGTGCTTGGTGTCGCCCCGGTAGTAGGTGAACGACACCTTGTCGCCCGCCTTCGTGTCGTGGACGGCGCGCACGAGGTCGACCGACGAGCCGATCGACTTGCCGTGGAAGTCGACGACGACGTCGCCCACCTGCAGCCCCGCGTTCTCCGCCGGCGAACCTGCGGTCACGTCCTGCACGACCGCGCCCTTGTCGACGGGCACGCCGAGTTGCGATTTGAGGTCAGGCGTCAGCGAGACCGACGCCACGCCGATGAACGGCGCGCCGGCAGCCGGCGCGCCCGAGCGCAGCCGGTCGATCAGCGGCTTGATCGAGTCGATGGCGATGGCGAAGCCGATCGACTCGACGGTCGCGCCGCTGCCGTCGCCCCGGATCACCACGGTGTTCATGCCGACGACTTCACCCTTGGCGTTCACGAGGGGGCCGCCGGAGTTGCCGGCGTTGATGGCGGCGTCGGTCTGGATCAGATGGCTGAGGTTCTCCGACGGATCGTCGATCGACCGGTTGAGCGCCGACACGATGCCGCGCGTGACGGTGTTGCCGCCGACGAGGGCGAGCGCGTTGCCGATGGCGATCACGTCGTCGCCGACCTCGAGGTTCGACGAGTTGCCCAGCGTCACGGTCTTGAGACCGCTGGCGTTGCGCACCTTGACGATGGCGACGTCGTTGACGGCGTCGGCGCCCACCAAGTCGGCGTCACGCGGGCTCTTGTCGCCCGTGAAGGTCACGGTGATCTTCTGTGCACCTTCGATCACGTGATTGTTCGTCAGGATCTCGCCGTCGGAGCTGATGACCATTCCCGTGCCGGCGCCGCGCACGCGCGACACCGTCGGGCCGAAGAAGCCGTCCTGGCGCACGAACCCGTCGGTTTCGATCGACACGACCGCTGGCTCGGCCTTGGCGAGCACGCTCTGCACGTCGAGCGCGCCGCTGCGCAGCTTGAGGTTGGTCCCCGGCGCAAACGACACGTTGGTGCCGTTGTTGTCGTCCCGGTTGGCCAAGGCGACAATGCCGCCTCCGAGCAGGCCGCCGATCAGCGCAGCGACCAGCAGCAGTGACATCGCGGCCCGGGGCGGTTTGTCCCGTTCGCCGACGCCGGCAGTGGGAGGCGGCGGCGGCGTCGAATCTTCTGAGTCAACGACCAGGACTTCGGTGGGTTCTTCAGCCATCTAACGCTCCGGGCGATACGTAAAGAAACATGGGAACCAAGACGATGCGGGCGACGTCTAACCGGTTACCCGACTAGGAGGCCGCAATGGACACAGAGTGGATGAGCATCGGCAAGTGCCGAGAAGTGCATCCTGCCGTGTTTTTCCCGAGCGATGGTGTCGGGGTCGAGATCGCCCGCAAGCTGTGCGCCGACTGCCCGGTCAAGGCGCCCTGTCTCGAATACGCGATCGCAAACAAGATCGATCACGGCGTCTGGGGCGGTGCCTCAGAACGCGAGCGGCGCCGCATCATGCGCCAGCGCCGCCTCGATGCGGCAGCCCTCAAAGCCGCCGCCCGCTAACCACCTCTTCTGAGAAGATCCACCGCCGCTGGCGGTGGGAGGACCTTCTCAGTTCGGTTTTAGGCCTTCTTTTCGGTCTCGGCGTCGTCCTGGGCGCCCTCTTTGACGCCGTCCTTGAACTCCTTCTGCGCCTGGCCGATAGACCGGGCGAGCTTCGGGAGCCGTGACGAGCCGAAGACGAGCATCACGATGATGAGGATGATGATGAGTTCGGTGGGCCCGAGGTTCATTGAGTTCTCGATTCGTTTGACGCGACGCGAGGTCGTCACGTGCAGGGTACAGCGCTGTCCTTTATCGACCAACGCGACGGTTTGACTTAATTTCCCTATCGGCATGCTGGCCTGCGTTGTGAACGTAAGTGAGGGGCGGCGGGCTGACGTCATCGCCGGGTTGGCCGAGGCCGCTGGCGATCACTGCCTTGACGTGCACTCTGACGCCGACCACCACCGCAGCGTGTTCTGGCTCGCCGGTCGCGCCGTCGAGGACGCCGCCCGCGCGCTGACGACCGCTGCCGTCGCGCAGCTCGACATCAACGACCACCAGGGAGTTCACCCGCGGATCGGCGTGGTCGACGTGGTGCCGTTCGTCCCGGTGGACGACGCGTCGACGATGGACGACGCCATTGCCGCCCGCGACGCGTTCGCGCGGTGGGCAGAAGAACAGTTGGAGCTGCCGTGCTTCCTGTACGGACCGGAACGATCGTTGCCCGACGTGCGCCGTGCCGCCCGCGGCGTGCCGGGGCACCCGACCGCCGGTGCGTGCGCCGTCGGGGCTCGGCCCCCGCTCGTGGCCTACAACTTGTGGCTGGAGTCGAACGATCTCGGGCTCGCCCAGTTCATCGTCAAGCAGATACGCAGCGCCGACGTCCGCGCCCTCGCGCTGGTCGTAGGCGACCACGTGCAGGTCAGTTGCAACCTGGTCAACCCGTTGGTGGTGGGTCCCGCGGAGATTTACGACGCCATTCCCGCCGAGATCGCCCGCGCCGAGCTCGTGGGCCTCATCGGCCGTGACGTGCTGGACCGCATTCCGAAGACCCGCTGGGCCCAGCTCGATATCGGTGAAGACCGCACACTCGAGGCCCGACTCCCGTAGCCGGGCCTCGGGGGAAGTAGCGGCGACCCTCTAAGACGCGGTTGTCGCCGCGGCGCGCCGGGCCAGGGCGCGCGACCGGCGCACGCGCCGGCGTTCACGTTCACTCATGCCACCCCAGATCCCGAACTTCTCGCCGTTTGCCAGCGCGAACTCCAGGCACTCCTCGCGCACGACGCAACCCTTGCAGACCTCTTTGGCCTCGCGGGTCGACGCGCCACGTTCAGGAAAGAACAAGTCGGGGTCGACGCCCATGCAGTTGGCGTACTCCTGCCAGCCCCGGTCGTCACCTTCTAAGACACTTACGAGATTCATCGGTCGCTCCCTCCCCCCGGCGATTGCACCGATGGAATTACACGCATGTAGTACTTGAATTTTCCCCGTGGCGCAAGGGCGCAAACGCGTTTCTGCACGTATTTGCGTAGGTTTTTCTCTCCATGGTCGACATCCCCCGCGATCGCTTCGTCCGTTACCGCGAACTCGGCGAGTTACTCGACGCCCTGGCCGCAGAACGGCCGGACCTCATCGAACTCTCCGAAATCGGCCGCTCGCACGAAGACCGCCCCATCACGCTGGCGACGATCACCAACACCGCGACCGGTCCGCACCACGAGAAACCGGCGATGTGGATCGACGCCAACATCCACGCCACCGAGCACACCGGCGGGACCGCGGCGCTCAACCTGATTCACAAACTGATCACCGAGTACGGGAGCGACGAGACCGTGACGCGTGTGCTCGACACGCGTTGCTTCTACATCGTGCCGCGGATGAACCCCGACGGCGTCGAGCTCGCGCTCGGCGAGCGACCGCGCTACGTGCGCTCCTCCGCGCGCGACTACCCACGCACCGAGCAGCAGGACGGCCTGATCGCCGAGGACATGGACGGCGACGGTCGCATCCTCACCATGCGCGTCCCCGACCCGAACGGCCCGTGGAAGACGTACTTCGACGACCCGCGCCTGTTGGTGGCCCGCGACGCGACCGAGGACGGCCCCGGTCCTTACTACCGGCTGCTGCCCGAGGGCCGCATCCAGAACTACGACGGCGTCACGATCAAGCACGCGCCCGCGCTCGCCGGCCTCGACATGAACCGCAACTACCCCGTCGAGTGGAGAACCGAAGGCGAGCAGCAAGGCGCGGGTCCGTATCCGACGAGCGAGCCCGAGATCCGCGCCGTCGTGCAAGCCATCGTCGACCGGCCGAACATCTGCGCGTTCATCCAGTACCACACGATGTCGGGCGTCCACCTGCGGCCGTACGGCACGAAGAGCGACGAGGGACTGCCGACCTTCGACCTGCGCGTCTTCAAGGAGATCGGCGCCAAGGCGACCGAGCTCACGAAGTATCCCGCGGTCAGCGTGTTCCACGACTTCCGCTACGACCCGAAGGACTCCATCACCGGCGTCGCCGACGATTGGGCGTACGACCACCTCGGCGTGCACGCGTGGACGACGGAGTTCTGGTCACCGATGCGCGCCGCCGGCATTGAGGACGTGAAATTCATCGAGTGGTGGTCGGAACACCCCCTCGAGGACGACCTCAAGATGCTGGCCTGGGCCGACGAGGTCGCGCCGGGCGAGGGCTACGTCGACTGGTATCCGTACGATCACCCCGACCTCGGCCCCGTCGAACTCGGCGGCTGGAACAACCAGCTGCTGATCCGCAACCCGCCGCCTCATCTGCTCGCCGACGAAGTCGCGCCGCACGCCGACTTCGCCATCTGGCACCTGATGATCTCGCCGTTGCTGAAGCTGCGCTCGAGCGAAGTCGAAGCGTTGGGCGACGGCGCGTGGCGCGTGCGCGTCGTGGTGGAGAACGCCGGGTGGTTGCCGACGAACGTCACGCAGAAGGCGATCGAGCGCAAAGCGGTGCGCGCCGTCGAAGCGCGCCTCACGGCGGGCGACGGCGTCAGCGTCGTCGGCGAACCGAAGATCGAACTCGGCCAACTGACCGGACGCGTCGGGAAGCACTCGATGCTCGGTGGCTTCGGCGGCACGTCAGATCCCACGTCGGACCTCGGCAAGGCGGAGTGGATCGTGCGCGGGCCGCGCGGGGCGAGCGTTGACGTCGAGGTGTGGTCGCCTCGCGCCGGCGTCGTGCGCGTCGCGCTGCAACTCGCGTGATCGATCTCCCCTTAGGCGGCCGCCTGGTGGTCGCCGGCAATCTCGCGCCGGACCGAACGGCCGCCGCCGTCGCCGCCGTGAGTGAGCTGATCGTGTTGCTCGAAGCGTGGGACGGTCCGGGCGCGTTCGTCGTGTGCGACGCGCCCGACGCACTCGCCCACTACCCGCGCTTGGCGGACGCCGTCGACAAGTTCACCTCCGATCCGAACCGGCGCGTCGTCACACTGGGCGACGGCGAGACGCTCGACGTGTGCGTCACGACCGGTGTTGGCAACCGCAACATCCGCGTCGTGCACGGCACGACCGCCGAGCGCGATCGATCCTTGCTCGCCGAGGGCTACGTCGGGATCATCGACGCCAACCGCGCGCCGCGCTTCACCGACCTGGGCACGGGCTTTGTGGCGTCGTGCGGAATCGTCGGTGAGACGACGCACTCGCGTGCGCGCGTGCTCGGCCTGCCCAATACGACGGTCCCGGCGCGCGTCGCGTCGTGGGTCGAGGTCGAGGCCGGCGCTGACGTGCACGCGCGCCTCTGGTACACGAGCGTCGACGTACCCGGTGCGTCGTTCCTGGCCCGCATCGGGGCGCGGCGGTCGACGGAGCCCGAACGCCCGACGCGCGTCGCCGTGTACCCGTCGGGTGAGTCGTGGCCGCGGCGCGACGAAGCGGCGCTCGACCGTCGCGTGCGCATTCGTCGCCGCGCCGCGCTGTTGATCGCGGCGGCCGGCGTTCTCGACCTCGCGTCGGCGATCACGCCACCGCTCGAAGGCCGCCTGCACGCGCTGCTGCAGCTCGTCCCCCTCGCCGTGCCGCAGACGGCGACGGCGCTCGTCACCCTCTCGGGGTTGGGCCTGCTGGCGCTCGCCCGCGGCGTACGCCGCGGCCAACTGCGCGCGCATCGCGTTGCGGTTGCGTTGCTCGTCGGCTCGTTCGTGTTGCACCTCGTGAAGGGCGTCGACGTCGAGGAGGCGGCCGCGGCCGGCGTCGTCGCCGGGTATCTCATCGCCCACCGCGCCGAGTTCCGCGCCCGCAGCCGCGAACGCGCCATCCGGCACGGCCTGCGCGTCGCCGCCGGGGCGCTAGGGGCCGTCATCGTCGCCGTGGCCGTCGCCCTCGAGGCGATCACCATGGCGAAGGGCCCGCGGTTGACCGTGCCCGACGCGGTGCTGGCAACGCTCGAACGTCTCGTCGGACAAAGCAGCGTCAAGCTGCCCGACCGCGTCGACGACTTCGTCTCGCCAATGCTCGCGGCGGTTGCGCTGGCGTTCGTGTTCTGGATCGCGTGGCAGGCGATTCGTCCCGTCGCGGTGCGCCGCAGCAATCGTGACGAGCTCGCGCACGCGCGGCGCGTGATCGAACAGCACTGCGCGGGCACGCTCGACTACTTCGCGCTGCGCCAGGACAAAGAGTTCTTCTTCAGCCAGGACTCGCTCGTCGCCTACGCCGTGCATCAGAGCATCTGCCTGGTGTCGCCCGACCCGATCGGGCCCGTGTGGCAGCGCGCCGCAGTGTGGGACGACTTCCTCCGCTTCGCCGACGAGCACGGGTGGAGCGTCGGCCTGCTCGGTGTCGGCGAGGAGTGGCTGCCGATCTATCGCGCCGCCGGGATGCACGACCTCTACGTCGGAGACGAAGCGGTCGTCGACGCGTCGCGGTTCAGCCTCGACGGGCCGCGTCGCAAGGCGTTGCGCCAAGCCACCAACCGCGTCGCCCGCGGCGGGTACGCCGTCACGTTCCACGACCCAAGCGATGTCGACGAGGACTTCAAGCAGCGCGTGCTGGCCGTGATGACCAAGAGCCGCCGCGGCGACGTCGAGCGCGGCTTCTCCATGACGCTCGGCCGCATCTTCGACCCCGAGGACAAGGGGCTGTTGCTCGCGGTGTGTGCCGATCAGGAAGGCACGCCGGTCGCGTTCTGCCAATTCGTCCCGGCGCCGGGTATCAACGGGTACTCGCTCGACCTCATGCGGCGCGACGACGGCGAGCATCCCAACGGCCTCCTCGACTTCGTCATCGTGCAGACGCTGCTGCACCTGCGCGAAGCCGGCTACGAGAAACTCGGCCTCAACTTCGCCACGATGCGCGCCCTCCTCGCGGGCGAGACCGGCGCCGGTCTCACCACGCGGATCGAGCGGTGGGCGATCAAGCACATGTCGGGGTCGATGCAGATCGAGTCGCTGTGGTACTTCAACTCGAAGTTCGACCCGGAATGGCAGCCGCGCTTCGCGGTCTACGACACCGCCGGCAACATCGTGCCGATCGCGTTCGCCATCGCCCGCGCCGAGTCGTGGTGGGAACTGCCCGTCCTCGGCCGCTTCCTCATGCCGTCACCGACGACCGAACGCATCGAAGCCCAATAACGAGGGCGGGGGTTCAGCGCGCGGAGTGGGCGCGGCGGTCGCCGCGCAGCGAGCGCTTGTGCTCGATGAAGTCGACGAGGACGTAGTCGCCGAGGGTCTCCGGGGTCGTGAAGAAGGCGCGGCCCTGGTTGAGCTGCGTCAGCTTCTCGATGAACGCCTTCAAGTACGACGTGGCGTCGAGCATGAACGTGTTGATCTTGATGCCGTCGCGCGTGAGACGGATGACTTCCTTGAACGTGGCGTCGATCGTCTCCTGCACCGGCGGGTAGCTGAAGAACACCTCGCCGTCGTCCTGGATGTGGGCGGTCGGTTCACCGTCGGTGATCATGATGATCTGTTTCGTGCCTGACTGGCGCGACAGCAACTGCCGTGCGAGCAGGAAGCCGTGCTGCATGTTCGTGCCGTACACGAAGTCCCACGACACCTCCGGCAGGTCGCGCGGCTTCAGGACGCGTGCCACCTCCGAGAACCCGACGATGCCGAGGTAATCCTTCGGGAACTTCGACGAGATCAGCGAGTGCAGCGCCATCGCCACCTTCTTCGCCGCCAGGAAGTTGTCGCGCATCGGCATCGACAGCGACAGGTCGACCATCAGCACCGTCGCCGAACGCGTCACCGTTTCGGTGCGCTCGATCTCGAAGTCTTCGGGCAACAGGCGCACCGGCGAGCCCGCGCCGTTGCGACGGATGGCGTTGCCGACCGTGGCCTCGATGTTGAGGTTGAAATTGTCGCCGAATTCGTATTGCTTCGTTTGGAAGCTCCGCTCGTGGCCAACGCCGAGCGGGTCGACCTCGTGCGTGCCCATGCGGTCCTTCGCCAGCTTCGAGAACAGGTCGCGCAGCGCGTTGCCGCCGATGCGGCGCATGCCTTTCGGCGTGAGCTCGAGACGGCCTTCCTTCTGTTCGATCAGGCCGGCTTGCTCGAGGGTCTTCGACAACTCGGCGAGCTTCTCGAGCGAACGCGCCGAGTCCGGGCCGAGCAGCTCCGCGGCGCGGTCGAGGTCGACGTCGCCGAGCGCACCCGGTGACGACGCCTGACGCAGCAGGTTCTCGAGCGAGTCGAGATCACCGAGCTCGTTGAGCAGCGACGCCGCCTGTGCGAACCCGAGCGGGTCCTGGCCCTGGAAGTTGTAACGGCGATCCCACCCTGCGCCCGGGAACGCCTGCTGCAGGTTGTTCGACAACCGGTCGACCTGGAACGCCAGGTCCATGTCCTCCATGAGAGCTTCGGCGAGGCCTTGCAGCTGCGCCCGCTGCTCAGGCGTCATCGAGTTGAGCATCGCCTGCATCTGCGCCATCTGCTGCGCCATCTGCTCGAGCAACTCGTCGAGCGTCTGCGGGTTGTCGGGGAAGAACTGGCCGAACTCCCTCATGAACTGTTCGAACGACGGGTCGATGGGTTCGCCCGCCTCACGCTGCTCCAGCATGCGGTTGAGGGCGTTGAACATGTCCTTCATCGCCTGCATCTGCTCGGGCGACACGTCGCCCATCGAGCCCATCATCTGGTTGAACTGCGTGTTGAGCAGTTCCTTCTTCAGTTCTTCCATGAGCTCTTCGAATTGCTGACGAGCCTCCGCAGATTCGAAGTCGTAATTCTGCAGTTCGCGCACTTGGCCGGCGAGGTCGGGCGGCAACAGGTCGAGCTGCAAGCCCTTCTCGGCCATCGACTGGTCCGTGATCTCCTGCCGGCGCTGATCGCCCGACTGCCGCGCTTGCTCACGCGCCTGTTGCAGCCCGTCGCGCTCGGTCTCCACGACGTCGCGCAGACGCTGCGCGATGTCCTCGTAGACGCCACCGAGATCGTGACGCTCCAACTCGTCGCGCCGACGACGGCGCAGCTTCTCGAGCATCTCGCGGATGCCCTGGATGCGTTCGCCGTTGGCGTCGCGCATGCCGGACTGCAGCAGCCGACGCAGCGCGGCGTTGAGGTCACCGTGGTACAGCAGGTCGTCCGTGACCTGATCGAGGATGTCGTCCGCGCCGAGCTCGAAGCCGGTCTGGGTTCCGTCCCAGCGCGAATAGCGAAAACGCGTCACGCGTTAACGCGCCCGGTACGCGATGCGGCCGCCCGCCGCGTCCTTGTTCAAGCGCTTCGACAGGTGGAGTCCTTCGAGGATGAACTCGATGGCCGACGCGATCGCCGGCGGGTCTTCCGAACCCGCGAGCTCGCGGGCCGGCGCCGCCAGCGCCGGGATGCTCTTCATGACGTCGGCGTAGCTCGATGCGGACACGTCGTCGCCGGCGTGCACGATGGTCCCGCCGTCGAAGGCCGAAGGCACCTCGCGGAATTGCTCGATCGGGCAGCGCTCCTTGAAGACGGTGAGCACCGCGGACTTGATGAGCTTCTCGACGACCTGTTCGTCGCGGCCGTCGTCCATCGACTCGATCTCGATCTTGCCGCTCGTCGACGACGCCAGCGCGTCGAGGTCGCTCACGCGCGGCACGGCGACGGGCTCGCCGAGAATGAGGGCGCGTCGCAGCGCGTTGGCGACGATCGTCTCGGTGTTGGCGACGGTGAGGCGTACCGACACGCCGGAACGCTGATTGATCTGGCTCGACGCGCGCGCGAGGTGCGTGAGCGTGGCGATGATCTCGTGCATGAAGTCGGGGACTTCAATGCGCACGCCGACGTCGGGCGTCTCCGACTCTTGCTTCACCACGTCGATCTCGGTCTCGATGTCGAGCGGGTAGTGCGTGCGGACCTGGGAACCGAACCGGTCCTTCAGCGGAGTGATGATGCGGCCGCGGTTGGTGTAGTCGTCGGGGTTGGCGGTGGCCACGAGCATCACGTCGAGCGGGAGGCGGATCTTGTAGCCGCGCACCTGCACGTCACGCTCTTCGAGGACGTTCAACAGACCGACCTGAATGCGCTCGGCGAGGTCGGGCAGTTCGTTGATGGCGAAGATGCCGCGGTTCGTGCGCGGGATGAGGCCGTAGTGGATCGTCAACTCGTCCGACAGGTAGCGACCTTCCGCCACCTTGATCGGGTCGACTTCACCGATGAGGTCGGCGACCGACGTGTCGGGCGTCGCCAACTTCTCGCCGTAACGAGTGTCGCGGTGCACCCACTCGATCGGCGTCGCGTCGCCGTGCTCGGCGATCAGGTCCTTGGCGTGCTTCGACACCGGGTTGTACGGGTCGTCGTTGATCTCGCTGCCGAAGACGATCGGCATCCACTCGTCGAGCAACTCGATGAGCGAGCGGATGATGCGCGTCTTTGCCTGACCGCGCTCACCGAGCAGCACCATGTCGTGGCCCGCGAGGATCGCGTTGGCGACCTGCGGCAGAACGGTGTCTTCGTAACCGAGAACTCCACTGACCAGCGGCTCGCCCGCCTTCAAGCGAGCCACGGCGTTGCGCCGGACCTCTTCCTTGATCGGCACGGATTCCCAACCAGAAGCGCGGAGCTCACCAAGTGTTGTCGGGCGACTCATTCCCCGACTCTACGCCCCTCCCACCCGCCCGTTTCCTCGGCTCGCTTACGCTCGCGACGAATGCGCCTCGTACCCGGGCGTCGCGTCGCCGCGGCAATGTTGTCGTTCACGTTGCTCACCGCGTGCGCGCACCGCGCCGAGCCCCGTCACGAGGGCGCGCCCAGTTCGACCGCGGCGTCGGGACCCGTCGCCTACAGCGGCACCGCACACGTCAGCGGCACGCTCGCGACCTTCGCCGCGCCCGCGGCTCTAACGGACCCGATCGCCGCGCCGTTCACCATCACCGTCGCCGAACCGGGCCGCGGCGGGTTTCACATCGCAGGCGCGATCGTCGACGGTCACCCCGACACGATCGTGTGGTCGGGCGGGCGGCCGCTGCCGGTGACTGGCGCGTGCCGGCTCGACGTCGGCGAAGCGCCGATCGACATTGCGACCGGTGTGGCGCGGTTCGCCCTCGACGGTGGAGTGCGCGCCCTCACCCCGGGCGACTGTGCCTTCGGGTCCTCCGTCGCCGTCGGCAGCGGTGGGCTCGCGACACCGGAGCCGTCCGTGCGCTTCCGTCTCGCCAAGGACACACCGTTCGAACCGAGCGGGAACGCCGCCGTCGCAGTCAATCCGGTTGGTCATTTCGAAGGGCGCCACGGCAGTGCGGCCGTCACCGGCAACTTCACCGTCACCACACCACGCCGCGATTCGTGGCGAGCGACGAAGGTGACGATGGCCAGCGGCACGTGGGTCGTCGACGTGACACGAACCGCCGCCAACGCGCTCGTGGTCGAAGCGCAGTTCGACGGCGGCCTCACAATCCAAACGACCTGACCCGTTTGGGATGCGGGCGGTAGCGTCCCCGACTCGTGGAGGTGACCGAAGGCTGGCGAGCGGCGATCGCCGACGACGAGCTACGGCGCCGGTACCCCGAGGTCGGCTTCGACGACACGGCGTGGGAACCGATTTCGGCGCGCGCGCAGTGGCGCAGCGCACCGGCGTTCGCACAGAGCGACGGCCCGGTGCTGTACCGCGTGAACTTCGAGGCGCGCGGCGACGGTGCGCGCTCGTGGCTCGTGCTCGACGGCGTCTTCTACACGTCGGACGTGTGGCTCGACGGGTGTTACCTCGGAGATACCGAGGGCTACTTCGTTCCGCACGCGTTCGAGATCACTGACCTGCTGCGCGAGGGTGCCGACCACACACTGGCGATGGAAGTCGCGTGTCCGCCCCAAACCGACGCGACGCAAAAGCGCAACATCACCGGCGTCTTCCAGCACTGGGACTGCCTCGACCCCGACGACAACCCCGGAGGAATTTGGCGGCCGGTGCGCGTCGCTCACACGGGGCCGGTGCGCATCACCACGCTGCGCGTGTTGTGCCCCCGTGCGGACGCGCAGCGCGCCACGCTCGAGTTCGCGGCGGACCTCGACACCACCGAGGCGCTCACGGTGATGGTGCGCACGGTCGTCAGCCACGGCGGCCACGTCGTTGATCACGAGTCCGAACACACTCTCGCCGCGGAGAACAACTCGATCACCTGGCGCGTCGACGTCGACGACCCAACGTTGTGGTGGCCGCACGCGCTCGGCGACGCGAACCTCGCGCAGGTCGACGTGTCGCTGTTCGTCGTCGCCGACGACGGCACACACGATCTCGTGGCGAGCGACATGCGCTCTGTGACCACCGGGCTCCGCGCCGTGTCGGTGCGCGACTTCAAGTGGACGGTCAACGGCGAGCGACTCTTCGTCAAGGGCGTGAACCACGGGCCGACGACCCAGCGGATCGCCGACGCCACCGAGGCCCAGGTCGTGCGCGACATCGAGTTGGCGAAACAGACGAACCTCGACATGATGCGCGTGCACGCGCACGTGGCGCGCCCCGAGCTGTACGACGCCGCTGACCGAGCCGGCGTCCTGCTGTGGCAGGACATGCCGTTGCAGTGGGGTTACGCCCGCGGTCTGCGCAAGCAGGCCGCTCGACAAGCGCGGGCGATGGTGGACGTGCTGGGACATCACCCGTCGATCGCCGTGTGGTGCGGCCACAACGAACCGTTCGCGCTCGACAACACGAAGATGGACGAGGCGTCACGCGCCAAAGCGGCGCGCGCGTTCGTGATCGGCCAGCAGTTGCCGACGTGGAACAAGACGGTGCTCGACAACACGATCAAGCGCGCCCTCGAACGCGCGGACAAGACGCGGCCGGTTCTGGCGCACTCCGGTGTGCTGCCCCACGTCGGCGGCACAGGGACCGACACCCACGTGTACTTCGGCTGGTACCACGGCCAAGAACGCGACTTCCCTGAGTGGTTGCGTCGCGTGCCGCGACTGGCGCAATTCGTCAGCGAGTTCGGCAGTCAAGCGATTCCGGACAGCGACGCTTTCATGGGCGCCGAACGGTGGCCCGACCTCGACTGGACGCGGCTGGCGCATACGCACTGCCTCCAACTCGAACCGTTCGAGCGCTACGTGCCGCCGGCGAACTACGCGAACTACGACGACTGGCGCGCCGCGACGCAGCGCTACCAAGCGACGATCCTCAAGCACCACATCGAGACGCTGCGCCGCTTGAAGTACCGACCGACGGGAGGCTTCGCGGCGTTCTTCTGGGCCGACGCCCATCCTGCCGTCACGTGGTCGGTGCTCGACCACGAACGCAAGCAGAAGCTCGGTTACTACGCGCTGGCGGCGGCGTGCGCTCCGGTCATCGTCGTGGCCGAGCGACCGGACGCCTCGTACAGCCCCGGCGACCCGATCGAACTCGACGTGCACGTCGTCTCGGACCGCCGCGAAGGCGTCGCCGCGGTCCGCACCACCGCCGCGATCAACTTCCCCGACGGATCGGTCCATCGCCAAGCGTGGGTGGGCGACGTCCCCGCCGACGCGTGCGTGCGCGTCGGCACGATCAAGGCCACATCACCCGACGCGATAGGCCCCATCACTATTGACTTAGCGACGATCGGGCACGGGATTGATGTCACCAATCAGTACGTTGCACAGATTGTTGGAAGAGGGGAATCCGGCGCGAGGATGGAACTGTGACTGACACGGCAATGGCACCCGCGAAGCCGTTGGTGCTGCGGACGTCGATCGGCAAGAAGTACGCGATGGCGACGTCGGGAATCATCCTCGTCGGCTTCGTGATCGCCCACATGGTCGGCAACCTCAAGTTCTTCTTCGGACCCGTGCACTTCGGCGAGTACGCGACGTTCTTGCGAACGATGGGGTCGCCGATCCTGCCGCACTACTACGCGCTGTGGGGACTGCGCGCCGTGCTGCTCGCCGCGGTGAGCGTGCACATCTGGGCCGCGTACTCGACGACGCGGCAGTCGAAGGCGGCACGACCGATCCCGTACGCGCACAAGGACACGATCCAGGCCAACTACGCGTCGCGCACGATGCGCTGGGGCGGCGTCATCCTGCTGCTGTTCATCGTTTTCCACATCCTCGACATGACTGTCGGCGTGGCGCACGTCGGTGCGTTCAAGGAGACGACCGCCGAACACAGCGTCGTGTATGCCAACGCGGTCTCGGGCTTCAAGCACCCGCTCGTCACGCTCGCCTACACGCTGGCGATGGGAGCGTTGTGCCTGCACCTGTTCCACGGCATCTGGTCAATGTTCCAGACCTTCGGTCGCGGCAGCGGCCCGCGTGAGCAGATGCTGCGCCGGCTGGCGGCCACCATCTCGGTCGTCGTGTGCATCGGTTTCCTGGCGATGCCCTGGACGATCATGTTCGGCGGCCGGCCATGACGTTGACCTCGAGTGAAGGCCGGTGGACGGTCGGCACCGACATCACCGACAACAAGATCCCCGACGGGCCGATCGAGGATGCGTGGGATACGCGCAAGTTCGAACTCAAGCTGGTCAATCCGGCGAACCGCCGGAAGCACACCGTGATCATCGTGGGCACGGGCCTCGCCGGCGGCGCCGCCGCCGCGTCGCTCGGCGAGATGGGTTACAACGTCAAAGCCTTCTGCTACCAGGACTCGCCGCGTCGCGCGCACTCGATCGCCGCGCAGGGCGGCATCAACGCCGCGAAGAACTACCGCAACGACGGCGACTCCATCTATCGCCTCTTCTACGACACGGTGAAGGGCGGCGACTTCCGCGCCCGCGAGCGCAACGTGTACCGCCTGGCGCAGCTCAGCGTCGACATCATCGACCAGGCCGTCGCGCAGGGCGTGCCCTTCGCGCGCGAGTACGGCGGGCTGCTCGACAACCGGTCCTTCGGCGGCGCGCAGGTGAGCCGCACCTTCTACGCCCGCGGCCAGACCGGCCAGCAGCTGCTCCTCGGCGCCTATCAAGCGCTCGAGCGCCAGATCGGCAAGGGCACCGTCGAGATGCACACGCGGCACGAGATGCTCGACCTCATCGTGATCGACGGGCGAGCGCGCGGCATCGTCACCCGCGACATGGTCACCGGAGCCATCGACGTGCACATGGCCGACGCCGTCGTGCTGTGCACCGGCGGCTACGGCAACGTGTTCTTCCTGTCGACGAACGCCATGGGGTGCAACACGACGGCGATCTGGCGCTCACACCGCAAGGGCGCGCTGTTCGCCAACCCGTGCTACACGCAGATCCACCCGACCTGCATTCCCGTGTCGGGCGATCACCAGTCAAAGCTCACGCTGATGTCGGAGTCGCTGCGCAACGACGGGCGCGTGTGGGCGCCACTCAAGCGCGGCGACGATCGCTCGCCCGAACTGATCCCCGAATCCGAACGCGACTACTACCTCGAGCGCCGGTATCCCGCCTTCGGCAACCTCGTCCCGCGCGACGTGGCGTCACGCGCCGCCAAGGCGGTGTGTGACGAAGGGCGCGGCGTCGGACCAGGCGGCCTCGGCGTGTATCTCGACTTTGCGGACGCCATCAACCGCGTCGGCGAGGCCACCGTCCGCGAGCGGTACGACAACTTGTTCGAGATGTACAACCGCATCACCGACGAGAACCCGTACAAGACGCCGATGCGCATCTACCCGGCGATCCACTACACGATGGGCGGGCTGTGGGTCGACTACAACCTGATGTCGACAATCCCCGGGTTGTTCGTCGGCGGCGAGGCGAACTTCTCGGATCACGGCGCCAACCGCCTCGGCGCGTCCGCCCTGATGCAGGGCTTGGCCGACGGCTACTTCGTACTTCCCTCGACGATCGGCGACTACCTCGCCCAGACCCCGTCGAACACCGCCGACGCGTCCCATCCCGACGCACAGAAAGCCGTGGCCGACGTCAAAGACCGCATCGGCCGACTGTTGCGCCCCAACGGCACGCGCACCGTCGACTCGTTCCACAAAGAGCTCGGCAAGATCATGTGGGATTACTGCGGCATGGGCCGCAACGAGGAAGGGCTGCGCAAAGCGCTCGACCGCATCCCCGAGTTGCGTGAGGAGTTCTGGCAATCGGTGAAGGTGCTCGGCACGAACGACGAGCTGAACCAGTCGCTCGAGAAGGCGGGGCGCGTCGCCGATTTCTTCGAACTCGGCGAGCTGATGTGCATCGACGCGCTGCACCGCAACGAGAGCTGCGGCGGTCACTTCCGCGAGGAGTACCAAACCGAAGACGGCGAAGCGCAGCGCAATGACGAGGACTACAGCTACGCCGCCGGCTGGGAGTTCGCCGGCGTCGGCGCACCTCCGGTGTTGCACAAGGAGCACCTCACGTTTGACTACGTCCACCCCGCCCAAAGGTCCTACAAGTAGATGAACCTCACGCTCCATGTCTGGCGGCAACCGAATGCCGATGTAGCTGGTCGAATGATGACCTATCAGGCGAATGCGATTTCAGAGGACATGTCGTTCCTCGAAATGCTCGACGTTGTGAACGAAGGGCTCATCGCGAACGGCGAAGATCCGATCGCATTCGATCATGATTGCCGCGAAGGAATTTGTGGGACCTGTGGTCTTGTTATCAACGGCATCGCACACGGACCCGAGCGCGCTACCACTACGTGCCAGCTGCACATGCGTCACTTCAAGGACGGCCAGGAGATCTGGATCGAGCCTTGGCGGGCGCGCGCGTTCCCCGTCATCAAAGACCTCGTCGTCAACCGAGGTGCGCTAGATCGCATCATCGCCAGCGGCGGATACATCTCCGTGAACACGGGGGCCGCGCCTGAAGCCGCGTCGATTCCGGTGTCGAAGGCGAACGCCGACGCCGCATTCGACGCTGCCGCGTGCATCGCGTGCGGTGCGTGCGTCGCCGCCTGCCCGAACGCATCGGCCATGTTGTTCACCGCCGCGAAAATCACTCATTTGGGGGTGTTGCCGCAGGGCCAACCTGAGCGACACTCTCGGGTAATAGCGATGGTCGACGCCATGGAGCAGGAAGGGTTCGGGTCGTGCACGAACATTGGAGAGTGTTCAGCCGCGTGTCCCAAAGAAATCCCGCTAGGTACCATCGCCCAGATGAACCAAGACCTTCTCGCAGGGAGCATTCACCGAAGTTGACGTTGCAGTAGATGTACCGAGCCGGTCTAGACCTTGCCGGCTCCAGTAACGCTCGAAGGTTTCTTCTCACGTTCTTGAACGTGCTGACGGGGTTGGGGCTACTGGGGCTTTTTGTCGTGCATCCGCAGGCGTCGCGCGCCGCCACCGCACCGGTGGTCAAGCGACAGCCAGTGGTTGCACCTCTCGCGGCACCCGCCACGACGGAAACGTCGCGGCTCGCAGTGGCGCCACAAACCACGAGTAAGCCGACCGTGCCGGCGCCGCCGAACGTGCACGGCGCCGTCCCTGTCGGCAAGGGCATGTGGATCTGGCAGCCCGAGAAAGCCGAAGGCGGCAACGCCCAAGCGGTCGTCGCCAAGGCGCAACACTTCGGCCTGAACTACCTGTACGTACGCACCGGTTCGTCGGTCTCGGGCTTTCAAGGTGGCGACTTCCTCAACGCGTTGCTCCCGGCCGCGCACAAAGCCGGCATTCGCGTGTACGGGTGGGACTTCCCCTATCTGGACGACATCGGCGCGGACGTGGCCCGCGCCGCGCAGGCGGCGCGCTACCGCGCACCGACCGGCGATCGCATCGACGGGTTCGCGGCCGACATCGAGTTCCGCAGCATGGGCGTCAACCTCAGTCCCGACACGACCGGCTTCTACGGCTATGCGCTACGCGACGCCCTTGGGGCCGGCTTTCCTCTGATTGCCGTTGTACCCCGTCCGTCGCCGCGCATAACCAACTATCCGTACGAATCCGTCGTGAAGATGTTCGACGCGATCGCGCCGATGATCTACTGGCTCAACAACGACCCCGTCACCGCCGTGCAGCAGACCTGGGCGCGCCTCGCGCCGCTGGGCAAGCCGTTGATCCCGGTCGGTCAGGCCTACGACGGTGCCGCCGACGGAGGGCCTCCGGGCGTGCCGAACCGCGGGACGATCCACCGCTTCATGGGCGCCGTCGCCGACATGGGTGGCACGAGCGTGTCGTTCTGGAGTTGGCAGCACGCCACGCCCGAGGTGTGGCAGGCCGTGGCCGACGCTGCGCTGTACCAGCTGCCGGCCGGAGCGCCCGATCAGATTCGTGTCGACCAGGTGCGCGCCTACCAAACGCTGCTGAGCAGCCTCGGCTTCGGGGTGCCGGCGACGGGCTTCTGGGGTCCGCAGACCGACGCCGCGATTCGCTCCTTCCAAGCGGCGTCGCACCTGCCGGTCACGGGTCAGATCGACGTCTTCACCCGCGAGATGCTGCTCCGTCCTGCTGCGCCACCGCTCAAGTAGCTTCCCGCCATGAGCGATGACCTAGAGGTCACGGTTGCCGCTCCCCTGACGCACCAGCCACGGCGATCGTTCACGTTCGAGCAACGTCCCGCCGAGGCCGCCGACCAGCCCTTCACGGTCGCAGGCCAGCCGCTCGGCGCACCCGCGTACGCGGCGGCGATGGTCCTGGCCTTCGCCGTGCTCGGAGCGCGCCGCCCTAGCGGGGTCTTCCATCCGAACTTGTGGGCCGAGGACGGCCCGATCTTCCTTCGCTCTGCGTACCTGGAGCCCTGGTACCGGTCGCTGTTCCACTCCTACAACGGTTACCTGCACTTGGTGCTGCGCGCCTGGGCGGAGTTGGCGTCGCTCCTGCCCGCATCGGCGGTAGCGGCGGCGTACGCCGTGTTCGCGCTGGCGGCCTACCCACTGTGCTTGTCGGTCGTGCTCAGTCGGCGCCTGCGATGGTTGATCCCGAGCGACGGCGCGCGTGCCGCGTTGTTCGTGTCGTTGCTGCTGATCCCTGGCGCCCGCGAAACGATCGGGAACCTGACGAACGCGCTGTGGCCGATCGGCATCGGTCTGATGCTGCTCAGCTTCTGCGACGCGCCGCGGACGCGCGGCGGCCGCATCGCCGAGCTGGCGGCGTTGGCGCTCGGCGGGCTCACAGGTGCGACGAGCATGCTCCTGTGGCCGGCGTTTGCTCTGCGCTGGTGGCGTCAGCGGGAACGCCACAACCTGGCTGCATTCGGCGTCGTACTGACCACGGCGATCGTGCAAGGCCTCGTGCTCGTGGCCAACCCGCGGGATGACCTCGGACTGCAGCCGGCGCTGCGGACGATCCCCCGTGCCCTTTTGTTGCGCATCTGGGGGCTCCTCGGTGTCGGCGAGCACACGCTGACCTGGCACGTGTTCACCCGGCCCATGCCTTTGCCGATGCTCGTGCTGTGCGTGCTCGGCGTCGGGTTCACCGTCGCGGCGCTGCTCGCCCTGCCCTGGGCCGTCCGGCTGCACGCCGTGAGCGTGTTCGCCTTGTCGCTGGCGGCGACTGCGTGGGCTTACAACTTCAACATGAAGGGCATGGCGGAGTCGAACGCCCACGGGCGCTACTTCCTGATTCCAACCACTCTCGTCGTCATCACCGTCTTTGCAGCTGCCTCCACGGCGAAGTGGCGACGCCGCACGATCCGCCTCGCCGTTCTGGCACCGGTGGCGGCGTTGTTCGGCTTCGCCGTCTTCGTCGACCTCGGGTTACCGGCGCTGCCGCAGACCTACTGGGCAGCGACCGCGAAGTGCATCGACCACCACCAGTCCTGCACGGTGGTCGTGAACCCGCGCGGCTTCAGCTTCGAACTGCCGCCGATCAAGTAGCCCGAAGCGCTACGACGCCTTGGGCGTCAAGCTCGTGAGCTTCTCGTCGCGCACGACGCTCTGGCCGCCGCCGCTGCTGGTTGCTTCGGTGTGGCGGTACACCTCGATGCCGTGCGCGGCGTCGTAGTAGCCACGCTCGACGATGTGCGTCGTCTGACTACCGAAACTCGGAATGTCGAAGGTCAGCGTGATGGTGCCTTCGACGGCCCACGCGTTCACCGTCGTGCTGCCGACCGTCGCCGCCACCTTGCCGGTGATCTTGCCGGCGGCGTCGATCTTGATCGTGCCGAACTTGACGCCCTTCGAGTTCTTGATGTCGCACGAGCTCGAACCTGACCACTGGGCGCCGCCGTGCATGTCGGCCGGGTAGTTCTCGAGATCGGGATTCAGGTCGCACGTCATGTGGCCCTGCGGCGTGTCGAAGGCGAGGCTCTCGACGGTGACGCCCGCGGGCCCGTAGGCGATCGACGACGTTTGCTCCTGGCCCCCTGCGTCGCCATTCACGTTGCGGCGCGTGATGCCGTTGGCGCTGTTGCCGGCGGTGATCGAGGTCTCGACCGTGTCCGAACTGTCGGCGCAGTTGACGTACGTGTAGCGGCCCACAGCGGGCGGCTGGTTGCGACCAGGGTCGGCGGTGGTCGCGGGCGGGTCCGGACACGCCGCCGACGGCTTCGCAGTGGCGGTCGTGGTCGTTGCCGCGCCCGCCTTGGCGGTGGTGGTGGTCGCGCCGGCGATGGTCGTCAGCGTGGAGTCGGAGGAACCCGAGCCACCGGCGTCGCCGCCGTCGCCGGCGAACTCGGTCGTCGTGGTCGATCCGTTCGAGGCGGCGTGCTGCGACGGCTTGTCGGCGGCGCCGAAGGCCACCCCGCCGATGCCGATGAGGGCGAGCACTATCGCTACCGCGGTCACCACTGTCGGCAGGCGCGATTGCATGCCCGAATCGTAGGTCGGCGCCCGTCGGCTGCTACAACCGGGCGGTGCGCGGGTGGATCGAGTGGTTTGCGAGAGGCCTGTGGCGGCGCCGCCGGCCGATTCAGGTCCTCATCGCCATCGCGTTCGCGTTCACGCTGCTGGTGCTGTGGCAAAACCGGAACTTCCGTCCGGGGCGGACGATGACGGATCCGTCGTTCGTGCGGGCGGCCAATGCGTTGTGCGCGAAGAAGGTGCGCCCGCTCGCCGACAAGCAGCGCTCGAGCACCCAGGAAGACAAGATCGACGACGGGCCCAAGGCGAACGCCAAAAGGGTCGACGCCGCTGCCGACAAGCTCGAGGCTGCCGTCACCGAATTGCGGGCGTTGCCACATCGACCGCAGAACACGAGCCAACTCGACGCGTGGTTCGGCGAATTCGACGGCTACATCGCCGCTGGTCGCCACTACGCCGCCGCGCTGCGCACGGGCGACGCCGCCAAATACAACAACGTCGACGACGAGGGCGTGGCGCCGCTCAAGGCCATCAGCCACTTCGCCCGCGCCAACCGCCTCGACAGCTGCATCCCGTAACGCCGCACTGACGCGAAAAAGGCGGGCCCCGGAGGGCCCGCCCTATTCGATGGGGCGTTACACCCGGCGAATGCCGAGCGCCCGCTTCGGTCTGGCTCCGAAGAGCAGACCCACAAGCACCATCAACAGCAACAGCGGCAGCGTCGAAGACGCACTGCGTACCGCTGCGGCGTTGAGCACCTGCGTGTTCGCGTTGCTTGCAATGTTGCCAACCGCGTTGGCGCCGCCGGTCAGGATCGCTGCGGACCCATCGGACGAGTTCGAGGCTGTCGCGTCGTTTGCTGCGACCTTGTCGCCTCCGCCGCCACCCGTTGCGGTGGCGTTCTGCGGTGCATTGCTGTTGTTCACTGACAGGTTGCCAGCGGCGACGTTCAAGCCGGAGTTGGCAACACCCAAACCGAAGTTCAGGTTGTTGGAGTTCTGATCACCAAGAACCAGACCGGAGCCGTGCGCGTCAACGGTTTGCACGGTGTTGTTAGACGCCGTGTTGCCCGTGGCCGACGCATTGCCGGTGACGATCGTCGCATCGCCGTTCGACGAATTCGACGCGTTGGACGTGTTGGCCGCGACCTTGTCGCCGCTTCCACTGCCCGTCGCCGTCGCGGTCTGATTGCTGTTGGCGTTGTTCGTCGACGCGTTACCGACGCCGATGTTTCCGCCGGTGTTCGCAACCGCGATACCGATGTTGGTGTTGTTCGAGTTCTGGTCGGCGTTCACGAGACCAGTGCTGTTTCCTGGGTCCGCCGCCTGCACCGTGTTGTTGCTCGCGGTGTTGCCGTTTGAGTTGGCATTACCAGTGGCGATGACCGCCGAACCATCAGAGTGGTTCGACGTCGTGGCGTCGTTCACGGCGATCTTGTCGCCCTTCCCGTTACCTGTCGCCGTCGCCTTCTGATTGCTGTTTGCGTTGTTCGTTGAAGCATTGCCAACCCCGACGTTGCCGCCTGTATTGGACACGGCCACACCGATGTTCGTGTTGGTCGAGTCCTGGTCGACATTCGTCAATGCGCCCGCCTGCCCCGCTGAGAGCAAGATCCATGCAGCCGCACCGGCGAGCACGAGCAACGACCCCGCAAGCACAGTGCGCAGCGAGTTGTCGTTCTTCGAGTTCAACCGGGTACCTCCTTCTCTGTTGCGCGGAGGACGTTCCCCCCGATACCTCGACCTTATGCCTGGTCAGGCGTCCTGAATAGGGCATGCGTCACAAGAATTTGGGGAAAAGGTCCCCGGTGACAACACGGAAATCGTTCGGTACAGTCCGAAAGCACTAACGGCCCGACCTGAAGGAGACGCCCGTGACGCTGTCCGAGGTGATCGACGACCACTTCCTCGAGAAGTACCGGGGCCTGCTCGATGCGGAAGACGCAGCTTTTGATGAGCTCGAGCACGCCTGCGAAGACGGGGATCGCACCCCGTACGAGGATGCTCTCGCCCAATGGCAGGCCGCCATCGAGAGGAAGCTCGCCTACCTCCAGCGCCTCGGCGTCAATTTCAAGGTGACGATCGAGGTCTAAGGGATAAGCCCCAGCGAGCGGACTTCGTCGCGCTCGCTGATCAATTCGTCGGTGGTGACGGCGATCTTTGCTTTCGCGAAGTCGTTGAGGTCGAAGCCTTCGACCACCGACCAGGCGCCGTTGCCGTCGGCCGCGACCGGGAACCCGAACTGCAATCCCTCGGGGACCCCGTACTCGCCCTTCGAGCACACGGCGAGTGACGCGCAGTCGCCCGCGGCCGTCTTGTTGACGACGCTGGTCACCGAGTCGATCGCAGCGTTCGCTGCGCTGGCGGCGCTCGAAAGCCCGCGTGCTTCGATGATGGCGGCGCCGCGTTTCTGCACGGTCTCGATGAAGGTGCTTTGCAACCACGCTTCGTCGTCGATGACGTCGTACGCGCTCTTGCCGCCGATCGTGGCGTTGTAGGCGTCGGGGTACTGCGTGGCGGAGTGGTTGCCCCAGATGGCGACGTTCTTCACGTCGGCGACGGGCACGCCTGCCTTCTGCGCCAGCTGGGTCGTCGCGCGGTTGGCGTCGAGACGCGTCATGGCGAACCAGCGGTCCGACGGGATGTCGCGTGCGTTTTCCCGCGCGATGAGGCAGTTCGTGTTGGCGGGGTTGCCGACCACGAGGATGCGCACGTCGTCGGCCGCGGAGTCGTTGATCTTCTGACCGGCCGGCTTGAAGATGCCGCCGTTGATGTTGAGCAGGTCGCCGCGCTCCATGCCCGCCTTGCGCGGGACCGAACCGACGAGCAGCGCCCAGTTGGTGCCGTCGAACGCCGCCTTGTCGTCGCTCGTGAGCGTGTCGACGCCGGCGAGCAACGCGAACGCGCAGTCGTCGAGTTCCATCACCACACCCTCGAGACTCTTCATCGCCGGCTCGATCTCCAGCAGCCGCAACCGGACGGGCTGATCAGCGCCGAAGAGCTGACCCGACGCGATGCGGTAGACGAGGGCGTAGCCGATGTTCCCAGCTGCGCCGGTGACGGTGACGGTTACCGGTGCTTTGGCCATGCAATCGACAGTACTTTCGGGCACTTATGGAAGGCCAAGTCACGATCCACATCAACGCCGCTCCCGACGCCGTCTACGCGCTCGTCACCGACGTGACGCGCATGGGCGAGTGGAGCCCCGAAACCAAGAGCTGCGAATGGGTCGACGGCGCCTCAGGTCCCGCCGTCGGCGCCAAGTTCCGCGGCACCAACAAGATGGGCCCGTTCAAGTGGTCCACGACGCCGACGATCACCGAGTGCGTCGCCGGGAAGCTGTTCGCCTTCGACGCCGGCGGCACGATCTGGACCTACAGCTTCACGGAATCGAACGGGGGCACGTCGGTGACCGAGTCGTTCCGCGTCGAGTCGACGATTTCGAAGCTGTACACGCTCCCGCCGCGCCGCAACCAGATGATCAAGGGCATGCAACACACCCTCGAACGCCTCAAGTCAGCCGCGGAAACGTAATCCTCCGAAAGTTGCGTTTCTAAGTGAGGGTCGCGAGGGCGGCGTTGAGGGTCGGCGACGGACGCATGACGGCGGTGGTCTTCGCGTCGTCGGGTTGGTAGTAGCCCCCGAGGTCGACGGGGTGGCCCTGCACCTCGAGTAGCTCGGCGGTGATGGCTTGCTCGTCGGCGGCGAGGCGCTCGGCGAGCGGACCGAACGCGGCGGCGAGTTCGGCATCGGCTGACTGCGCGGCGAGTTCCTGCGCCCAGTAGAGCGCGAGGTAGTAGTGACTGCCGCGGTTGTCGATCTCGTTGACCTTGCGGCTCGGCGACTTGTTCTCGTTGAGGAACGTGCCGGTCGCGAGGTCGAGCGTGTCGGCGAGAATCTGCGCGCGCTTGTTGGCCGTCACGTTAGCGAGGTGCTCGAAACTCGCAGCCAACGCGAAGAACTCGCCGAGGCTGTCCCAGCGCAAGTGGTTCTCCTTCACGAGCTGCTGCACGTGCTTCGGCGCGGAGCCTCCCGCGCCCGTCTCGAACAGTCCCCCGCCGTTGATGAGCGGCACGATCGAAAGCATCTTCGCCGACGTACCGAGTTCGAGGATCGGGAACAGGTCGGTCAGATAGTCACGCAACACGTTGCCGGTGCAGCTGATCGTGTCTTCGCCGCGGCGGATGCGCTCGAGCGAGAAGGCGATGGCGTCGACCGGCGCCATGATCTCGATCTGCAAGCCGTTCGTGTCGTGGTCCGGGAGGTAGGCGTTCACCTTCGCGATCAGGTTGGCGTCGTGCGCCCGCGTCTCGTCGAGCCAGAACACTGCCGGTGCGCCCGTGGCGCGGGCGCGGCTCACGGCGAGCTTCACCCAGTCGCGAATCGGCACGTCTTTGGTCTGGCACATCCGCCAGATGTCGCCCGCGGCGACATCGTGCTCCATCAGCACGATGTCGGTGGCGTCGTCGACGACGCGCACCGTGCCGGGAGCGGCGATCTCGAACGTCTTGTCGTGGCTGCCGTACTCCTCCGCGGCCTGCGCCATCAGCCCGACGTTCGGCACCGAACCCATGGTCGACGGGTCGAAGGCGCCGTGGGCGCGGCAGTCGTCGATGACCACTTGGTAGATCCCCGCGTAGCTGCTGTCGGGGATGACGGCGAGCGTGTCGGCTTCGTTCCCGTCGGGGCCCCACATGTGCCCCGACGTGCGGATCATCGCCGGCATCGACGCGTCGACGATCACGTCGCTCGGCACGTGCAAGTTCGTGATGCCGCGGTCGGAGTCGACCATCGCCAAGGCCGGGCCCTCGGAAAGCCGCTTGGCAACCGCGGCGCTGATCGCGTCACCTTCAGGCAGGGCGGCGGCCTTTTCGAGGAGAGTCCCGAGACCGTCGTTGGGCGAGATGCCGGCCGCCGCAAGGGTGTCGCCGAATTCGGCGAACAAGTCGGGGAAGAAGGCGCGCACGACGTGACCGAAGATGATCGGGTCCGAGACCTTCATCATCGTGGCCTTGAGGTGCACCGAGAACAGCACGCCCTCGGTTTCGGCGCGGGCGATCTGCGCGTCGACGAAGGCGCGCAGCGCGGCGACGCGCATCACCGTTCCGTCGACAACCTCACCGGCGAGCACCGGAACCGGCGCGCGCAGCGCCGTCGCCGTGCCGTCGGCACCGACGAGTTCGATGCGGAGTGCGCCGTCGTTCGCCAGCACCGCCGACTGTTCGTTGGAACGGAAGTCATCCGCGGTCATGTGCGCGACGTTCGTCTGTGAGTTCGCCGACCACGCTCCCATCGAGTGCGGGTGCGTCCGGGCGTACTGCTTGACGGACGCGGGCGCGCGCCGGTCCGAGTTGCCCTCGCGCAACACCGGATTCACCGCGCTGCCCTTCACGCGGTCGTAGCGGGCGCGCACTTCGCGCTCCTCGTCGGTCTGCGGATCGTCGGGATAGTTCGGCAACGCGTAGCCCTTGGCCTGCAGTTCGGCGATCGCGTCCTGCAGCTGCGGGATCGACGCGCTGATGTTCGGCAGCTTGATGATGTTGGCCTCGGGCGTCTTCGCCAGCTCACCCAACTCGGCGAGGGCGTCGCCGATTCGCTGCTCGGGCGCGAGCCGCTCCGGGAACGAGGCGATGATGCGGCCAGCCAGCGAGATGTCGCGCGTCTCGACGGCCACTCCGGCGACGCCCGCGTACGCCTGGATCACGGGAAGGAACGAATACGTCGCGAGGAGCGGTGCTTCGTCGGTGTGGGTGTAGATGATCGTCGAGTCAGCCATCGACGCCACGCTACTGAGGAATACGCTCGGCGCTTAATGCGCGTCGTCGGACTGTGGCGGTTCCCGGTGAAATCGCTGGGCGGCGAGCAACTCGACCGCGTCGAAGTCGGTGAACTGGGACTCCGCGGCGACCGGCAGTGGGGCATCCGCGACGTGACGACCGGCAAGATGCTGACGGCGCGCCGCGAGCCGAAGTTGTTGTTCGGCTCCGCGCGGTTGGACGACGACGGAGGCGTGGCGGTCACGCTGCCCGAAGGCGACGACCTGTCGCAGTGGCTGGGCTACGAAGTCGAGCTCGTGCGCGCCGAGTCCGGAGTGCGCGGCACGTTCGAGAACCCGCTCGACTTCGAGCACGACGCCGACTGGATCGAATGGACGGGTCCCGACGGCGTTTTCCACGACTCGAAACGGACGCGCTTCTCACTCGTCTCGCGGGCAACGCTGCGCGACTGGGACGAACGGCGCTTCCGCACGAACGTCATCGTCGACGGCGACGGCGAGGACGAACTAGTCGGCCGCCGCGTTCGGGTCGGCACGGTCGAGGCGGAAGTCACGAAGCCGATCGACCGCTGCGTCATGACGACGCGGCCGCAACCGGGCATCGCCCGCGACCTCGACGTGCTGCGCACGATCAACAAGGAGCGCGCCGGCAACCTCGCCATCGGGTGCGTCGTTACCGTGCCCGGCGCCATCGCGCTCGGCGACACCGTGGAAGTGCTCTAAAGACCGAGGTTCTTGTAGATCTCGCTCGTCGCCGTCGACGTGTTCATGGTGATGAAGTGGATGCCGGGAACGCCGTAGGCCAACAGGTCCTGACACAACTCCGTCGCGATCGCGATGCCCTCCGCCTTCACGGCGTCGTCGTCGTCGCTGACCGCTTGAATGCGCGCCACAACTTCCGACGGCACCTCCGCGCCTGACAGCTCGGCCATGCGCTTGATAGACTTCAGGCTCGAGATCGGCATGATGCCCGGCAGCACCGGTTTGTCGACGCCGCGTGCCCTGAGGTCGTCCATCATTCCGGCGTAGTCGTCGACGCGGAAGAAGAACTGGGTGATGGCGAAGTCGGCTTTGTCGAGTTTGGCGGCGAGGCGATCGCGGTCTTCCGCACGCGACGGCGAACGCGGGTGCACCTCGGGGTGCGCGGCGACGCCGACGGCGAAGCCCCCGACCTCGCGCACGAGGTCGACCATCTCTTCGCCGTACTTCAGTTCGCCTTCGATGGCGTCGGCGTCAGTCGGCGGGTCGCCGCCGAGGGCGAGCACGTTCTTGAGCCCGGCGGCCTTGAAGTCGCCGAGGATGTCGATCAACTCGGCGCGCGTGTGGGCGACGCAAATGAGGTGCGCCATCGGGTTCAGCGCCGTGTCGCGCTCCATGTTCGACACGAGCTTCGTCGTGCGGTCGCGGGACGATCGACCGCCGCGATAGGTGACCGACACGAACGACGGGGCGAGCGGTTCGAGGTGATGCAGCGCAGCCTCGAGGCGCTCCTCTTCGGCGTCGGTCTTCGGCGGAAAGAACTCGAAGGAAAACGTGCGCCCGCGCGCCAGCAGATCGGAGATGTATTCGGCCACTACTCCCGCCAACCCACGGCGCGCTCGGCCGCCTCGATGCAGTTGCGGA
>JBEEFR010000020.1:0-27515 GCA_041166285.1 Actinomycetota bacterium | reverse complement strand
ACGTGTCGCTGCTGACCGACCCCGTCTGGAACGCGAACGTCGAGCACTCCTGCACGACGAGCGCGGCAGCGTGGGCCGGCATCGCTTCGAGCCGCAGGTCGGAGATGGCGACACTGGCGACGGCGTTGTCCGAACGCGTGGCGTCGGCGTATCGCCCGAGCCAACCGGTGCGCCCGGACAGGTCGACGCGGGAGGTCTCCCAGTAGCGCGTCGATTCGAAGTGGCTGAAGTCGCGGAGGTTGTTGCCGACGCCGAGAACGAACGCGACGTCACCGGCCGTGTTCCAGCGGTTCGCCAGCCACGACAGCTTGTTGTGGAGCCGGTACGGCGAGTCGTTCAGTGCCGTCGTCTCGCTCGACGTGAGCGCGAGACTTCCGTGACCGTACGTCGCATCCTGGTACCAGTGGTCGCCGATCGGGACGAGCGTGTTCAGGTAGTCGTTGCCGCCGTCGAGCGAGATGTGAACACACACCGGCGAGCCAACGGGGAGCGTGTCGAACTCGCCGCTGCCCCACGCAAACGGAAGGCCACCGCGCTGGATCAAGTCGAGCCACAGCGGCGTCGTGATGCCCGCGGCCGCGGCAGCGCCGACCTGCATGAGGAACCGACGACGGGACGTGCGCGTTGTCATGTCGTCAACCCACCAAGAACTCGGGACTAATGAACACCATCTGCATCACGCCGCACGCGCGTTCCCACGACCAGGGCTCCCCGACCGTCGACTGCTCGTTGGCGAAAGCGTCGACCGCGCCGCGCGTTTCGGCGGAAACGTCGTAAAGCCCCGCCATTTCGAACGCGATGTCGGCGGCCGTCGAACGATCCGCGGTTTCGTAGAAGGCGCGCAGGTTGACATTGCGCTCGGTCGGCGGCACTTCGTAGCGGGTGCCGTCGAAGGAGGCGCCACGGTCTGACATGCACAGCGTATGAGCGACGTCCGACCACACGACGATGTGCCCGGGCGAGAGCCAGTTGCTTCCTTCCCAGCCCGACACGTTCGGAGGCAACTCCGGGCGCTGGTGCAACTGCCGGCTCATCATCCACGAGTGCACGGTCCACAGGTCTGCCTTGCCGAGCACGCGTACCGCACGCACGAGCAACTCCACCGGTGACTTCACGCGGTTGCCGATCGTGGTGTCGGCGAGGAACTCGGGCCGGTGCGCGATGTGCGACACGAGCGCCTGCAGGTTGCCGTCGGGCGACCACACGTCGGCCATGTCGTCGAGCGCAGACGGCGACGGGTCGAACCCCATCAGCTCGCGGTAGAAACGCTGCGGTACGAAGAAGCGGAAACTGTCGTGCGTCGCGACGGCGTTGATGACCTCGGCGAGTTTCGCGGCGCCACGATCACCCCCGAGGAACGTCTTGCTGCCGCTGTCCCAGTTCGCGCTCGAGAACGACAGCGCGCGGCTGCTGGTGTCGAACTTGTAGCCCGTCAGCGCGCGCGCGATTTCCTTGACGTCGGCTTCGCTGTAGTTGAGGGCGCCGGTCCGCGGGTTGGTGACGCCCAGGCTGAACAGCTCCATCAACTCCCGGGCGAGGTTCTCGTTCGCGTGCGGCGGCATGCTGTTGATGCCGGTGAGGTAGATCTGCAGCGCCGCGGAACCGATCACGTTGCTGAGCAGGCTGCGGTACGACGCCGTCGGCCAGGAGCGCAGGCGATTGAAGTGCGCGCGCATCTCGCCGAACTGCACCTGGCCGCCGTAGCCCGCGACGAGAAGCCCGTTCAGGATCCACGAGATCCGTTCCTGCACCGCGCCCGGCTTTGTCGCCCATAGTTCGAACAGACGGTTGACGAGTCGCAGGATGTCCTGGCCGTCGTTCTGCTCGGCCGGCCAGCCCCACGCGGTCGGCGTCGTCGCCGGGCGTGCGAGGAGATCGTCGACGACGGGACTTGCACCACCCTGCGCAATCCCGGCGGCGACGTCGCCCGGTGCCGGGCCGAACCCAAGGCGCAGCCAGACGTGCGCTACGCGTTCCTCTTCGGTTCGTGCCACGTCATCCCCCCCGCTGGTGCCACCGGCATGCGCCACGCCCCCGGTCGGCACGGGTCCCAAAGTGTACGGCACTGCGGAAGAATCCGCGCACTTTGGAGCCGGATGTCGGAATCGAACCGACGACATCCTCTTTACAAGAGAGGTGCTCTGCCGACTGAGCTAATCCGGCGGGTAACGCTCGGAGAGCCTACCGACGCCGGCCGTTGATCCCCGCTGCGTTTCAAGCACTGAAACGCGCGTGCGCGCAGCCCGCAGGCGCCGCGAAACCGCGCGTTTCAGTGCTTCAGAGATCGGCGGCGGGGCGACGGGCGCCACCGGACCGCCGACTACGACGCGAGTTGCTCGTACTCCGCTTGCTCGGTCTTCGCCCGCTGGGCGAGGACGCCCTCGACCTTGCGCTTGATGCGCTGGATGGCGTTGTCGACGGCCTTGGTGTGGCGGTTGAGCGCCAAGCTGATCTCGGCGTAGCTCGCGCCGTCCACGTACAGCTTCAGCACCTCGATCTCGAGCGACGAGAGGAGCTGCGCGATCGACGCCTGCACGGAATCCGCTTGGTCGACGTCGGCGACAACGTCGGCCGGATCGGTGATGGTGTGATCGCGCAGCAACTCGTCCCGCGGATCGGCTCCGTCGTCGGTGAGGTTGAGCGGAGTCGATATCGACACGTAGCCGTTGAGCGGCTGATGCTTCTGGCGGGTGGCCGCCTTCACCGCGGTGATGATCTGACGCGTGATGCACATTTCGGCGAACACCGGAAAGCTCGCCGCGCGGTCGGCGCGGTAATCCCTCGCCGCCTTGTACAGACCGATCAGACCTTCTTGCTCGAGGTCGTCCGCGTCTGCTCCCACGAGGAAGTAGTTGCGAACCTTCGAGCGCGCAAAGCGCCGGTACTTCGTGAGCAAGGCGTCAAGCGCCTGCATGTCCCCAGCCTGGAACCGCCCTACGAGGACGTCATCGTCGTCCTCGTGAAGGGGAGCGTGCACTTCGACCGCCACGATTGTGTCTCCAGGGATGTGTTGTTGTGGATGGAGGTCCGCAACATCGCTCCCCTGCCGATGCCCCGAATCTCTGAAATCCCTTGTACCGATGGACTTTGGGAAGGTCAATACCACGGAGGGTGATTGTTGGGAGGAATTTGTTCAGGATTGCTACCAACTAGCGCGAATCGGACTCCATCCGGCGGCGCGCGACCTCGAAACAGGCGACAGCGGCCGCCGCGGCCACGTTGAGCGACTCGGTGTGACCCACCCGTGGGATGCCGACGACGATCTCACAGCGTTGACGAACGAGCCGGCCCAAACCGCTCCCCTCGGCACCGAGGACGACGCAGACGGGGCCGTCGGCGACGGGCAGATCGAACACGGTCTGCGGTGCGTCGCCCGCCAGGCCGACCGTCCAGACGCCGCGGCTCTGTAACTCCTGCAGCGCCGCCGGGAGTCCGGGGACCACGGCGATTGGGAGGTACTCGATTGCACCCGCCGCGGCCTTTGTGACCGTTGGGGTGACGTGCGCCGCGCGATGGCGCGTGACGACGAGACCGGTGGCACCGGCCGACTCGGCGCTGCGGATGATGGCGCCGAGGTTGTGCGGGTCGGTGACGCCGTCGAGGGCGACGAGGAACGGCGGCGGACCGCCGGGCCGCGTCGGCGCGGCCAACGCCGACAGATCCGCTTCGGGCAGGGGCGCGGCGCGTGCCACCACTCCTTGGGGCGCTTCGGTTTCCGCCAGCGCATCAAGGCGGGCGCGAGGCAACGTGCGGATGGGCACGCCTGCCTTGGCGGCGAAGGTGGCGATGTCGTCGAGAACCGGCGCGGGATCGATGCCTTCGGCAAAGAACACCTCACGCACCGGCCGTCGCCCGGCGGCAAGCAACTCGCGTACGGCGTTGCGCCCGGCGACGATCTGTCCCCCGAGGCCGCGGTCGATGGCGCGCGGGCGCGCGCCGGCGTCGCGTTCGCGCCCGCGGTCGCGGGCAGTGCCACCGCGGCGCGCGCCGGGACGCGAGCGACCACCGCTGGGTGAACGCGGCGCCATCAGCTGCGATCGCTCTCGACGATCAACGCAACCGCGATGCAGGCGACGCCCTCGCCGCGACCGAGCGCGCCGAGCGCTTCGGGACGCGTCGCTTTCACCGTCACAGGCGCGTCGATCGCCGCGCTCAGGTTCTTTTCCATCGCGTCGCGCATCGGCGCGAGCTTGGGCGCCTCGGTCACGACGGTGCAGTCGACGTTGCCGATCTCGAAGCCGGCGGCCTGCACGCGAATCGCGATGGCCCGCAGGAGGACGATGCTGTCCGCGTCTTTCCACTTCTCGTCGGTGTCGGGGAAATGTTGGCCGATGTCACCGAGCCCGGCGGCGCCGAGCAGCGCGTCGGCGATGGCGTGCGCCGCCGCGTCGGCGTCGGAATGTCCGACGAGTCCGGTCTGTCCTTCGAAGGTGACGCCACCGAGGATGAAGGGGCGCTGCGGATCGTCACCGAAGCGGTGGACGTCGTAGCCGAGCCCGACGCGCGGGAGCCCGTTCACGGCAACCACCGTTGCATGGCGATCAGGTCGTCGGGCGTCGTGATCTTGTTCGCGGCAGCGGTCCCCGGCACGACGACCACCTTGCCACCGGCGCGTTCGACGAGCGCTGCGTCATCGGTCGCGTCCGGCGCTCCGGCGTGCGCCGCACGCAACGCGTCGCCGCGGAAGGCCTGCGGCGTCTGCACCATCACTAACTCGGAGCGGTCGATCGTCTCGACGACCACGTCACCGGCGACGCGCTTGACTGTGTCGGGCGGCGCCAGACCCGGCACCGCGCCATCGGCGCCCGCCTCGACCGCAGCCACGACGTCGCGGAACAGCGACGGCGGAGCGAGCGGCCGGGCCGCGTCGTGCACGACGATCACGTCAGCGTCGACCGGGATCACCGCGAGCGCGCAGCGCACCGTGTCGGACCGCAGGACGCCACCGGGGACGACCTTGATAGTGGTCGACGCGAACGACCAGCGCAGGTCGTCGACGTCGTTCGCGGGCGCGCCGATCACGACGAAGTCAGATGCGGCTGCGGCGTTGTGGACGGCGTGATCGATCAGCCGCTTGCCGGCAAGCTCGGCGTATTGCTTTGCCGACCCGAACCGCTGCCCCGCGCCTCCGGCGCAAACCACGGTCCAGACGGACATCGGGCGAGGGTTGCCTTACGGCAGTTCGCTGTCGAGGCGCTCCTCGGCCTCGGCCTCGGACACGCCGATGGCGAACGTCAGCTCCGACACGAGAATCTGGCGTGCCTTCTGCAGCATGCGCTTCTCACCTGCGGACAGGCCCTTGTCCTTGTCGCGGATCGACAGATTCCGGACGACCTCGGCCACTTGGTAGATGTCGCCCGACTTCAGCTTCTCCACGTGGTTCTTGTAGCGGCGCGACCAGTTCGTAGGCATGCGCGCTTCCTTCTTGCGAAGGACCGCGAACACTTCCTCGACTTCTTCGTCGTTGATCACCTCGCGCAGACCGACTTCGTCGGTGTTGTCCGCGGGGACCATCAGTGTCAGATCGCCGTACGCAACCTTTAGTACTAAGTACTCGCGCTTCTCTCCAAACGCTTCGCGCTTTTCACGCTTCTCGATTACGGCCGCACCGTGGTGCGGATAAACGACCTTGTCACCAACGTCGAAAGTAGGCATGCCTCTCCAAGGACTAGTACTGCGTGGGCGCCTTCCGAGGGTACCGGTTTTTCATCCCGTTGCCCAACCGCCCACCCACCCGCCCGTCTCCACTGGTCGCCTCGCTTTCGCTCGGCTCCACCTGCTGTTTCGCGGGTCGATAACCTGACCGCACCAATGGACACGGCAGAGTTGTTGGCGGGGGCGGAACTCTTTCGCTTTTTTGATCGATCGTCGCTCGACGATCTCGCGTCCCACGTCATCCCCATCCGCTACGGACGCGGCGAGATCATCTTCACCGAGGGGGCGACCGCCGACCGGCTGTACGTCGTGAACGACGGCAGAGTCGCCATCGCCAAACGCGCTTTCGACGGGCGCGAGTCGGTCGTCGCGTTGATGGAAGAAGGCGACCTGTTCGGCGAGATGCCGTTGTTCGACGGCCAGCCGCGCACCGCCGAGGCCCGATCGCTCGAACCGACCGAGATGATCGTGGTTCCGTACCACGTCGTCCGCGACGTACTCGAGGCGCACCCGGCGCTGTTGTGGGGCGTCGTCGAGTTGCTCTCCAACCGGCTGCGCCAGACCGACTCCGCGCTCGCCGACTCGATGTTCCTCGACGTGACGGGTCGCACCGCCAAGCGGCTGCTCGAACTCGCCGGCGAAGCCGAGGAGTTCGTGCTGCCGGTGACACAAGAAGAGCTGGCGGGCATGGTCGGCGCGTCGCGCGAACGCGTGAACAAAGCGCTGTCGGCGTTCATTCGCCTCGGGTGGTTGCACCAGTCCGACCGCCGCTACCGGATCATCGACCGCCCACAACTCGCGCAACGCGCGATGTAGCGATGGGGTTGCTCGACGACGCGGCCCGGCGGGACGAAGAGTTCGACACGCTCTTCGGCGCGCACATCCCCGTGCCGCGCGGGTTCCGGCCGCAGACGACATGGTTCTATGCAAATCGCGTCGGCGACGCCGAGCATCACCAACTCAGCCTTCAGGCGGAGAGCGACGATCTCAGCGGTCTGTCCGAGCTCGCGCCGGGCTCGGTCTGGCTGCTCGACGTCAGCCACAGGCACATCGGTGACGCCGACTTCGACTTGATCTGCCGGTTCGACCAGCTGGAAGAACTCAACGCTTCGCACACGCGGATTACCGACGCAGCCACACGCGCGATGCACACGCTGCAAAAGCTGCGCTCGCTGTCGGTGGCGTCGTGCGCGATCACCGATGCCGCGATGGAACACATCGCTGCACTGCGCTCCCTCGAGCACCTCGACCTGTGCAGCACGAAGGTCACCGACGAAGGGCTGCGCGCGCTGGCCTTTCATCCGAAGCTTCACACTCTCAACATTCGCGACTCCGCTATCAGCGGCGACGGCCTCGCTCCGCTACTGACCCTTCCCGAGCTGCGCCAGGTTTCGATGTCGCATCACCAGCATCACCACGCACACCAGTTCGTCCACGAACGTCCCGAGGTCGAGATCCTCTACTGAGCTGCACCAGCGGGTACCTGCTGGGCATGACCTCACCCGCGTTGTCGGCGTCGCTGTGGGCCCAGAGCCTCGAACGCCAGTACCCGGCGGTGTCGGAAGACCGATCGGTCGATGTCGTCGTGGTCGGCGCTGGTCTCGCGGGGTTGCTCACCGCAACACTGCTGCGGCAGGCCGGACGCGAAGTGTTGATCGTCGAGCGCGATCTCGTCGGCGGCGTCGCCACCCGCAACACGACCGCCAAGGTCACCGCGCTGCAAGGGACGACCCTGAGTGCGATCACGTCGGCGCGCGATGCCGAGGCTGCGCTCGCGTACGCCAGCGCGCAGGTCGACGCGGTGCACAGCCTGGCAGCGCTGATCGACGACATGGGCATCGACTGCGCGATGACGCGCGCCGATGCGTTCACCTACGCCCGCAATGAAGAAGGCGTGCGGCGCGTCGCGGAGGAGTTGCGAGCCGCGCAAGCCGCGGGCCTACCGGTCGAGTCGACCGACACCATCAGGTTCCCCGTCGACGTGCAGGCGGCGATCGTGTTGCGCGAGCAGTTCCACATGAACCCAGCGCAACTCTGCCGCGGCCTGGCGGACGCGTTGCCGATCGACGCCGTGGCGGAGTTCACGTCGGTGAGTGACATCGACGAAGACGGCGGTCTCGTGACCGTCAAGCTCGAGAACGGCCACCAGGTGCGTGCGCAGCACGTGGTCATTTCGACGCAGTCGCCGATCGTCGATCCGATGTTGCTGGCGAACCGGTCGGTGCCGATGCAGTCCTATGCCATCGCGATGTCGATGCCGGGCGAGGTGCCGAACACGATGTGCCTGTCGGCCGAGGACTTCACGATCTCGTTGCGGCCGGCCGCGGCGCAGGACGGCACGCCGTTGCTCATCGTGGGCGGTAACGGTCATCACATGGGCGAAGGCGCAACCGCGCAGCGATGGGCCGACCTCGAAGTGTGGGCCGAGAAACACCTCGGCGAGTTCGAGGTGTGGAACCGCTGGGCAACCCACGACCTCGTGACGACGGACCGCGTCCCGTTCATCGGACGGCTGAAGTCGACGTCGCATCGGCTGTGGGTCGCAACCGGGTTCGGTAAGTGGGGAATGACCAACAGCTACGTGGCAGCGCGTCTGCTGACCGACGCCATCACCGACGCGTCGCCGAAGCCGTGGGCGTCGACGTTCGACTCGACGCGCGTGCGTTCCACGATCACCAAGGAAGCGGTGAAGGCCGGCGGCGTGGCGACCCACCACCTCATCGGCGACCGCATCGCGCGTCGCCCCGAACCGCGGTGTACGCACCAAGGCTGCGTCCTGCGCCAGGACGACGCGCTCGGCACCTGGGACTGCCCGTGCCACGGATCGCGCTTCGACAGCGATGGCGCCGTTATTCAGGGGCCAGCGAACTCGCCGCTCAAATAGCGTTGCCAGGCAATGGCCTGGGACAACGAAGAGTGGGACGTCGACAAGGAGCGCGTCGATCAACTGGCACTGCTGACCGGCGTCAAGCCGAAAGAGCATCCCGGTGAGTACGTCGGCACGGTGGTCGACGACCGCGCCAACGCGTTGTTCGGCGGCGCCATCGTCGGCCAGGCCATAACCGCCATCACCCGCGACGCTCCCGAGGGACGGCGACTGCACTCGCTGCACGGGTACTTCCTCCGGCCCGCCAGCCCCGCCGTCCCGATCGAGTATCTCGTCACCGCGATCCGCGACGGCCGCTCGTACTCGGCGCGCCGGCTCGTCGCCACGCAGAACGGCAAGTCGGTGTTCGAAGCGATGGGCTCGTTCACCGCCGACTCCGACGGAGGCTGGCGTTACGACCTTCCGCACACCAGCGCGCCGCCCTCGCGGGAAGACGGCGAACATGGCTTCGGCGTCGCGGGTTTCGAAGCGGTCTTCCTCGGCGCGACCGAGCAGCGCACCGACGGCACGTACGAGTCGACGGAGCGCAAGTGGTTCCGCTTACCGATGGACATCGGCGACGACATCCACCTGCACACCGCCTACTTCGGCATGGCGTCGGACTGGACCGGCACCGGTTCGCGCCCGCTCAAGATGGACTGGGACGACGACTTCGAAAAGTTCCAAGGCGCGCCCGTCGCCAGCCTCGACCACGCCGTGTGGTTCCACCGGCCCGCGCGTGTCACCGACTGGCACCTGCTCGACATGCACTCGTTGGTGAACTTCGGTGGGCGCGGCCAGATCCGGCTCACGATCCGCAACGAGGCGGGCGAAGTCGTACTTTCGATGGCGCAGGAACTGCTCCTGCGCTAAGTAACACCTATGGGGCGGATACGAAAGTTCTCACAAACCCTCTTGCTCGTCGCGTTGGGAGGGCTCCTGCTGACGGGGGCGATTGCCCTCGTGGCGTTCGTAGGCCGCCACCCGCGGGCTTCGGCCGTGGTACTCGCGGCGCTGTTCATCGCGCTGATCGTCATCGGCGTCCTGGTACGACCGTTCGCGCCGCGTGTGCCGCGCAACACGATCTTGGAGCTTGACCTTCGGGAAGCGCCGCGTGAGGCGGGCTCCCGCGGCAAGGTGGCCGAGCTCAACCCGAACAAGCAACTGACCCTTGACGAGACGATCGAGGTGTTGCAGCGCGCCGCGAGCGACTCGCGCATCGCCGGGCTCATCGTGCGGCCCCGCTTCGGGCTGGCGCCTCGCGCCACGCTCGACGAACTGCGCGACGCGATCGTCGAGTTCCGAAAGTCAGGCAAGCTGACGATCGCCATCGCCGACTCGTTCGGCGAAGGGGGCGCCGCCAACGGCGCGTACGCGCTGGCCACGGCGTGTGGCGAGATCGTGGTGCAGGAGAGCGGCTACGTCGGCCTCACGCACCTGTCCGCGGAAGGCAACTTCTATCCCGACCTGTTGGCGCGCGCCGGCGTGGCCATGGAGGTGTTCGGCCGCGGCAAGTACAAGTCCGCTCCCAACCGATTCACCGAACGCGGGTTCACTGCGGCCGACCGCGAACAGACACAGAGGTTGCTCGACAACTTCTGGGCCCACAACGGCGCCCTCATCACCGAAGCGCGCGGCGTCGAGGCCGCAGAACTCGACGCGCTGGCGGCGAAGGGTCCGCTGCGCGCCGGCGAGGCGCTCGAAGCGGGGCTGATCGATCGCATTGCCTTCCCGGACGAAGCGATCGCCGACGTCAAGCAGCGCGTCGGCGACAAGGCGTCGTTGCTGTACGCGCAGACGTACAAGAAGCGCGCCGGCAAGAAACGCACGAAGGGCAAGACGGTTTCGGTCGCGGTTATCCGAGCGGCAGGCGAGATCCGTCGCAGCGCCGGCACGATGCCGGTAGGGCTCACCGGTGGACCGGTCCTCACCCCCGACACGCTGGCGCCGCATCTGCGCGCCGCGGTCAAGGACAAGAGCGTGAAGGCTGTCGTGCTGCGCATCGACAGCCCGGGCGGTTCCGCGCTGGCGTCCGACACGATCTGGCGCGAGCTGATGATGGTGCGCGCCGCCGGCAAGCCCGTGGTGGCTTCGATGGCGAGCGTCGCTGCGTCAGGCGGCTATTACATCGCCGCGGCGGCCGACAAGATCGTCGCGGAGCCGACGACAGTCACTGGATCGATCGGGGTGTTCGGTATGCGCCCGATCATCGGCGAGGCAAAAGCAAAGCTCGACGTACACACCGACGAGGTCCACACCGGCAAGTCGCCGTCGCCTTTCAGCCCGAACCGCAAGACGCCGGCGGCGTTCCGCAAGCGCATCGACGCCGACATCGACGCCATCTACGAGCTGTTCATGAAGCGCGTCGGCGACGGTCGCGGCCTCGATCGCGACCAGGTCTTCGAAGTCGCGCAAGGTCGCGTGTGGACCGGCGCCGACGCGGTGGAAGCAGGACTGGTGGACGAACTGGGCGGGCTCGACCACGCGCTGGCGCTGGCGGCGTCGCTCACCGACGCGCCTTCCGGTGCGACCGCGAAACCGAAGTCGTTCCCGCGCAAGGGCGGTGGGGTGTCGATGCTGAAGCGGCGCAAGCCCGAGAGCAGCGAAGACGTCGCCGCGGCGGCAGAGCCGATCGGGCGCTTGACGCTGGAAGGTCTCGGCGGGGTCGTCGCCCATCTGGGCTTCGACCCGCGGATGTTCTGGGTCCGTTAGCTCAGGAACTTCACGCACCGCGCCCAGGCGTCGGCCGCGTCGTCGGGCCGATAGCTGGGGCGCTCGACGGCGTGTACGAAACCGTGGTCGGCTTCGGGATACACGACGACTTCGACGTCGGGCAGCGCGCGGATGTCGTCGAGGTCCGCTTGTGGTGTCCACTGGTCAACGCCGCCGTTGATCGACAGCACGGGCTTACGGCCCGGACGACGGAGGAAGTCGATGGCGTCGGCGTGGCCCGGACGTGCCCAGCTGGCGTTGCGCACCATGCCGTAGAAGGCGACGGCGCGATCGATGGCGTCGAGCGTCGACGACTTGTACGCCCACATCCCGCCCTGGCAGAAGCCGATCACCCCGGTGCGTTCCGTGCCGAGCAGCTCGGCTGCCGCGGTGACATCGCCGAGGAAGCGGTCGTCGTCGTTCGTCGGGATGAGCGCGAGCCGATCGGGGCCCATCGGGGTGTCTTCTTTTCCAGGGAAGGGCTCAGGCGCGCACACGGCCCAGTTGTGGTCGCGCGCCAACTGCTCGCACATGTCGTCGAACAGATCGCGTAACCCGCCGACGTCGGGCAGCAGCACGACGCCGCGTGCCGGTTCGCCTTCGGGTCGCACGAGGGCGGCAGGAGTTCCGGTTGACAGAGTGGTCCGCATGGACCGCGTTCTTAACCGATCGTGGCGTCGGCGAGACGAGCGAACCCGTCGCGAATGGAGCGAGCGCGCACCGCTCCGACGCCGCCGACCGTGTCGAGTTCATCGGCGGTCGCGGTCAGCATCTTCGACAGCGAACCGAAACGATCGACGACGGCGTCGATGACGGTCTCGGGCAGCCGCGGCAACCGGTGCAGCTGGCGATAGCCGCGCGGGGAGATCGGCGTGTCGAGATCGACACCGCCGTGGCCCAACACGCGAGCAACCACCGACAACTCGACGAGTTCGTCGTCGGCCAGACCGGCCAGCGTGCTCTCGGCGCGATCGAACGCGGTCTCCGCGGCGTAGTCGCGCAACACGAGGAGACGATCTTCGTCGACGCCACCGACCAACTCGTCGAGCTGCAACAACACGAGACGGCCTTCGGATCCGAGCTCGACGATGCGGTCGTAGATCTCGTCGGCCACACGGCGCACCATCTCGATGCGCTGCAACACGACGGCGACGTCGCGGATGGTCGCCTGGTCGCGCACCTCGAGGCTGTTGAGCGTGTTCTCTTCGGTGTCGAGACGGTGCTTGTACCGCTCGAGGGTCTGCAGCGCCTGCCCAGCGTTTGCCAACAGCGCCGGGATCGGCTGCACACGGTGCTTGTGGCGGCCGCGGTACACCGTGATGATCGACATGTCCTCGGAGACCGAGATCACCGGGATGTCGAGATGGCGAGCGACGCGTTCGGCGGTGCGGTGGCGCGTGCCCGTCTCCGATGTCGGGACGCCCGGGTCCGGGACGAGGTGCACGTTGGCGCGAGCGATACGCGACGCGTCGGGCGTGACCACGATGGCGCCGTCCATCTTCGCCAGCTCCGACAGCCGCTGTGCGGAGAACTCGGCGTCGAGGAGAAAACCGCCGCTCGAGACGGCCAGCACATTCGGGCCGTCGCCGATGACGATGAGCGCGCCCATGTTCGCCTGGAGGATCCGGTCGAGCCCTTCGCGCAACGCCGTACCGGGCGCGATGGCGGCGAGGGCCTCGATCATCACGGCGGGTCGCCGGGGCTGCACACCCCCAGCGTAACTTGCACACATGACCCCTCCCCGCGCTCGCTTCGGCGGCATCGACGTGATCAGCAAGGACTTCATGAAGTCGGTCGAGTTCTACCGGGCTCTCGGCGTCGACATCCCCGACGACAAGATCTGGTCGAACGACGACGGTCCGCAGCACCTCGACCTCAAGCTCGTCGACGACGGCAAGTTCGGTGTCGGTTTCGACATCGACAGCGAGTCGTTGACCGCCGGCTACTCACCGAATTGGAGCGAGAACGCCGCGATCATGGTCAGCTTCCGCGTCGATTCGAGCGAGGATGTCGACGCGCTGCACGATCACCTCGTGTCGCTCGGCCATCCGTCGCACCTCGCGCCGTGGGATGCGTTCTGGGGCGCGCGCTTCGCCATCGTCGTCGATCCCGACGGCAACCACGTGTCGATCATGGGTCCGATGAAAGACCAGACGTAGCGACGCCCGCTGCGCGACGCGACAGCGTCACGTTTCGGGGCGCAGATCGAGCCGGTTGATCGCGGTGCGCAGATCCTTCACGCGCAGCAGCGTCAAGCCCGGAATGTCGGGCGTGGCCTCAGGCACGACCGCACGCGCGAAACCGAGCCGTTTCGCTTCGCCGAGCCGTCGCTCCATTTGACCGACGCGGCGGATCTCACCGCCCAGACCGACCTCGCCGCACGCCACAATGTCCGCGGCGATCGGGCGCCCGTTGTGCGCGGACACCACCGCGAGCGCGATTCCGAGATCACCCGCCGGTTCGCTTATCTGCACGCCTCCCATCGCCGACGCGAAGACTTCCTTTTGGAAAAGCGTCAGCCCGACGCGCCGCTCGATCACCGCGAGCAGCACCGCCAGGCGGTTGTAGTCGATCCCCTGGCCGGACCGGCGCGGCATGGCGGCCTTCGTCTCCGTCACCAGCGCCTGCACCTCGACGAGCAGCGTGCGCCGGCCCTCCATCACGGGCACGACGCACGAACCCGCGAGGTCGGGACGCCGGTCCCCGAGCAACAAGTCGGTGGGGTCTTCGAGGGCGACGAGTCCGGCGTCGCGCATTTCGAACAGGCCCAGTTCGCCCGTCGCCCCGAAACGGTGCTTCGACGCGCGCAACAGGCGCAGCGCGTGGTGGCGGTCGCCGTCGAAGGACAACACGGTGTCGACGACGTGCTCGAGGACACGCGGCCCTGCGAGCGTGCCCTCTTTGGTGACGTGGCCCACGAGCACCGTGGCGACGCCCGACGCCTTCGCAGCGATCACGAGCGCGTGCGCGCACTCGCGCACCTGGCTCACGGATCCCGGTGACGACTCGAGGTCGGGATCGAACACGGTCTGGATCGAGTCGACGACCAGCAGCTCCGGCTTGACCTCGGCCACCGCGGCGAGGATCGCCGGCAACGCGGTCTCGGCCACGATCCACAACCCTTCGTGGCGCGACCCGAGGCGGAGCGCGCGCAGCTGTACCTGCTGCGGTGATTCCTCAGCGGAGACCAACAGGCCGCGACGACCGTCGGCCGCCAGCGCGCTGAGCAACTGCAAGGTCAGTGTCGACTTGCCGATTCCCGGTTCGCCGCCGAGCAGCGTGACTGACCCCGCGACCAAACCTCCGCCGAGGACTCGGTCGAACTCCGTGATCCCGGTGGGGCGCGTCTTGGCCGCCGAGGGGTCGACCGATGCCAGCGGCACTGGCCGCGCCGCCGGCCCCGCGTAACCCGAAGCGGCCGCGCGCGGCTGTTCGAACTCCTCGACCAAGGTGTTCCACTCGTCGCACGCCGAGCACTGTCCCGACCACTTCGGATGGGCGGCACCACACGAGCTACACCGATAAATGGTCCGCGTCTTCGGCACGGTCCGATCCTACGGAAGGGGTGTACGGCGGCGGCCGCCGAAGCCGACGATGAGCGCCGTGCCCGCCGCGAAGATCGCCACCGCGGCGAGGCCGATCGGCAACACGTTCCACTTCTTGGCGCTCGCCGTCAACGTGAGACGATCGCCGAGCTTCGGATGCCACGCTGCCGAGCCACCGTCCTCGACCGGCGCGTTGGACGTCACGCGGCCCGGCAACAACACGCCCACCGTGATCGGTAGTGCCTTCTGCAACTGCGTGCCGATGCGCTGCGAGAACTCGTCGGGAGTCGCGCCGAGGGGTGAGCCGAGCTCCTTTTCCAGGGTCGGGTCACTGAACGCGTCGATCCCTTTGCGGAGGTCGATCGTGCCGCGGAAGCGCGTGGTGGTACGCAGCACCGAGCGCTGCTGCGACACCGAGAACCCGCTGAACAAACCGCTGCCGCCGTCGAGCTCGTGAATCGCGCGCGTCGCACCCGCGCCCGACGTGAACTTCTTCGTCGCCGTGATGCGCACGTCGGTGCCGACCTTCGTGGGTCCGTCGACCACCCAGCCCGCCTTGACGAGATCGTCGGTGCGCAGCTTGCCCTTCAGGTCACCGACAAGTTTCTGCGCGTCGCGGTCGAGCGTCACGATGGCGACGACGCGTCCCCGCGTCCCTCGGTCGCTGACGTCGATGCCGACGCGCACGCCGGCCTGGCATCCGCCAAGAATCAACAACGCGGCCGCGGCCGCAAGCAGCCGCAACTACGTCGTGCGGACGATGAGCAGCGCGCAGGGCGACATCTTCGTGACCTTGTTCGGCACGCTGTTGCCGGCGAACCGGCCGATCCCCTGCATGCCCTTGTTGCCGAGCACCAGCAGGTCGTAGCCGCCGTTGACCGCTTCGGCAACGAGCGCGTCGGCAGCGGGCGCGTCGACCGCTTTGCCGACGGCCTTCTTGATGCCGGCCATCTTCACGCGCGCCACCGCGTCGGCCACCACCTTGTCGGCCTTCGGCGATTTGCCCGCGGAGAACACCGTCAGCTGCGCACCCGTGGCGACTGCCACCTCGATGGCTTTGTCGACGGCGATCGCCGCGGTGGCAGAGCCGTCAGTTCCGACCAAGATCGACTTGTAAACACCGGCCATAGACCGGATGTTCTACTCGGTGCCGGAGCCGGAACCTGCGAGTTCGACCGGAGGTGTCTCTTCGAGCGCCGGGATCACCTTGAAGACGATCTCGCCGTTCTCGCCGTCGATCAGGATGGTCTGACCAGCTTCGTATTCCTTGGCGAGGATCTTCTCCGACAGCGGCTGCTCGATGAGGCGCTGGATCGCACGACGCAGCGGGCGCGCGCCCATCTGCGGGTCCCAACCCTTGTCGGCCAAAAGACCCTTGGCTTCAACGGTCAGCTCGAACCCGAGGCCCTGGCCCTCGAGCTGCTCGCGGATGCGAACGACGAGCAGGTCGACGATCTCGATGATCTCTTCCTTGCTCAGCTCGTGGAACACGATGATCTCGTCGATGCGGTTCAGGAACTCGGGGCGGAAGTGGACCTTCAGGGCCTCGTTGACCTTCTCCTTCATCCGCTCGTGCGTGAGCGCCTCGGACGACTTCGAGAAGCCGATCGTCGCTTTGCGCAGGTCGGCCGTGCCGAGGTTCGACGTCATGATCAGCACGGTGTTCTTGAAGTCGACCGTGCGGCCCTGGCTGTCGGTCAGGCGACCGTCTTCGAGGATCTGCAGCAGCGTGTTGAACACGTCGGGGTGTGCCTTTTCGATCTCGTCGAACAGCACGACCGAGAACGGCTTCCGGCGCACCTGTTCGGTGAGCTGACCGCCCTCTTCGTAGCCGACGTATCCGGGAGGCGCACCGACCAAACGCGAGACCGTGTGCTTCTCCATGTACTCCGACATGTCGAGTCGGATCAGCGCCGATTCGTCACCGAAGAGGAACTCGGTGAGCGTGCGGGCGAGCTCGGTCTTCCCGACGCCTGACGGGCCGAGGAAGATGAACGAGCCCGACGGACGCTTCGGGTCCTTCAGGCCGGCGCGGGTGCGGCGGATTGCCTGTGCCACCGCCGTGATGGCGTCGTGCTGGCCGATGACGCGCTTGTGCAGTTCGTCTTCCATGCGGAGGAGCTTGGCGGTCTCCTCTTCGGTCAGCTTGTAGACGGGGATGCCCGTCCAGTGCGACAGCACTTCGGCGATGACTTCCTCGTCGACGACGTCGAAGAGGTTGTCCTCGGGCTTGAACTCTTCGGTCACGGCGACGCCCGCAGCCTGCGCGGCCGCGACCTGCTCGCGGAGTTCCTTCTCCTTGGAGGCGAGCTCCTTCGCGACTTCGTACTGCTGGGCTTCGATCGCCGCTTCCTTGTCGCGACGGACCTGCGCCAGTTGCGCCTCGGTCGGCGCGCCCGGCTTGGCCTTCATGCGACGGATGCGCAGGCGCGAGCCGGCTTCGTCGATGAGGTCGATCGCCTTGTCGGGCAGATAGCGGTCGGCGATGTAGCGGTCGGCGAGGTTCGCCGCGGCGACGAGCGCCTGGTCGGTGATGGTGACCTGGTGGTGCTTCTCGTAGCCGTCGCGCAAGCCCTTGAGGATCTCGATGGTGTGGCTGAGCGACGGCTCCTCCACCTTGATCGGTTGGAAGCGGCGCTCGAGCGCGGCGTCCTTCTCCAGGTGCTTGCGGTACTCGTCGAGCGTGGTGGCGCCGATCGTCTGTAGCTCGCCGCGGGCGAGCATCGGCTTGAGGATCGACGCGGCGTCGATCGCACCTTCGGCGGCGCCCGCACCGACGAGCGTGTGCAGCTCGTCGATGAACAGGATGATGTCGCCGCGGGTCTTGATTTCCTTGAGGACCTTCTTGAGACGCTCTTCGAAGTCACCGCGGTAACGCGATCCGGCGACGAGGGCGCCGAGGTCGAGCGTGTAGAGCTGCTTGCCCGTCAGGGTCTCCGGCACGTCGTCGACCACGATGCGCTGGGCGAGGCCTTCGACGACCGCGGTCTTGCCGACGCCGGGCTCGCCGATGAGGACGGGGTTGTTCTTCGTGCGGCGCGACAGGACTTGCATCACGCGCTCGATCTCGCGCTCGCGGCCGATGACCGGGTCGAGCTTGTGCTCGCGCGCAAGCGTCGTGAGGTTGCGGCCGAACTGGTCGAGCACCGCGGAACCCGACGTGCCGGGCTCTGCGCCTGAGGCCGAGGGGCCGGAACCGGAAGCGGCAGCTTCCTTCCCGCCGAGCCCACCAGAGGACAGGAGCTGAATCACCTGCTGGCGCACGCGGCTCAGGTCGGCACCGAGGCTTTGCAGCACCGTGGCGGCGACGCCTTCGCCCTCGCGCACGACGCCGAGCAGCATGTGCTCGGTGCCGATGTAGTTGTGGCCGAGCTGCAGCGCTTCGCGCAGCGACAGTTCGAGAACCTTCTTCGCACGCGGCGTGAACGGCGGCGAACCCGTCGTAGACGCGCCCGCAGGACCGATGGTTTCCTCGACCTTCTCGCGCACAGCCTCCAACGTGATCCCGAGCGACTCGAGCGCCTTCGCGGCGGTGCCTTCGCCCTCGTGAATCAAGCCGAGCAGGATGTGCTCGGTCCCGATGAAGTTGTGGTTGAGCAGCCTGGCCTCTTCTTGGGCCAGGACGAGGACCCTTCGGGCCCTATCGGTGAATCGTTCGAACAAGTGGCCTCCCCTGCCGTGGCGGCTTTTGGCTATGAGTCTACGTGGTAGGTGTGTAGTTACCCGATCGGCCGCGAATTGTCCGTCTTACAGCGTCAACACGTACCGTTGGGATACATGGCCAACGTCTTGGACGTCCTGGATGTTCCCTGGCTGTCCGACGGGTTGACGCGCACTGAGGCTCGTCTTCGTGAAGCTGTCACCGCCGAAGACGCGTATCTGACCGAGATCGCGGGGCACCTGATCGGCGCCGGCGGCAAGCGACTGCGCCCGGTGCTCACCATGATGGCCGCGGCGGCGACCGGTGCATCGGTCACCGACGACGTCATTACCGGCGGCGTGTCAGTCGAACTCGTCCATATCGGCTCGCTGTATCACGACGATGTGATGGATGATGCCGAAACACGCCGCGGTGTGCCGTCGGTGAACGCCAAATGGGGCAATTTGGTCGCGATTCTCTCCGGCGACTTTCTGCTGTCGCGCGCGTCGGAATTGGCGGCGTCGCTCGGCACCGAGGTGGCGGCGCTGCTGGCGGCGACGATTGGCCGACTGTGCGAGGGACAGGTCGGCGAGCTCAAGACGGCGTACTCGGCCGATCGCTCCGAAGCGGCGCACGCGGCGTCGATCAACGGCAAGACAGCCTCATTGCTCGCGACCGCGTCGCGTATCGGCGGCATCGTCGCCGGCGTATCTCGCGAGCAGATCGACGCGCTCACCGCCTTCGGCGACAACTTCGGGATGGCGTTCCAACTCGTCGACGACGTGCTCGATCTCGTCGCCACCGACGAGGAGTTGGGCAAGCCATCGGGCAACGACCTCGTCGAGGGTGTGTACACGCTGCCGGTGATCCGGGCGCTGGCCGACGGCGAGATCGGCCCGCAATTGCGGCCGCTGCTGGGCGGCCACCTCGACTTCGACGCCCGCGACGCGGCGCGTTCGTTGGTGCGGTCCAGTGACGGCATCGAGTACACGATCGACCGCGCGCGGGACTACCTCGCCCGCGGCGCCGACGCCCTGGGCGCACTGCCGAAAAACCCGGCGCGCGACGGCCTGTCGAAACTCGGCGACGCGTTAATCGCTTCCTTGCCCCGCCGCTAGCTCGGTACCGTCACCGGCGGAGGTTTTCCGCTTCGAGATCTGACGTCCGTGCGCCCTCGAATGGCGATCCCTGTGATGGATCGACCTGGCGCGCCTGTTCGGCTCTTCGAAGTGAGGTGCTCCTCTGTCGCGGCGCTTCGCGCGCACTCGCGAGGACTTCTGCTGCTCCCGCTGCGGCACCGCGGTCAGCGGCGACGGTTACACGAATCACTGCCCGACCTGTCTGTGGTCTCTCCACGTCGACGTGCATCCCGGTGACCGGTCGGCGTCGTGTCGCGCGCCCATGCGGCCCGTGCAGTTGCTGTACGAACGCGACGAGTTCGTGATCGTCCACGAATGCACGGCGTGCGGTGCGACCCGACGTTGCCGCACCAGCGCTGACGACGACCTGACATCGTTTGGCCTGTGACGCGTCTCGTGCTCGAACACCTCGACGGCATGTCGCCGTTCGTCGTGTCGGAAACGGGCGCGACTCCCGTCAACGAGACCGAGGCGGTGATCGACGTCGACGACCTGCGCGACGCGTTGTCGTGGCGGACAGTGGTCGCCGCGTACGAGTCGGTCGTGTTCGACGTGGCGCGGCCGCGCACGCTCATCTCGCCGGAACACGTCGCGACGATCGCTGCGCACGTGAAGGCGCTGCCGTCGCGCTTCGCGTCCTTCCGCGTGAGCGCGGCGGGAAGTGACAGCGCCGAACTCACACGCTGGCGAGCCGCGATCGCCGAAGCGACGGGCCTTGCGGAGCATGACGAAGGCGAGTTGTTAATCAGGCTGCGGAAGCGGGCGAGCAAGTGGGAGGTGTTGCTTCGTCTCACGCCGCGTCCGCTCTCGGCGCGCGCCTGGCGCACCGAACGTTACGAAGGTGGGCTGAACGCCACCATCGCCGCCGCGATAATCCAGGCAACCGACCCACAGCCAACGGATCGCTTCCTCGACATGATGTGCGGCTCCGGCACGCTGTTGATCGAGCGGCTGCTGGCCGGGCCCGCACACGAAGTCGTCGGTTACGACGTCGATCCCGTCGCGATTGCGACAACCAAAACGCACCTACGCAACGCGGCGATCCGCGGCGCAAAGGTCGACCTACGCAACGAGGATGTGCTCGATGCACGTGGCGAGTTCGACAAGATCGTCGTGAACCCTCCGTGGGGGACATCAGTCGGGTCGCACGAGGAAAACTCCGTGCTGTATCCCGCGCTCCTGCACGCGGCGGCGCGGTTGGGCAGCCACCTCTACGTGCTCACCCACGAGATCAAAGTGTTCGAGTCTGCAATGCAGACAAGCGACTGGACCGTGGTCGAACAGCACCGCTTCTTCCAGAAGGGCCACTGGCCGCGCCTGTACGTCTTAGAGCGTTAGAAGACTTCGGGACGTAGCGCCGGGAAGGGCAGGACGTCGCGGATGTTCTGCGAGTCGGTCAACAACATGACGAGGCGGTCGACGCCGATGCCCAACCCGCCGTTCGGCGGCAACCCGTATTCGAGGGCGCGGATGTAGTCCTCGTCGACCGACATCGCCTCGTCGTCGCCGCCGGCCTTGGCGCGCGCTTGGGCTTCGAACGTGGCGCGTTGCTCGACCGGATCGACGAGTTCGCTGAAGGCGTTGCCGAGTTCGCGCCCGGCCACGATCGGCTCGAAACGTTCGGTGTAGCCCCGCCGCTCACGGTGGTCGCGCGCCAGCGGCGAAGTTTCTTTGGGGTGGTCCATGACGAACACCGGACCCCACAAGTTGGTCTCGGCGGTCTTCTCGTAAATCTCGACGAGCAATTTGCCGGCGCCCCAGTCCTTCTCGTACGGCACGCCGTGCTCGTCGGCAACCTTGCGCAGATCCTCGATCGGCGAGTTGACGTCGAGGCGCACGCCGGTCGCTTCCTCGACGAGTTCGTCCATCGTGGCGCGCCGCCACGGCGGCGTCAGGTCGAGGTCCCGTCCGTTGTACGTGAGCTTCGTCGTACCGCACACGTCCATCGCGATGTTGGCGATGAGGTCTTCGAACAACACCATCATGTCGGTGTAGTCGGCGTAGGCCTCCTGCAGTTCGAGCATCGTGAACTCAGGATTGTGGCGAGGCGACAGGCCCTCGTTGCGGAACACGCGGCTGATCTCGAAGACCTTCGTGAAGCCGCCGACGACGAGCCGCTTGAGATAGAGCTCGCTGGCGATACGCAGCTCGAAGTCGGTGTCGAGCGCGTTGAAGTGCGTCGCGAACTTCTTCGCCGTGCCACCGCCGGCGCTCGTGTGCAACACCGGCGTCTCGACCTCGACGAAGCCGCGGTCGGCGAGATACCGACGCATCGACGCCAGCGCCTTCGCGCGCGCCAACAACGTCTTGCGCGCGTCCTCCGTGACCCACAGGTCGACGTAGCGCTGCCGGTACCGCAGGTCGGGATCCGAGATGCCCTTCCACTTGTCCGGGAAGTTGCGCTGCGTTTCCGCGAGCAGCGTCCACCTCGCGACCTTCACCGACAGCTCACCGGTGCGCGTGGCCACGACTTCGCCCTCGGCGCCGATCCAGTCACCGAGCGACAGCTTGCAGAACGTGTCGAAGTTGTCAGTCCACGCGTTGCCGGCGAACAACTGGATGCGCCCGGTGGCGTCGTCGAGCGTGCCGAACGCGAGCTTGCCTTGCTCGCGCCGCAGCATCAGGCGGCCGGCGATCGCGACGGTGACGCCCGTCTCCTCGCCGGCGGCCAGGGACGCGTAGTCGTCCCGCAGACCCGCTGCCGTGGCGTTGACTTCGAACCGGTACGGAACCGTCAACTGGCGTTCCGTTCGTAGATGATGCGCAGGCCGTGCAGCGTCAGCCACGGCTCGTGGTGCTCGATCGTCTCGGACAACCGAACGATCGGCCCCGACAGTCCGCCGGTGGCGACGACAGTGGCGTCACCGAGCTCGTCGAGGAAGCGGTGCACGAGGCCGTCGGTCTGGGCGACATAGCCGTAGATCGCGCCCGACTGGATCGACTCGACAGTGGTCTTGCCGATGATGTTGCGCGGCTCGATCAACTCGACGCGGCGCAGCGCGGCGGCGCGCGCGAAGAGGGCGTCGAGACTGACTTCGATGCCGGGGAAGATGGCGCCGCCGAGATACTCGCCCGCTTCGCTGATGGCCTCGATCGTGTTGGCGGTACCGAAGTCGACGACGATCGTCGGCCCGCCGTACAGGTCGTACGCGCCGACGGCGTTGGCGATGCGGTCGGCGCCGACTTCGCGCGGGTTGTCGTACAGGATCGGCATGCCCGACTTCGTGCCGGGCTCGAGCACGATCAATCGCGCTTGTGGTGCGTAGCGCGTCGTCATCTCGCGCAGCGCGGCGGTGACGCGCGGCACGCCCGACGACACGCACACGCCCTCGATGTGCTCGTCGAACTCGACGTCGTGCTGTGCGAGGAACTGCGTCACCAGCAACGCCAGCTCGTCGCTGGTGCGCTCGACCTGCGTGGCGACGCGCCAGGGCGTGAGCAGGTTGTGGCCGTCGTACAAGCCGATGACGGTGTTGGTGTTGCCGGCGTCGATGGCCAGAAGCACTAGGCGTTCTCCAGGTCGAGCCCGAAGTCGAATACGGGCGCCGAATGCGTGAGCGCGCCGACGCTAATCACGTCGGGTCGCCCTTCCGCGTATCGCCGGATCGTTTCGAGGTTGACCCGCCCGCTGACCTCGACGAGCGCGCGCCCGCCGACGAGGTCCACCGCGCCGGCGACGTCCTCGGGCGCGAAGTTGTCGAGCATGACCATGCGCGCCCCGGCCTCAACGGCCTCCGCGACCTGCTCGAGCGAGTCGCACTCGACTTCGACGGCGCGCGCGGGCCACGCATCGCTGGCGCGCTTCACGGCATCGGCGATCGACAGGCCGGCGCGGTGGTTGTCCTTCACCAACACCATCTCGCTCAGCGAACCGCGGTGGTTGTGGCCACCACCGGCGCGCACCGCGGCCTTCTCGAGCGCGCGCAGACCGGGCGTGGTCTTGCGGGTGTCGAGGATGCGTACGCCCGTCCCGGCGACGGCCGCGACGAACCGCGCCGTCAACGACGCCACGCCTGAGAGGTGGCTCAAGAAGTTGAGCGCCGTCCGCTCAGCGGTGAGCACTGACGCCAGCAACCCGTCGAGATGGGCGACAACGTCCCCCTTGTGGAGCGCATCGCCCTCGTGACGCTCCCAGGCGACACGGATGTCGGCGTCGACCTGCCGACACGTCTCGTCGACGCAGAGCGAACCGGCGAGCACGCCTTCGTCGCGCGCGACGATCGCCGCGTGCACCCGCGCCAGCGGATCGACGAGCGACGCCGTGAGGTCACCCATGGGCGTGAGGTCTTCGGCGAGCGCCCGTTCGACGGCGTCGCGGACAGCGCCGATCGGCGGATGCAGGTTCACGGTCACTGGATCACCAACCGGCAGCGGAAGTCAGGCGACGTATCCGGGAAGTCGGTGCGCGTGTGCGCGCCGCGGCTCTCCTGGCGTGCGCTGGCGGCGTCGAGCAAGGCGTACGCGACCGTGAACAAGTTGTTGAGTTCGAGTTCGTCCTCACGGAGATACGAAGGAATCGCGGCTTGCAGACTGAGCAGTTCCTTGTCGGTGTCGACGAGTGACTGCTCGCTGCGCAGCACGCCGGCGCCGAGCGTCATGGCGCGCTGGAGCGCGTCGCGAATCTTGTCGGGTCCGAGCGCCGCGGGAGCGACGGCGCGCGCCATCTCGGGCCGCTCGATGACGCGCCCGGGAATCCCGCCGCTGCCCCCTTCGAGCACGGCGCGCATCGCACCCGTCGGTTCGGGCGCAATGCGGTCGTCTTCGATGGCCTCGACGACGCGGGCGGCGAACACCATGCCGTCGAGCAACGAGTTCGACGCGAGACGATTGGCACCGTGCACGCCGACGCACGCCGCCTCGCCCGCAGCCCACAAGCCTTCGACCGCGGCGCGCCCGTCGAGGTCGGTGACGACGCCGCCGGACAAGTAGTGCGCCGCCGGTGCGATCGGAAGCCAGTCCTTCGCGGGGTCGAGGCCGACGGCGGTCAGCGAGGCGGTGATCGTCGGGAACCGCTCGGCGAACTTCTCGAGCCCGGTGGCGTCGAGCCACAAATGGTCGACGCCCTGGTTCGTCATCGTCGCCTGCATCGCCCGCGACACGACGTCGCGCGGCGACAACTCGTCGACGAACTGGTTCCCGTCTCTGTCGCGCAAGATCGCGCCGTGACCCCGCAACGCTTCGGATAGCAGCGGCCGCGGCATGGCCGGGTGGTGCAAGGCCGTGGGATGGAACTGCATGAACTCGACGTCGGCCACCGCGACGCCGGCGCGCAGCGCCATGGCGATGCCGTCGCCGGTCGCTTGCGCGGGGTTGGTCGTGACCGCGAAGAGTTGCCCGGCGCCGCCAGTCGCCAACAACGTGTGTGTGGCGCGCACTTCGACGCGTTCGCCGTTGGGCTGGCGCGCGATGACGCCGCGGCAACGGCCGTTCTCCATGACGAGGTCGACGGCGAGCCACCGCTCCATCACCGACGCCGCCGTCGTCTGCGTGGCCTCGACGAGCGCTCGCTCGATCTCGACGCCGGTAGCCGCGCCACCGGCGTGCACGACGCGCGCGCGGGAGTGGCCGCCCTCTCGCGCCAGTTGCAATTGGCCGTTCTCGTCGAGGTCGAAGACCGCGCCGAGGGCGATCAGCTCGGTGACGCGGGTCGGGCCTTCGTCCACGAGGACGCGCACCGCTTCGACGTCACACAGGCCGGCACCGGCGCGCAGCGTGTCGGCGAGATGCAGGTCGGTGGAGTCCTCGTCGTCGGCGAGCACGGCGGCGACGCCACCCTGGGCCCAGCGCGTCGCCGACTGTTCGAGCTCGCCCTTGGTGAGCACGCCGACGCGTAACCCGCTCGTCGAGGCGCGCACCGCCGCGGACAAACCGGCGACACCGGAACCCAGGACGAGGAGGTCGAGGTCAGCCATTCGGGACAATCGTTGCACCGCCCGCGGGAGGGCGGCGAACCGTTACTGCGCGGCTTCGAGCGCGACGTTGTGCGGGACGGGACGGTTCGCTTCGTCGACGTGCACGATGCGCGGCTGGAAGTCGGCGCATTCTTCGGCGTCGAAGTCGGCGTAGGTGATGATGATCACCTTGTCGCCGGGGTGCACGAGGCGCGCCGCCGCGCCGTTGAGCGTGACCTCGCCGGGGTTCCCGACGATGGCGTAGGTCTCGAAGCGGGCGCCGTTGTCGATGTCGACGATCGTGACCTGTTCCCACTCGAGGATGTCGGAGAGTTCCATCAACCGCGGGTCGAGACTGATCGAACCGATGTAGTGCAGGTTGGCATCGGTGACCGTGGCACGGTGGATCTTGGACTTCATCATGCGGCGGCGCATCAGCGTGGCACTCCTAGGTTGTCGAGTAGTCGGGTCGTGCCGAATCGCGCGGCGACGAGGAGACGGGTTTCGTGATCGGTGACGACGGCCTCGGCGTAGTCGAGCGTCGCGCGGGGTTCTGCGTTGACGATGTTCGTGATGACTTCGACGGCGTTCGCGAGATCATCCGCACCAGCGCGGAGCGCGCGGTAAAGGACGGTGGCGGCGGCGCGGTCTTCGGGTGACAGGTAGACGTTGCGTGACGACAGTGCGAGTCCGTCGGCTTCCCGCACGATCGGGCACGGGACGATCTCGACCGGGAACGAGAGGTCCTGCACCATCTGCGTGACGACCTGCAGCTGCTGGTAATCCTTCTCGCCGAAGAACGCCTTGCACGGACCGGCGGCGTTGAACAGCTTGGCGACAACCGTGGCAACGCCGTCGAAGTGCCCCGGGCGAACCGCGCCTTCCATGCCCTCGGTGACCTCCGCGACGTGGACCGTCGTGAGCACGCGCCGCGTGCCGTACATCTCTTCGACCGACGGATGCAGGATGTACTCAGCGCCGTGCGCCGTCGCGAGGGCCACGTCGGCGTCGAAGGGACGCGGGTACTTCGCCAGGTCCTCGTTCGGCCCGAACTGCAGCGGGTTCACGAACACCGTGACGGCCACGACGTCACACGTCCGGCGCGCAGCGTCGATCAGGCTGGCGTGGCCCGCGTGGAGCGCGCCCATCGTCGGCACGAGACCAACGGTCTTGCCCGCGACACGCTCGACGTCGAGCGCCTTGCGGAATCCGGCAATGGTGTCGATCAGTTGCACCGCGACAAGTCCTCCGTTGCGGGAACCAGCACGTCGTACAGCGCGAGCTCGGCGGGGGCGTGCGCGGCGATCGCTTCGCGGTGTCGCTCGACGGTGCCGATATCTCCACGGGCGACCGGGCCCGTCAACGCGGCGGCGGCGCCGATCTGCTCGACGTTGTCGACGACGGCGCGGACGAGTCCGAAATAGGCGGCGGGCGACACGCCGGCCGCGTTCGCCAGACGCTCGACTTGGCCGAGAATCGTCACGACGTGGTTGCCGGCGACGCAGCACGCCGCGTGATGCAGCGCCCGCGTGTCCGGATCGTCGCGCAGCGTGATCGCCCGTCCACCGAGGGCATCGACGATGAGCTGGCCGACCGGATCGCAGCCCTCGGTCAGGGCGAACCAGCCGTTCTCGAGCAGGCGGGCGGCGCCGATGCGTTCGTTCGGCAAGCCCATCACCGGGTGCACGACGGCGCGGCGCGCGTGCGGCGCCAGGACCTCGGGCCCGAGCGAGCCGCTGAGGTGGACGACCGCCGTCGTGGAGACCGGCTCGATCGACGCGGCGACCGTGGCGATCACGGCGTCAGGCGTGGCGATGATCACGACGTCGACGCCGTGCGCGGCCGCCGCGAGTTCGTCGATACGCCCGAGCGACGGCGCCGCGGTCCAGCCCGCTTTGGTCAGGGCGCGTTCCATGGAACTGCCAGCCCGGCCAGCGCCGATCACACGAAAGGAAGGGTTGTTCATTAGGTCACGTTCCGGCCCCAGGACGGGTGCCGTTCGCTCTGTCGAAACGGTACCAGAGCTGTTCGCCGCCCCGCCCGTCGACCCCTTCCCGCGGGCCGTGT
>JBEEFR010000019.1:0-6772 GCA_041166285.1 Actinomycetota bacterium | reverse complement strand
TCGCGTTCGACGGTGCCGTTCGCGCTGTCGGCGTCGGTGGCGCGACCGATCGTCGCCGCGTCGTTGGGCTTGGGTATCGGCGTCGCCGCCGCCAGTGGTCTCGCAATCCGGCGGCTGGAGCCGAACGGCCCGCCACCGCGTGACGACTAGACCCGCGGGATCTCGCGCTCTTCGTACGTCTCGATGACGTCGCCCTCTTGGAGGTCGGTGAAGCCCTGCAGAATCATGGCGCACTCGAAGCCGGACTGGACTTCGCGGACGTCGTCCTTGAAACGACGCAGCGATCCGATCGTGCCCTTCCAGATGACGGTGCCCTCGCGCAGGTAGCGGACCTTCGAGTTGCGAGCGATGACGCCGGACTGCACGTAGCAGCCGGCGATTTTGCCCGCCGGCGACGAGAACAGCGCGCGCACTTCGGCTTCGCCCGTGATCACTTCTTCGTACTCGGGCTTGAGCATGCCGACCATCGCCGCTTCGAGATCCTCGAGCAGCTTGTAGATGATCTCGTAGAGACGCATCTCGACGCCGAGGTTGTCGGCGAGCTCGCGGGCCTTGCGGTCCGGTCGGACGTTGAAGCCGATGATGGTCGCGCCCGACGTCGCGGCAAGCGTGATGTCGGATTCGGTGATGCCGCCAACCGCGCGACGCACGAAGGCCAGCTTCACTTCGTCGCGCTCGAGCTTGCGCAGCGACGCGGTGACCGCCTCCATCGAGCCGTGCACGTCGGCCTTGAGGATGACGTTGAGCGTCGCGGTTTCGCCGCGCTGGATCTGCTCGAAGATGTCTTCGAGCTTGGCGCCGCCGCCCGTAGCCGCGGCACTCGACGCCAGACCGGCGAAGCGCTGCCGCTGCTCGCGGTGCTCCGCGAGAATCTTGGCGGCCTTGTCGTCGGCGACGCGGAAGTCGTCACCGGCGGCGGGCACGTCGTTGAGACCGAGCACCTGAACCGGAGTCGACGGCAGCGCCTCTTTCACGTTGTCGCCCTTGTCGTCGACGAGCGCGCGCACGCGGCCCCAGGCCGCGCCGGCGAGCAGCGTGTCGCCCACTCGGAGCGTCCCGTTCTCGACGATCACCGTGGCGACCGGGCCGCGACCGGTGTCGAGATTCGCTTCGAGCACGACGCCGCGGCAGGCGCCCTCAGGGTTGGCGACGAGCTCGTCGGCCAACTGCACGTCGGCCACGAGCAGGATCTGCTCGAGCAGGTCGTCGATGCCGAGGTTTTGCAGCGCCGAGACCTGCACCATGATCGTGTCGCCGCCCCAGGCTTCGGGCGTGAGGCCCTGCTCGGAGAGCTGCTGCATCACGCGATCCGGGTTGGCGTTCTCACGGTCGATCTTGTTGATCGCCACGACCATCGGCACGTCGGCGGCCTTGGCGTGGTCGATGGCCTCGATGGTCGTCGGCATGACGCCGTCGTCGGCAGCGACCATCAAGATGACGATGTCGGTGACGTCGGCACCGCGGGCGCGCATGGCCGTGAACGCTTCGTGGCCCGGCGTGTCGATGAAGGTGATGAGACGGCCGTCTTTTTCGACCTGATACGCACCGATGTGCTGCGTGATGCCGCCGGCTTCTCCGGCGACGACGTTGGCCGACCGAATGCGGTCGAGCAGCAACGTCTTGCCGTGGTCGACGTGACCCATGACGGTGATGATCGGCGGGCGCGGCCGCAGGTCGGCCTCGTCCTCGTCTTCGTCGTCGAAGTACTTGGCGGTCAGCTCGGCTTCGCGCTCGAGGCCGGGGTCGACGAGACGGATCGTTGCGCCGACTTCGACGGCGAACAGCTCGATGGCGTCGTCAGACAGCGACTGCGTCGCCGTGACCATTTCGCCTTGGCCGAAGAGGAAGCGCACGACGTCGCCGGCGGTGCGGTTCAGCTTCGGACCGACCTCCTGCGCCGAACTCCCGCGCTCGATGATGACTTCGCCTTCGGGGATGGGCGCGTTCGACGGCATGTACGCCGTGATCGCGGTTGGCCCGAGCTCCTCCATGTCGCGACGACGACGGCGCCGGCGCCCTCCGCCCTGACGACCTCGCTGGCCGGGACCACCGCCGGGACCGCCGCGCTGGCCGGGGCCGGCCTGGGGTCCACCGCGCGTACCGAAGCCCGCGCCGAAACCGCCGCCGGGGCCACCCTGTCCTCCGCCGCCGCGATAACCGCCACCGCCGCCGCCACCGGCACCTGCCGGACGCGGACCACCGGGACGACCGGCACCCATGCCGGGACCGCTACGACCGGGAGCGCCGGCGCGCGCGCCGCCGGGTCCGCCGGGACCGCCGGCGCCCATGGGCCGGCGCACGCCGGGGGGCGGCGGGATCGGCTTGCCACTCGCGGAACGCGGTGGACCGGGAGGCGGCGGGATCGGCTTGCCGCTCGACGACATCGGCGGGCGCTGGCCCGCAGGTGCGGTCGGCGCAGCCGACGCGGCTGGCGCGATCGGCGTGTCGCCTTCACCCGTCGCCGGCGCCGGTGGCGCGGCAGGGGCAGGCGTAGGAGCGGTGGGTGACGTGCGCGGACGCGGCGGGCCGTCGAGACTCCCGGGCCCTGAGGGCCGGGGCGCGGGCGCGGGGCGCGGTGTCGTGTGCTCCGGAATGGGCGCCGGACGCGGCGCGGTGACCTCGCTCGCGGGACGCGACGTGACGACGCGGCCGGTCGTGACGCGGGTCGAAGGCGCCGGTACTTCGGGCGCAGGGTCGACGACGGGTGCCGCGGCAGCGGGTGCCAGCGGCTCTTCGGACGCAGGTGCGGGCGCAGGCGCGGGAGCCGGGGCCGGCTCGGGTGCGGCGGGCGCGGGCGTCTCGGCGACGGTCGCCGGAGCTTCCGGCAACACCGATTCTTCGGCTGCGGGCTCGGTCGGGGCGGCGGCCTTTTTCGCGGTGGCCTTCTTCGCTGCGGTCTTCTTGACGGGTGCCGGCTCTTCAGGCTGCACCTCGCGGCGCAGGCCATCGGCATCGGCGCGGCGACGCACGCGGTCGGCCTGCGGGTCCTCGATGCTCGAGGAGTGGGTCTTCACGCCGATTCCGAGCGCGAGAGCAAGATCGAGTGTCTCTTGGTTCGTCATCCCGAGCTCTTTGGCGAGCTCGTGCACTCGAATTTTCTTCTGAGGCAAATCTTTCCTTCGTGCTTGTAAATGCGGCCTTCTAGCTTCTCACAGTTGGCCGAACCGCTTTGAGTTGTATCGCCGGATCACCGGTGATTTCGCCCCGCAACGCCCGTGAGAAGGCCTTGCGTTTCTTCGCTTTTTCGATGCAAGCCGGCGAATCGACGCACAACCACGCACCTCGCCCGGCCGACGCCTCGCTCCACACGACCTCGCCCTCCGGCGTGGCCACGATGCGAGCGAGCGGGCCCGGCGCATCGACCCGTCCGCAGCCGATGCACGTTCGCCGCGGCGTTATGCGTCGGCCTCCGAGGTTTCGACGACGGTCTCCGAGGTTTCGACGACGGTCTCGGACGGCTCCACTGCCGCGGGCTCTTCCATGAGCTCTTTGATCTCGTCGTCTTCGACGGCCTCTTCGGCCTTGGCGTAATCCGCCGCGGAGACGATGTCGCCCTCCTCCGAACGCCACACCATCTCTCCGCTGTCGGGATCGGTGACCCACTCGCCCTTCGCCCACTCTTCGCCCGCGTACCCGGCCTCTTCTTCGGCGATCTGGGTTTCGGATTTGATGTCGATACGCCAACCGGTCAGGCGCGCTGCGAGGCGGGCGTTCTGCCCTTCCTTGCCAATGGCGAGCGACAGCTGGAAGTCGTGGACGATGACGGTGGCCGTGCCGGTCTCGTCGTCGAGGCGGACTTCCTTGACCTTGGCGGGCTGCAGGGCGCGCATGACGAACTCCTGCTGGTCCTCGCTGAAGGGGACGATGTCGACCTTCTCGCCGCGCAGTTCGTTGGTCACCATGCGCACGCGCGCACCACGGGCGCCGACGCACGCGCCCACGGGGTCGACATTGGAATCGTTCGACCACACGGCGATCTTCGTGCGGTGACCGGGCTCGCGCGCCGCTGCTTTGATCTCGACGACGCCGCCGGCGATCTCGGGGACTTCGAGTTCGAACAGCCGCTTGATGAGACCGGGGTGTGTACGCGACACGACGATCTGCGGACCCTTGGTGGTCTTGCGCACTTCGACGATGTAGGCCTTCAAGCGCGAGCCGTGCTCGTACCGCTCGTAGGGCACCTGCTCTGCCTGCGGCATCAGTGCTTCGACCTTGCCGAGGTCGAGCAGCGTGTAGCGGTTGTCGGACTGCTGGATGATGCCGGTGACGATGTCGCCTTCGCGACCCGCGTACTCCTCGTACTTCATGTCGCGCTCGGCTTCACGAATGCGCTGCAGCACCACCTGCTTCGCGGTCTGCGCCGCGATGCGACCGAAGTCCTCCGGCGTGTCGTCCCACTCCTTGACGACGTTGCCGTCTTCGTCGAGCTCCTGGCCGTACACCTTGATCTCGCCGGTGTCGGGGTCGATGGTGACCACGGCTTCCTCAGCCGCGGTGTCGAGGCGCTTATAGGCGGCGACGAGCGCGTTGGCGAGCGCGTCGAGCAGCGTGTCGACCGAGATGCCCTTCTCGCGGGCGAGCACCTGGAGTGCGTCGAGGAAATCTGCGTTCATGAGGAGGCGACTTTCTTCTTCTTCGTGGTCGGCTTCGGCGCGGGGCCCCAGACGAACACGGTGCGGGCCTTTTCGATGTCGGCGTAGTCGTAGGTGCGGCCCCCGACGGTGACGCCGGAGTCGTCCGCGGCCTCGAGCAGGCCCTCGTGACGACGTTCGCCTTCGACGTGCGGCTTTGTTTTGATGCTCACCGTTTCGCCGAGTGCGCCCCGGAAGTGCGCCGGCGTGCGCAGCGATCGCTCGAGCCCCGGGCTCGACACCTCGAGCAGGTAGTGCTCGTCAGGAATCGGATCGTGCTCGTCGAGCAGGTCCGAGACGATGTGGTTCGCCTCGGTGAGCGCCGCCAGATCGAGCGCGTCGCCGGGTCGCGTCAGGGTGACGACGAGGCGTCCCCCGGCGAACTCGACGTCGAACACTTCGTATCCCCGGGAGGCGAGAGCGGGTTCGACGAGCGTGCGCACAGCTTGTGCCTGGTCCATCTCTCTCCTTTCCAAGGTGCAATAAGAAAGCGTGGACCCTTGCGGGCCCACGCTCAACCGGTGTCGAACGTTTTAAACTTCGGCGTACGATTATAGCCAGTTAGTACGAACGTGCCACTACCGCAACGAGGTCCTCTAGCTGGTCTTTTGGTTCCGGCAGCGAACCATCGGGACGCCATAGGCAGCGAACCGACACCGACGACGCGTTGAGCGTGTCCTCGCCTTCCGGGGTGGCCAGCGAGCCCGGGATGGCGGCGAAGCCCGTGCGTGCGGCGTCGATGGCCTCGTCGATCGACGACGCTTCGACGGTATTGGCGGCGAGGCGGGCCTGCGCGGTGGCGAACAGGTCACGCTGGGCGGCCGCGAGCGCATCGCGCACCGCGCCCGCAGCGGCGGCGGCGGCTACGCCGGTCTTGTCCCCCGTGTCGCGTCGAACGACGGTCACGTTGCCCTCGGCGAGGTCGCGCGGTCCGACCTCGACGCGCACGGGAATGCCCTTCAACTCGTGGTCGACCGAACGTCGCCCGAACGCGACGTCGACACGGTCGTCGACTTTGACCCGCACATCGGACAACTCCTTCGCCAGGGCGCGCGCCGCGTCGCCGGCGCCGTTCTCGTCGCGCACGACGATGACGACGCACTGTGTCGGCGCGACCGACGGCGGGAGCCGCAGCCCACGGTCGTCACCGTGGCTCATGATCAGCGCGCCGACCACGCGCGTCGTGAAGCCCCACGACGTCTGCCACACGAAGTCGGTGCCACCTTCCGCCGTGGCGAACGTCGTGTCGAACGCGCGGCCGAAGTTCTGACCGAGTTCGTGACTCGTACACATTTGCAGCGCTTTGCCGTCGCCCATCATCGCCTCGATCGTCCACGTCGCCGTCGCACCGGGGAAGCGCTCGCGCTCGGACTTGCGTCCGACGTAGGCCGGGATGGCGAGAACGTCGCGGATCGTCTCCTCGTAGACGTGCTCGAGGATCTCGAGGGCGAACGCCTTGGCGTCGGCCTCGGTCGCGTGACACGTATGTCCTTCCTGCCACAAGAACTCGGTCGTACGCAGGAACAGGCGAGGGCGCAGCTCCCACCGCACGACGTTGGCCCACTGGTTGATCAACAGCGGCAGGTCGCGATAGCTCTGCACCCACTTCGAGAAGTACGTGTTGATGATGGTCTCCGACGTGGGGCGGACGACGACGGGCGCTTCGAGTTCTTTGCCGCCGCCGTGGGTCACCACCGCCAGTTCGGGCGCGAAGCCCTCGACGTGCTCGGCTTCCCTGGTGAGGTACTCCTCGGGGATCAACAACGGGAAGTAGGCGTTGTCGACACCGGCGCGTTTGATCCGCGTGTCGACTTCGCTCTGGATGCGTTCCCAGATCGCGTACGCGGTCGGCCGGATGACCATCGTGCCGCGCACCGGACCGTTGTCGGCCAGTTCCGCCTTGTTGATGACGTCCTGGTACCAGCGAGGAAAGTCTTCGCTTTGGGGCGTGAGTAAGGGGACGGGCACGGCCCGACGTTACGCGGTGTCCTTGCGGATCAGTTCGATCTTTTGTGCGGAATTGTTCGCGTCGGCGCCTTGGTCGTCGAGCAGTGCGGCACGGTCGCGTTCGGCTTCGCGCGTTGCTTTGGCGACGTCCGCGCGCGCGATCGCCGCGTCGGCGCCGTGCTCGACGATGAACT
>JBEEFR010000018.1:0-12122 GCA_041166285.1 Actinomycetota bacterium | reverse complement strand
ATGTTCGCCCGGTCGCGGCTGTCGATGCCCGTTCCCCGGCTGGCCCTCAGCAGCGCTTCGACGGGCATGTTCCACCGGCTCTCAAACCACGGATCCTGTTCATCCATGCAGATCAGTCTCGCCGTCTGTGGGGTTGTCGTGGGGTTGGACGGCAGCGCGCGTCGGCTGCGCCGCGTTGACCTGCGGTTTTGTGTGCCCCCGGTGGGTCTCGAACCCACACTGTGGAGATTTTAAGTCTCCTGCCTCTACCGATTGGGCTACAGGGGCGGCGCCGCCATTCTCACCGAACGACGAGTTCGCCGACCATCCGTGGGTGCAGCAAGCACGCGTACGGGTACGTGCCCGGTCGCGTGAACGTGACGCTGTAGAGCATCGGTCCGCCGAACGACGCGCCCGAAGACAGGAACTTCTGCCCGTCGTACGAACCGGCGTTCACAGTCACGGGCGGGGGAGGGCCCGTGTTTTCCCCGGGCGCCGCTTGGACCGCGTCGGCCGGATACCCCGGGCCGTTGCGCGGCTCGGTCGTCTCTGGGTTGCCGCGCGCAGTGCCGTCCTTGCCGACGATGATCACCGGTAAGTACCGCGGGACGTGGAAGCTGACGGTGTGCGCCGGGTTGGTATTGATCAGCCACGTGACGGTCTGTCCGACGCGGGCGTGGAACGTTGCGGGGAAGAACTCGCGATCGTCGTAGCCGTCGAGGTGCGCGCCGCCGGCGGGCGCGGCACCCGCGACGATGTCGACGCCCGACGGCTTGTCACCCGACGCGGTCTTGTGCAGTGCGCGCACTTCGCGCGCGAACCGGTCGAGCTGCTTGTGGGCGGCCGCGTTGATGCGCGCTTGGCCCCCGATGTCGGCCGACTTCGGCGCGACGGTGATCGTCCCGGTCATCTGCGGTCCGTGCACGACGCAGTTGAAGGCGTACTCACCCGGCTTGATGTCGTCGGCGAGCTTCAGTGAGTAGCGGTTGCCTTGCACGCCCGCGAACGGGATGAAGCCGCTGTTGAAGAACGTCTCGGTGCCGTGGAATTCGGGCTCGTGCTGCTGTTGCTTCGGGCACGGCGCGTCACCGGTGGGCAGCGCGCCCGCGGCGATGTAGCACGGCTGTGCCGCGAGCTGGTTGATGTCGGGGTCGAAGAACGCCGGCAGCTTGGCGAAACCCGCGGAGATCTCCTCGGGTGGCTCGTCGGGAAGTTGTTTTTGACCCTTCAGGTACGGCAGCAGCGGCTTGGCGGCCTCGTCGACGAGGCGCCCGAGCGTGACCGTGTGCGGGTCGCCCGTCCACGCCTGTCGGAACTCGACGGTGTCTCCTGGATGCGCGCTGATGAAGCGCGGGAAGAACGCCTGGTACCCGTTCGCGACGTCGTCGAGGTTGTAGTCCGCAAGCACGGTGCGCGTCGTCTCGGGCGTGTGGGCGCACGCCGGCAACGCGAGGAACAAAACTGCTACTGCAACGATTCGAGAAAGCACGCGGCCGGTCTACCCTGCGAGACATGTCTGAACAACACTCGGCGATCATCTGGCACAACAAGAACTGTTCGAAGAGCCGTGGCGCCTGCGATCTGCTCGGCGTGCGCGGCGTCGACTTCGAGACGCGCGACTACATCAAGAACCCGCCGACGCGCAGCGAGATCGAGTCCGTGCTGAAAATGATGGGCGATCCTGATCCCAAGGTGATCGTGCGGATGGGGGAGGACGAGGCGAAGCAGCTGGGCCTCAAGGACGCGTCCCGCGACGAGATCCTCGACGCGCTGGTGGCGCATCCGAAACTGATCGAGCGTCCGATCGTCATCTCCAGTGACGGCAAGGCCGTCGTCGGCCGCCCGCCGGAACTCGTTCTCGACTTGTTCGACTGATCCTTTGCGTCTCGTCGTCGCTCAGTGCACCGTCACGTACGCGGGGCGGTTGTCCGCCACGCTGCCGTCCGGCGTGCGCCTTGTCATGGTCAAGGCCGACGGGTGCGTCGCCATCCATGCCGACGCCGGCGCCTACAAACCGCTCAACTGGATGATGGCGCCGAACTTCCTCGACGAGGGCGAAGGTCGGTGGGTCGTGACGAACGCCAAGGGCGAGACGTTGACCATCGAGTTCGAAGAGATCTTCTCGGACTCCGCGCACGACATGGAGGTCGGGCCCGGTCTGGTGAAGGACGGCGTCGAGCACGCGCTGCGTGACCTGCTCGCCGCGGCGCCGCACACGATCGAGGACGGGCTCATGCTCGTGCGCCGCGAGTACCCGACCGCGATCGGGCCCGTCGATCTGATGTTGCGCGATCGCGACGGGCGCATGGTCGCCGTCGAGATCAAACGTCGCGGCGAGATCGACGGTGTCGAGCAACTGGCGCGCTACATCGAGTGCCTCGACCAGGACGCGCGGCTACGCCCCGTCCGCGGCGTGTTCGCGGCGCAGAAGATCGCACCCCAAGCAAAAACGCTCGCCGAACAACGCGGCCTCAGCTGGGTCGAAGTCGACTACGACGCCTTAAAAGACGGCCACAGCGACAACACGCTCTTCTGAGCCGACTTTGTGAATCTGGACGCGCGGGAGGCGTACCTCAGATTCAGAAAGTCGCCTTAATACGTAGCGGCGGCGGGGACGAACTGTTCGTTGTCGTCGGGGACGAGGTCGCCGAGGGCGTGGTAGCCCTCGAGGATCTCGGCGCTGTTCTTGCGTGACGACAGCGCGTGCTTCAGTTCGTTGTACTGCGTCTGCAGATTCGCCTGGCGGTTCGGGCCGAGCGAGTTGGCGACAGCGCGATCCCACAGGGGGCCGACGACGTCGATGCCCTTGTGCTGCTTGCCGCTCTTGCCGATGAAGGTGCGGTCGCGCATCTCGGTGAGCGTCGTCTTCAAGTACTCCACGTGCGGCGTCTCGTCGGCGCGGATGTAGGAGACGAGCTTCGACGCCAGCCCGTCGCCCGCAGTGAGGTTGGTGTCGGCGAGCACTTCTTCGGCGAAGGCGAAGATGTGGAACGCGCTGATCTCGATCAGCAGCAGCGATGTCATGCGCTGGATCAACGACTCGAGGTCGGCGTCGATGTCGGGCAGGATCTGCTCGGCGCCGAGCTGCGACAGGATGCCCGTGGACTTCTGCTGCGTATTCGCCTTCTGGCCGATGCCCATGCGGGCGAGCATCACGTCGGCTTGATCGTCGGTGACGGGGTTCTCGAAGGCGACGTCGCGCGCCGCGAACCACATCTGCTTGTGCCCGCCCTCGAACCCGTCCTCGGCGTCGTAGCCGGCCTCGTCACGTGCGTGCGCCTCGAACAGGCCGCCACCGAGGTGCGCCATCGCCGTGCCCTTGATCGGTTCGACGAAGTTCGCTTGCAGATCCGGGATCGGGGAGTAGCGCAGGAACGCGCCGAAGCCTTCGACGGTGCCGACGCGCGTCAGCGTCGAGATCATCGGCTCGACGACGCCGTTGTCGAGGAGGTACTTCGCCTGCGCGACGTTCGGGTAGTGCGCGGGCCAGCGGTCGAGGCCGATGTCGAGCAGTTCGGTGCCGAAGTTGGCGGCGTGCTCGGCCTTCCAGTTCTCGATCGCCGTGGCGCGGTTCTTCGTGCGTGGAGAGACGTACTCGCCGTCCGCCTTGAACCCGCCGTGGCACTTCACGCCGCCGGCGAACAAGGGCTCTTCGACGTCGTGGGTTTCCAACAACTCCGCTTCGGTCCACTCCAGCTGCACGAGATCCCTCCCAGGTCAGGTGTAAACTCCAGTGTATACACCGCCGCCTCCTGCCCGCGCCAGAGCGTCGCGCCGCCCTGATTGCGGCGGCGAAGGACGCGTTCGCCGAGCGCGGGTTCGCCGCGACCTCGATGGACGACGTCGCCAACGCGGCCGGCGTCAGCCGCCTCATCGTGTACCGCCACTTCGACTCCAAAGAAGAGCTGTACGACGTCGTCGTCGCCGAGACGGCGCAACTGCTCGTCAGCGCGCTGAAGGAGTCGGAGCAAGAACCCGGCGGCCAAGTCGCGTTCGCCGCCCTCCTCGGTGTGGCGCGCCAAGACCCGAACGGCTTCAGGGTGCTGTGGCAACACGCGACGCGCGAGCCACAGTTCGCCGCGCACGCCGACGGTTTCCGTGGGCCCGCCGTCGCGTTCGTGCGCACGTTGCTCACGCGCGCCGGGCTGAAGGGCACGCGCCTGACGTGGGCCGCGGAGACCATCCTCAGTTTCGCGATCGACGCGGTGACGCACTGGGTCGAGGTGGAACCACCGGAGCGCGACGACGAGTTGCTCGAGTTGATGGCCGCGTCGATGCCGCTGCTCATCAGGGCATGGGTGGAGCAAACGCGTTAGAAACGCGCGCATGGAGGCGACGCGTGTTGGGGAGTCTGCCCCCGCGGACACCACCCGGCAGCGATTGCTCGACGCAGCAACCGACGTGTTCCTCGAGAAGGGATACGACGGCACGCGCGTCGCCGAGATTGCTCGACGTGCGGGACTCACCACGGGAGCGATCTACGGCAACTTCGAAAGCAAGGCGGAGTTGTTGACCGCCGCGCTCGCGGCCGGCTGTTCGACGCAGCATCGTTTGTTTCTCGACGTCCTCGCGCTCGCGCCACGCGACGAGACCGCAGCGCGCGCCGTCGACGCCGCGCTCAAGGCGTCGAGCGATCAGATCGCACAGATCGTGAGCGAGCACGGCGCCGGCACCGACGTCGAACCGGAAGCGATGAGCCTGGCGCTCGAACTCATGGCCGTGGGCGCGATCGTGATGCAAGCGCTCGGTCGCACGTTGCCCTCGCCCGAACTGGCGCACGTTCTGAAGGTGGCCGCCGCGGTCATTTCCGCCGAACACAACGGAGCTTGATGGATCTCTTCTCCCTCGAAGGCCGCACGGCGATCGTGACGGGCGCGTCGTCAGGCCTCGGCGTCCAGATGGCGCGCGCGTTGCACGACGCCGGCGCGAACGTCGTGCTGGCGGCTCGCCGCGCCGACCGGCTCAAGGCTCTGGCCGACGACCTCGAGCGTTCGCTGCCGCTGGCGTGTGATGTGTCGAACGACGGCGACCTCGACGACTTGGTCGAAGCGACGATGGACGCCTACGGACGCATCGACGTACTCGTCAACAACGCCGGTACCGGTGAGCCCATCGCGGCGCTCGACGAGTCGGTGGACGCGTTTCGCGACACGATCGCCGTCAACCTCACTGCGACGTTCGCCCTTTCGCAGAAGGTCGGCCGTCACATGCTCGCCGCCGGGCAAGGCTCGATCGTCAACGTGGCGTCGATCCTCGGCATGGTCGGTGCCGGGATGTTCGCCTCGGCGTCGTACGCCTCGTCGAAAGGCGCCGTCATCCAACTGACCCGCGACCTTGCCGCACAGTGGGCTCGCGGCGGCGTGCGGGTCAACGCGCTGGCGCCCGGCTGGTTCGAAACCGAGATGACCGCAGTGATGTTCGCCGACGAAAAGGCCATGACGCTGGTCCGGCGCAAGACGCCGATGGCACGCCCCGGGCGTCCCGGGGAACTCGACGGCGCCCTCGTCTATTTGGCGAGCGACGCCTCATCCTTCGTCACCGGGCAGGTCCTCGCCGTCGACGGCGGCTGGACCGCCATTTGATTAATTCGGAAATACCGCCGGAATCGCGCCAGAAATGCCCGTCTCGCCCGTTGTAATCACGCGAGACGAAAGGGGCTAATTCCATGACGATTTCTGTCGAGTCCGACCTGCTTACACCTGCTGAAGTGGCAACGCTGTTCCGCGTGAGTCCGAAGACGGTGACCCGCTGGGCCCGTTCAGGCAAGCTGACAGCGCTGCGTACCCTCGGCGGGCACCGCCGGTTCCGGGCGAGCGAAGTCAAGGAGCTGCTCGAGCGCTTCGAGGAAGTCGGGACGGACCTCGACTGACGTTCGCTGACGACTACGTCGTCGTCAGCACAATCTTGCCGAGCTTCCCCCCAGCCGCGAACCGGTCGTAGGCAGCCTCAACTTCGTCGAGGCTGAACGTCGCCAGCACCGGCACGCGCACGCGCCCGTCCGCCAGCAGCGCCACGACGTCCGCTTCGACGCGTCGCGCCGCGTCGGCCTTTTGATCGCGGGGCCGCGCCCGCAGCGTCGAGCCGTAGATGGCGGCGCGCTTTTGCATCAACGCCAGCAGGTTGACATTGGCGTTGCCGCCGGCGCCGACACCGATCACCGAAATGCGTCCGCCGGTGTTCAGCGCGTTGAGGTTCGCTTCCATGTTCGGGCCGCCGACGAGTTCGAGGATCACGTCGTAGCCCGAGGTCTCGGCGAACTCGTCAGGCGTGACCACCTCGTCGGCGCCGAGTGCTCTGACTTCGTCGTGGCGGACGCGGTCGCGCACGGTCGCGGTGACGTGCGCTCCCAGCCCGTGCGCGATCTGTACTGCAGCCGTGCCGACGCCACCGGCGGCGCCGTGGATGGCGACGCGCTCGCCCGCGCGCAAGCCGCACTGCGTGCGCAGGGCGTCGTGCGCCGTCGTGAACGCCTCGGGAAACCCGCCGGCCTCGGCGAAGCTGACGCCGTCCGGCACCGCCATCAGTTGCTGTTCGGGAACCAGCGCGTGCGTCGCCTGCGCGCCCCCACCCACGAGCGCCATCACGCGACTGCCGGGCCGGAACCGCGACAACACACCGGGTCCGAGCGCGACGACCTCGCCGGCGAGTTCCAGCCCAGGAATGTCAGGCGGGGAGTCCGGCGGCGCCGGATAGAACCCGCGGCGTTGCAGGAGATCGGCGGCGTTGAGTCCCGCGGCTTTCACCGCGACGAGAACCTCGTCCCGCCCGGGCTCGGGATCGGCGCGCTCTTCTACGACGAGCGCACCGTCGTGCTTGATGGCGACGCAGCGCAACGCGTCAGCCCTTCACGACCTCGAGCGTGCGGGCGTTTTCTTCAGAGGTGCCGAAGGGCACGGCGACGAAGTCGGTCGCGCCGGCGTCGCGTATCCCGTCGATCGCTTTGCGCACCGTCGCTTCGTCTCCGGCGATGACGACGTCGGCAGGGCCCGCCGCACCCTCGCGGTCGAGCATGGCGCGATACGACGGCAACCCGCCGTAGATCACGAACGTGCTCGACGCGCGTTGCTTCGCGTCGTCGACGTCGCCGGTCACCATCACCGGCAGTGCGACGACCGTGCGCGGCGCGGCGCGCCCCGCGGCCTCGGCGGCCGCAGTGATCGAGGGCACGATGTGGTTCGCGACCGTCGCCGGCCCCGTCATCCATGTCACGGTGCCGTCGGCGACGCCGCCGGCGAGCTTGAGCATGGTGGGCGCGAGCGCGGCGAGCAGCACCGGCGGGCGCGTCGCGCCCGCGACCGTCACCTGCCCAACGCTCTTGAGCGTCTCGCCCTGCACGTTGACGGCCTCACCGTTGAGTAGCGGCAACAGCGCCTGCAGGTATTCGCGCATGTGGCGCGCCGGCTTGTCGAAGGAATAGCCGAACATGTGCTCAATCACGACTTGGTGCGACAGGCCGATGCCGAGGGCCAGGCGGTTGCCGATCGCGGCCTGCGTCGTGAGTGCCTGACTCGCCAGCATCATCGGGTGCCGCGGGTAGGTCGGGATCACGGCGGTACCGATCTCGATGCCGGTGGCGCGGTTGCCGACGGCGGCGATCGCCGTCAGCGCGTCGAAGCCGAAAATGTTCGGCAACCACGCCGAATCGAAGCCCGAACTCGCGACCGCCTCGAGAGCCTCGCCCAACTCACCGATCGTTCCGTCAGCCGGAAGAAACACCCCAGTTCTCATGAGGCGGCACGTTACGTCACGCGACGTTCACCGTATTTCGAACGATTTCCCGCGACGCGGTGTGGGCGATATCGGCGATAGTGCCGCTGTGCTGGAGGTTGCGTCGCTGGCAAAGAGCTACGGGGACGTGCACGCGCTCGTCGACGTCGACCTCGTCGTCGAACGTGGCGAAGTCGTCGGATTGCTCGGTCCGAACGGCGCGGGAAAGACGACGCTGGTGTCGATCGTGGCCGGGCTGCGCAGCCCTGACTCGGGCACCGTCCTCGTCGACGGCATCGACGTCGTGCGCGACCCCGACGGCGTGCACTCGCGCATCGCGCTGGCACCACAGGAGCTCGGGATTTATCCGACCGTCAGCGCGCGCGAGAACCTGCTGTTCTTCGCCGAGCTCGCGGGGTTCCGCGGCAAGTCGGCGCGCCAACGCGTCGAGCAGGTCGCGGAGTCGCTGAACCTGACCGACAAGCTCGACGCCCGTGCCGAGTCGCTCTCAGGCGGACAGAAGCGGCGTCTGCACGCCGGGATGGCGCTCATTGGCACGGGCGAACTGCTGCTGCTCGACGAGCCGACGGCCGGCGCCGACGTGGAAACGCGCGGCCAGCTATTGGAAGTCGTGCGCGAGCGCGCCGCTGCGGGCGCGGCCGTCGTCTATTCGACGCACTACCTGCACGAGATCGAACAGCTCGCCGCCAACGTCGCCATCCTCGACGGCGGTCGCATCGTGGTGCGAGGCCCGTGCCAGGAACTCATCGCGTCGCGCGGCACGTCGGTCGTCGAACTCGCCTTCGACGGCGAGCCGCCCCACGACGGCGCCGCGTTCGCCCACGCGGAAGTTCACGGCGACGTGGCACGGTTCGCCACGTCGACGCCCGACGAAGTCGCGGCGGCCGCGATGAAAGCTGCGATGGCCGACGGATTGAACGTGCGCCGACTCGAGATCATCCGGCCGAGCCTCGAGACCGTGTATCTGTCGGTGGTCGGGCGGCGGTACGAAGGCGCGGCCGTGGAGGCGGAACTGTGAGCAAACGCACTGCCGGGATGCCGGCTTCGCTCGCAATCACGCGCCAAAGCGTGCGCACCATGCGCGCGGAGCTGGGCTCGCTCATTTCGCTCGTCGCGATGCCGGCAATCCTGATGATGGTCTTCCTCCCGATCGCCAAGGACGCGTTGCGCCAGAGCGGGTTCCGTCACGCGACCGGCGCCGAGCAGGTCGTGCCGGGCATGACCGTGGGCTTTGGGCTCTTCCTCCTCGGCTTCGTGGCCTTCGGGTTCATGAGCGAACGCCAGTGGGGCACGTGGGACCGGCTGCGCGCCAGTCAGGCACGTCCGTGGGAGGTCGTGGTCGGCAAGCTCGTTCCCGCGTTCGGACTCGCAGTCGCGTACCAGCTCATTCTCTTCGTGCTCGGCGCCGCGCTGTTCGGCCTGCGCGTGCACGGCCACGCGGTGGCGCTCCTGTTGATCGTGCCGACCTTCGGCGCGGCGATCGTGGCCATCGGCATCTTCTTGACGTCGGTGGCGCACACTCCACAGCAGGTCAACGTCGTCAGCAACATCTGCGGCATGGGGTTGAGCGCGCTCGGAGGCGCGTACGTGCCCGTTGCCCTGCTGCCGGCGTGGGCACGCGCCATCGCTCCGGTGACGCCGACGTACTGGGCGGTGCGGGGCTTCCGAGTCGCGTTCCTGCCTACGTACGCGCTCAGCGGGGCCATCGCATCGGCGGCGATCCTCGCAGGGCTGGCGCTCGTGTTCGGCGTCGCGGCAGCGTCGCGCCTACGCGCGGAAGTGCGCCGCAGTCGCTAGTTGACGCGGCCGACGGCGACGAGGTCGCCGCGGAAGGCGTTGGCGTACGACACCACTTCGCCGGTCTCGGGCGCATGGATCATCTTGCCCCCGCCGACGTACAGACCGACGTGGTGGATCGAGCCGACCGACGAGCCGAAGAACACCAAGTCGCCCGGCGCGATGTCGCTGAGCGAGATGCGCGACGTGGCGCCGTACTGCGCGCGCGACGAATGGGGAAGCGACCGGCCGCCACCGTTTCGCCACGACCACATCGTCAGCCCGGAGCAGTCGAAGCTGTCGGGTCCGGCGGCGCCGTAGTGATACGGCTTGCCGAGTTGCTTCTTCGCCTCGGCGATCGCACCCGCGGCTCCGGGGTTGGGCGCGGGAACGTCTGTGCTCGGCGGAGTGCCGATACCGCGTCCCGTGCGGCCACGCGACGAGTGACTCGGTGCGGCGGTGCGGCGCGCTTGATCGGCAGCGACAAGACGAGCGACGTCGCCCTTCACCTTGGCAAGCAGCGCTCGCTGCGCGTCCTCGGCTGCGGCTGCCGCCTTGCGCTTCGCACCGACGCTGGCGAGCACGCTGCGTGCCTGGGCGCGCTGTGACGCCAGGACGCTCTGCTGCTCCGCGAGTTGCTGGCGGGCGGCGTGCAACGCGTCGATGGCGTCCTTCTGCCGGTTGGCGGTGGCGTGCAGGTAGTACTCGGCGCGTGCGGGATCGGTACCGCCGAGCGCCAAACGCGACTGGCTGAACCCACCCTTGATGTATGCCGACAGCGAGACCTGCTTGAGCGCAGCGGTGGCCGACTGGGTCTTGGCCGCCGTTTCGGCGAGCTTCGCCTCGGCGTTGCGGGCACGATTGTCGAGGTCGGTCGCCTTGACGCGGGCCTCGTTGTAGTCCTCGTCGAGGACGCTGGCGCGCTCGGCGAGACGGCTGAGCTCGGCGGAAATGCGCGCCGCTTCCGCCTTTTTGGACGCGACAGAGTCGGCCGACGCCGATGGGGCGACGATCGTGCTCAGAGTCCCCAGCGAAAGGATGAGCGAAAGAACGGTGGCAGCCCGGCGGGCCGTTGTCTGCAACACGTTGGAGCGACACCTTATCGGTTCGCTCGCCGGATTGGGGAATCTCTGCGGTGCAGACGTAGCTTTTTCTCATGGCAGAAAAGTTTCGGATTGAGCACGATTCCCTGGGTGAGGTAAAGGTCCCCGCGAAGGCCAAATGGGCTGCTCAGACGCAACGCGCCGTCGAGAATTTCCCGATTTCCGGCCTCACGATCGATCCACTGTTGATCTCGGCCCTGTGCGCCATCAAGGGCGCGGCGGCAATGGAAAATGCCCGGCTGAAAATCATCCCGAAGAACGTCGCCAAGGCGATTTGGGACTCCGCCGACGAGATCATCGACGGCGCCTACCGCGACCAGTTCCCGATCGACGTGTACCAAACGGGTTCAGGTACGTCGTCGAACATGAACGCCAACGAAGTACTCGCCGCGCTGGCGACGGAGAAGCTCGGCAAGCCGGTGCACCCCAACGACCACGTCAACGCGTCGCAGTCGTCGAACGACGTGTTTCCGTCGGCGATCCACGTGGCTGCCGTCGCCGGCCTTGTTCACGACCTCGTGCCGGCGCTCGACCACCTGGCCAAGACCTTGCGCAAGAAGTCGAAGGAGTTCGACAAGGTCGTCAAGAGCGGACGCACGCACCTGATGGACGCCACCCCCGTCACCCTCGGCCAGGAGTTCTCGGGCTACGCGGCGTCGATCGAGATGGGCATCGAGCGCATCGGCGCGGCGTTGCCGCGCGTCGGCGAGCTTCCGCTCGGGGGCACCGCCGTCGGCACGGGTCTGAACTGCCCGCCCGAGTTCGCCGGTGGCGTCATCGGCCGCGTGGCGAAGCGGTACAAGAATCTCCCGCTGCGCGAGGCGCGCGACCACTTCGAGGCGCAAGCCTCGCGCGACGCACTCGTGGAGTGCTCGGGTGTGCTGCGCACGATCGCGGTGTCGCTCTACAAGATCGCCAACGACCTGCGCTGGATGGGTTCAGGCCCGCGGACGGGGCTCATGGAGATCCACATCCCTGACCTCCAGCCCGGTTCGTCGATCATGCCGGGCAAGGTCAATCCCGTGGTGCCCGAGGCGGTATGCCAGGTCGTGTCGCAGGTGATCGGCAACGACGCCGCAGTTGCGTTCGGCGGCAGCGCCGGCAACTTCGAGCTCAACGTCATGCTGCCGGTCATCGCCCGCAACCTGCTCGAGTCGATCCGTCTGCTGTCGTCGGTGTCGCGCACGTTCGCCGACAAGTGCATCAACGGCATCGAAGCCAACGTCGAGCAGTGCGAGCGCTACGCGCTGTCGTCGCCGTCGGTCGGCACGTCGCTCAACCCTTACATCGGTTACGACGAAGCGGCGCGCGTCATCAAGAAGTCGCTCAAGGAAAACAAGACCCTCAAGGAAGTCGTCCTCGAAGAAGGGCTGCTGACCGAGGAAGAGGCCGACCGCGCCCTCGACGTCATCGCCATGACCAAGGGCGGCCTGATCAAGTAGGCGCCTCTCAGAACGGGGCGGGGTCGCCGTCGCGCTCGACGACGGTCGAGGTCCAGGAGAGGACCTTGGCCATGTTGTCGGCGACGGCCTGCCA
>JBEEFR010000017.1:0-15588 GCA_041166285.1 Actinomycetota bacterium | reverse complement strand
CCGCAGTAGCACTCCCAGTCCTTGGTCGGACCGAAGATCTTCTCGCAGAACAGGCCGTCCTTTTCAGGACGCAGGGTGCGGTAGTTGATGGTCTCGGGCTTCTTCACCTCGCCCTTGGACCACTCGCGGATGTCCTCCGCGCGCGCCAGGCCGATCTTCAGAGACTCGAAGAGATTGACGTCAAGCACTTAGAAACCTGCCCTCTCACGCGCACGACGCGCGTCTTCTTCGTCTGAACCACGCTCCGGACGGCTGATGTCGATATCCAGATCCGAGCGGTAGTCGTCGTCGATGTCGCGCATCTCGATTTCGCCACCGAGCTTCGACATGACGTCGACGTTGATGCAGAGAGACTGCATCTCCTTGATCAACACCTTGAACGACTCCGGGATTCCGGGGTCGGGGATGTTCTCGCCCTTGACGATCGCTTCGTACACGCGCACGCGGCCGAGGACGTCGTCGGACTTGATGGTGAGCAGCTCCTGCAGCGCGTACGCCGCGCCGTAGGCCTCGAGCGCCCACACTTCCATCTCACCGAAGCGCTGACCACCGAACTGCGCCTTACCGCCGAGCGGCTGCTGGGTGATCATCGAGTACGGGCCCGTCGAGCGAGCGTGGATCTTGTCGTCGACGAGGTGGGCGAGCTTGAGGATGTACACGAAGCCGACCGAGATCGGGCTGTCGTACGGATCGCCGGTGCGACCGTTGAACAGCGTCACCTTGCCCGTGTTCTGCATCAGCTTCACGTCGTCGACGCCGTCGGGGTTGAGGTTGTCGAAGATCGACTGCATCGTCGGGTGGTTACCGGCGTGGTCGGTCTCGTCCCAGTGCGCACCGTCGAACACCGGCGTCGACACCCAGACCGCCGGCTCCGTGCGCGGGCGGGTCTTGCGCGGCGAGCGCGTCGGCGTGCCGATGGCTTCCTTGGACTTGGGATCCTTCCAACCCCAGCGCGCGGCATAGCCGAGCGCGGATTCGAGCACCTGGCCGACGTTCATGCGGCTCGGGACGCCGAGGGGGTTGAGGATGATGTCGACGGGAGTGCCGTCGGCCATGTACGGCATGTCCTCTTCCGGGAGGATCTTCGAGATGACGCCCTTGTTGCCGTGGCGGCCGGCGAGCTTGTCGCCCTCGGAGATCTTTCGCTTCTGGGCGACGTAGATCCGCACGATCATGTTGACGCCCGGCGGCAGCTCGTGCTGGTCGTCGCGGCTGAACACGCGGACGTCGATGACCTTGCCCGACTCACCGTGGGGAACCTTGAGCGACGTGTCGCGCACCTCGCGCGCCTTCTCACCGAAGATGGCGCGCAGCAGGCGCTCTTCGGGCGTGAGCTCGGTCTCACCCTTCGGGGTGACCTTGCCCACGAGCACGTCGCCGGGGCCGACCTCGGCGCCGACCCGGATGATGCCGCGCTCGTCGAGGTCCTTCAGGATCTCTTCGGACAGGTTCGGGATGTCACGCGTGATCTCCTCGGCACCGAGCTTGGTGTCGCGAGCATCGACCTCGTGCTCTTCGATGTGAATCGAAGTGAGGACGTCGTCGCGCACGAGGCGCTCGTTGAGGATGATGGCGTCCTCGTAGTTGTAGCCCTCCCACGGCATGAAGGCGACGAGCAGGTTCTTGCCCAGCGCGAGTTCGCCGTTGTGGGTCGAGGGGCCGTCGGCGAGCAGGTCACCCTTGTCGACCTTGGCGCCTTCCTCGGTGAGCACGCGCTGGTTGATGGCGGTGTTCTGGTTGGAGCGCTGGAACTTCAGCAGGCGGTACACGCGACGGCCGAGCTGGTGGCCGTTGTGGTCCTTCTGGTTGTCGTTGTACTCAACCGTGATGTGGTCGCCGGAGACTTCGGTGACCGTGCCCTTGCCTTCGGCCATCAGCACGTCGCCCGCGTCTTGCGCAGCGCGCGCCTCGACGCCGGTACCGATGTACGGCGCTTCGGGGCGAACCAGCGGCACGGCCTGCTTCTGCATGTTGGCGCCCATGAGCGCGCGGTTGGCGTCGTCGTGCTCGATGAACGGGATCAGCGCCGTCGAGATCGAAACGATCTGCTTCGGCGACACGTCCATGAGGTCGACCTCGGCCGGCGGCACGAAGTCGACTTCCGACGTCGAGCCGTAGCTGGTGGACGACGCGCCCACGATGACGCCGGCGCCTTGCGGCCCGCGGCGCACGAGCACGCGCTCGTCGAGGAAGTTGCCCTTGGCATCGAGCGGCGTGTTCGCCTGCGCGATGACGTGCTCTTCTTCCTCGTCAGCGGCGAGGTAGCGGATCTCTTCGAGCACCTTGCCGTTCTTGACGACGCGGTACGGCGTCTCGATGAAGCCGTAGTCGTTGACCTTGGCGTAAGACGCCAGGGCGCCGATGAGGCCGATGTTCGGGCCTTCCGGCGTCTCGATCGGGCACATGCGGCCGTAGTGCGAGCTGTGCACGTCTCGGACTTCGAACCCCGCGCGTTCGCGGGAGAGGCCACCAGGGCCGAGCGCCGACAGGCGGCGCTTGTGCGCCAGACCCGACAGCGGGTTGACCTGGTCCATGAACTGCGAGAGCTGCGACGTACCGAAGAACTCCTTGATCGCCGCGACGACCGGACGGATGTTGATCAGCGTCTGGGGCGTGATCGCTTCGACGTCCTGGGTCGTCATGCGCTCACGCACGACGCGCTCCATGCGGCTCAGGCCGACGCGCACCTGGTTCTGGATCAGCTCACCGACCGAACGCACGCGGCGGTTGGCGAAGTGGTCCTGGTCGTCGAGGCGGTAGCCGGTCTCGCCGTTGGCGAGGTGCAGCATGTAGCTGGCGGCCGCCAAGATCTCGGACGAGCTGAGCACGCCCTGGCCCTCTTCGGGCTTGTCGAGCGGGACGCCGAGGATCTCTTCGATCACGTCGATCTCGTGGCGCAGCTTGCGGTCGAGCTTGTACCGACCGACGCGGGTCAGGTCGTAGCGCTTGTTGTTGAAGAAGGCGTTCTCGAAATAGGCGCGGGCCGACTCGACTGAGGGCGGCTCGCCCGGGCGGGCACGCTTGTAGATCTCGAGCAGGGCGTCGTCGCGGGTAGGCGCGATGTCGCGCTCCTTCTCCCACTGGCCGGCGAGGAAGTCGAAGTGGCGCACGAAGCGCGCGATGACGGCGTCGTCTTCGAAACCGAGCGCACGCATCAGCACGAAGATCGACAGGCGGCGCTTGCGGGCGACGCGGGTGCCGGCGGTGATGTCCTTGCCGGGCTTGGCTTCGACGTCGAACTCGATCCACTCACCTCGGTAGGGGTGGATGGTGCCGGTGACGATCGTCTTGGCATCGCGGCCAGGCTGGAAGATCACGCCGGGCGAGCGCACGAGCTGGCTCACGACCACGCGCTCAGTGCCGTTGATGATGAACGTGCCCTTGTCGGTCATCATCGGGAAGTCGCCCATGAAGACGGTCTGTTCCTTGATCTCACCCGTCTGCGCGTTCATGAACCGGGCGCGCACGAAGATCGGCGCCGCGTAGGTCATGTCCTTCTCTTTGCACTCGTCCGTCGTGAACTTGGGCGGTGGGCGCAGGTCGATGTCGTTCGGGTCGAATTCGAGCTCGAGGCTGAGCTGACCGGTGAAGTCCTCGATCGGGCTCAGGTCGCGGAAGGTCTGCTGGAGGCCCTCCTGAATGAACCGCGTGAAGCTGTCGCGCTGGACCGAAACAAGGTCAGGCAGCGGCAGGACATCGGCAACATTCGCGAACGAATAACGGGTGGGCGTGACGGGACGAGCCGACAAGACCTACTCCTCAGGGAGATGGGGGCGCGTCGTAACAAGGGCAATAGTTGCGACGGGCGAAGGGGCGTGCACGGAACTAGCGAGTATACGCGGGCGTGCACGCGGAAATCAACCCCCTAGCGGGGGTTTCGCTTGGCGACAAGGTAAAGGAGTCATACCCGTCGGTCAAGCATTTGCTGCGGGCCGGCAGGGGGTCAGGTGGCGAGGGCGAACAGCTGCCATTCGCCCGGAACTCCCTTGAGTGCGTGCACTCCCGCGTCGGCGAATTCGAGACCGGATCCCGCCACGAGGTCGACGACTGTGCGCGAGACCATGACCTGCCCCGCGGCCGCCAGCGCCTGCACGCGGGCGCCGATGTGCACTCCGACGCCGCCGACGTCGGTGCCGCGCAGTTCGACTTCGCCCGTGTGGACTCCGGCGCGTACGTCGATGCCGAGCTGGCGGACGCCTTTGACGATCGTCTCGGCGGCTCGCACCGCGCGGGCCGGGCCGTCGAAGGTCGCCAGCGCGCCGTCGCCCGTCGTCTTCACGAGGCGGCCGCGGCCGCGTTCGACGGCTTGGCGCACGAGGCGATCGTGCGAGTCGAGGAGGTCGGTCCACTTGCGGTCGCCGAGCGCGACGGCCGTCTCGGTCGACTTCACGATGTCGGTGAACAGGACGGTGGCGAGCACGCGGTCGACGTCGGCGGACGCGTCGGCGTCGACCCCGGTCAGGAATTCGCGGATCGCCCGCAAGATCGCGTCGATGTCGCCCGCCGCGACGTAGTGATCGATTCCGTCGAGCTCGACGTAGCGAGCGCCCGGGATGTGCTCGGCCATGAACCGGCCGTGCCCCACGGGGACCATCCGGTCACCCGTGCGGTGCAGCACCAGCGTGGGGACAGTGATGGACGGCAGGACCGGCTGGATGTCGATGCGGGCGTTGGCCGTCATCAACGAGTGGAACGCGCCCGGGGTGAGCGCTTGGCGCTCGAAGCGCCCGAACACGTCCTGCAACTCCTCGCTGACCGGAAACCGGCTGGGTGCGGCGATCGCGAAGGCCTGGCCGGTGCCCCACCCGCGCTCCATCGAGTCCAGGAACGCGTCGACCTCCTCGAGTGACCAGCCCTCGTGGAACTCGCCCCGGTTCACGAGGCTGACGAGGGCGCCGTACAGCACGAGCTGCGACACGCGTTCGGGAAACGTCGCCGCGAACAGGCACGACATGGGCGCGCCTTCGGACTCACCGAACAGCACCGCACGCTCGGACCCGGCGGCGTCCATCACGATGCGGACGTCGTCCATTCGTTCTTCGAGCGTCGGTATCTGCGCGACGGCGTCGGACAGTCCCGTGCCCCGCTTGTCGAACTGGATCACGCGCGCGAACCGCCCGAGCGCTTCGAGGAACCGCGCCATCGGCGGGTCTTCCCAGAAGAGTTCGCAGTGCGACAGCGTTCCCCAGACGAGCACGACGTCGATCGGCCCGTCGCCCCACACCTGGTACGCGAGGTGGAGGCCGTTGTCCTTGGCGTAGTGGGTCTTCGGGATCACTGGATCCTTCCAGACGCGAACTGGTCTCGGCCCGACCGCGCGAACGCGGCGGAACCGAGACCAGTTCGGAAGTGCTGGGTGTTACTTGACTTCGACGGTGGCGCCTGCGCCTTCGAGCTGGGCCTTGGCGGCCTCGGCGGCCTCCTTGTTGACCTTCTCGAGGACGGGCTTCGGAGCCGAGTCGACGAGGTCCTTGGCTTCCTTGAGTCCGAGGCTCGTGAGCGCGCGGACTTCCTTGATGACCTGGATCTTCTGCGATCCCGCACCGGTGAGGATGACGTCGAACTCGTCCTTCTCCTCTTCGACGGCCGCGGCTTCGCCGCCACCGCCACCCGCGGGCGCCGCGACCGCGACGGGCGCGGCGGCGGTCACGCCGAACTTCTCCTCGAACTCCTTGAGCAGTTCGCTCAGTTCGAGGACGGTCATGCTGGCAATTGCGTCGAGGATTTCTTCCTTCGTGGCCATCGCTTACTCGCTTTCTGTGTTTTCAGCGACCACTTCGGGCGCTTCTTCGGTTTCGGTTATGTCTTCAACTACGGGTGCGGCATCGTCGGCCGCGATTTCCTGCGGCGACTCGAGCACTTCTTCCTTGGCGGCTTCGCCTGCAGAGTCGGGTTCGGCTGCTGCCTCGGGTTCTGCGGCTGCCTCGGGTTCTGCGGCTGCCTCGGGGGCGCCGCCCTTCTGGTCGATGAGGGCCTTCAGGCCGTACGCCAGGTTGCGGGGCAATGCTTGCAGCAGGCCGGCGAACTGGACCATCGGCGCAGCCATGCCACCGGCGAGGCGCGCCAGCAGCACTTCGCGCGGGGCGACGTCGGCCAATGCCGCCGTGTCCTTGGCGTCGAGCACTTTCTCGCCGAGCAACCCACCCTTGACGACCAACTTTGGGTTGGTCCGGGCAAAGTCGCGCAACGCCTTGGCCACCGTGACGGCGTCGCCCTTGACGAAGGCAATGGCGGTCGGGCCTTCGAGCATGGCGTCGAGGTCGAGGCCGAGGTCGCGTGCGGCGAAGCGCACGAGGGTGTTCTTGTAGACCTTGTACTCGCCGCCGGCGGGGCTGAGCGCGCGCCGAAGGTTCGAGATTTCGGTGACCGTCAGGCCGCGATACTCGGTGAGGATTGCGGCGTCGGCGCCGTTGAAGTGCTCACGCACCTCGTCGACCACGGCGACTTTCTCGGGACGGGGATTGTCCAAACTGGTTGCACCTCCTTTTCGTTTTCTAGGACGCCGCAGACACGTGCGAACGCCCTAGTCGTCTAGGAGGTTCACCTCGGCTGGCGGGCTTGCGCCCATTACCCGTCGGAACGGACCGGCTGTCTTTGGCGATTGATCAGTTGTGAGAGCCGGAAGATCGTACCGGCTGCCTCAGGTGTGAGTCGAATCTCGGGGTTACGCGCCGGCGACCGGCGTGGCGGCGAGGTCTTCGTCGGTGATGCGCAGGCGGTTGGTGTCGATGCGGACGCCGGGGCCCATCGTCGAGGAGACGGTGACCGACCGGACGTACTTGCCCTTGGCCGACGCCGGCTTGGCGCGCTGGACCTCGTCGAGCACGGCGCGCATGTTCTCGAGCAGCGCCTTGGGCTCGAAGCTCGTCTTGCCGATCGGGACGTGGATGTTGCCGACCTTGTCGGTGCGGTACTCGACCTTGCCGCCCTTGAACTCGCCCACGGTCCGGCCGACGTCGGTGGTCACGGTGCCGGTCTTCGGGTTAGGCATGAGCTTGCGCGGACCGAGGACGCGGGCGGCCTTACCGACCTGACCCATCAGATCCGGGGTGGCGATGGCGACGTCGAAGTCGACGAAGCCGCCGACGACGCGCTCGACCAGGTCGTCGGCGCCGACGATGTCGGCACCGGCCTGGCGCGCCTCTTCGGCCGCAGGACCCTGGGCGAACACGGCGACCCGCACGGCCTTGCCCGTCCCACCCGGGAGGCTGACCGTGCCGCGCACGATTTGGTCGGCCTTGCGGGGGTCGACGCCGAGGCGCAGCGCCAGTTCAACGGTTTCGTCGAACTTCGCCTTCGCTCCGGACTTCACGTGGTGAATGGCTTCGAGCGGCGCGTACACCTGTTCGCGGTCGAAGTTCTTCAGCGCGTCTTCGTAGTTCTTGCCTCGTTCCGGCATTACTGCCTCCCTCTTGTAGGTCCGTCCCGCAGTGAGGTGTTCTGCGGCGTCCGGTAGTGCGAGTGGTTACTTGACGTCGATGCCCATCGACCGGGCGGTGCCGGCGATTTGGAGCACGGCGGCTTCGAGATCGTTGGCGTTCAGGTCGGGCATCTTGGTTTTAGCGATCTCTTCGGCCTGGGCGCGGGTGATCGAGCCGACCTTGTCGCGCCCGGCCGTGGCCGAGCCCTTCTCGAGGCCCGCGGCGGCGCGGATCAGCGCCGGCGCCGGCGGGGTCTTGAGGACGAAGCTGAAGCTGCGGTCCTCGAAGATGGTGATCTCGACGGGGATGATCTGGCCGCGCTGGTTCTCCGTCTGTGCGTTGTACTGCTTGACGAAGTCCATCGTCGCCACACCGTGGGGACCGAGCGCGGGACCGACCGGGGGCGCTGCCGTTGCCGCGCCGGCGGGGAGTTGGATCTTGACGATCGCTGCGACCTTCTTGCGTGCCATTTCTCTATTCCTCTTAAAGCTTCGCCACTTGGGCGAAATCGAGCTCGACCGGGGTTTCCCGGCCGAAGATGTTGACGAGCACCTTGAGTTTGAGCTGGTCCTCGTTGATCTCGGCGATCGTGCCGGTGAAGTCGGCGAAGGGGCCTTCCTTCACGCGCACGGACTCGCCAGTTTCGTAGGCCGACTTCGGACGGCTCTTCTTGACCTCGCCCTGCTCGCCTTCGACGGGCACCTGCAGGAAGTTCTCGACGTCCTTGCGACGAAGCGGCGTGGGCTTGGCGCCCGAACCGACGAAGCCCGTCACGCCGGGCGTGTTGCGCACGACGTACCACGAGTCGTCGTCGAGCTCGCAGCGCACGAGCAGGTAGCCGGGGAACATCTTCTTCGTCACGACGACCTTGCGGCCGTTCTTCAACTCGACGACGTCTTCCTCGGGGATGACCACTTCGTAGATGCGGTCTTCCATGTTCATCGAGGCGATGCGGCTTTCGAGGTTCGACTTCACCTTCTTCTCGTAACCGGAGTACGAGTGGATCACGAACCACTGGCCGGGGCGGTCGTAGGGGCTTTCCGGCTTGACGGGCTCGGCGTCTTCTTCGTCGTCGTCGGCCGCGGCCGTCTCGTCGAGCAGCTCCTCGGCGGTGATGACCTCTTCTTCGCTGACCGGCTCGTCGATCTCGACTTCGGCGGCGATGGTTTCCTCGAGCGGGCTCTCGTCTTCGCTGACGGGCGCACCGATCGGCTCCGACGTGTAGGAGTCGAGCGCGATCGTCTCGACCGGAGCGGCCTCATCGGCGACGGGCTCGTCGACGATGGTCTCGTCGGCGACGGTCTCCTCGGCGAAGGTCTCTTCGGCGACAGGCGCGTCGAACGCGGTTTGTTCGACGATCGCCTCGGCGGCGTCGTCTTCGGCAGGTGTTTCGGAGAAGTCAGACACGAGGCTCACGCGTGGAAGAGGAAGAGGATGGACTTCGAGCACGCGTAGTCGAGCACGAAGATGAGGGAAATCAGCAGCACGAGGGTCACGAAAACGACGACCGAGTAGTTGCGCACTTCGAGACGGGTCGGCCACGCGACCTTGCGCAGTTCGCCACGGGTTTCCCGGAGGAATTCAGCCGATCGAGCAAGGGGGTTCCCCGACGAAGCCTGTCGCTGACCTGTTTGGCGGACGCGACGCTGCCGGTCCTGCACGGCGCCGGCCGCGGGAGCGGGCGTGCCATCAGGACCCAGCTGGCCTTGCCGCTGTAGTCGACGCTTCTCTTCTCGGTTCACAAATTCCTTTGCAGGCGAAACGGTGGAGCAGGGCAGGAGGGACTCGAACCCCCAACCGCCGGTTTTGGAGACCGGTGCTCTACCAATTGAGCCACTGCCCTAGTGGGGGTGCGGGCGACGAGGATAGCACCGGCAAGCTGGGCCTTCCCTAGTCGGGTCTACGCCGCGCTCAGTGCTGTGTGACGGAGGACACCCCGAAGCATTGGACGTCTGGCTTACGCTCCCGGCTTCGGACGAAGGGGGACGGAAATGGCGCTTTGCCTGAAGTGTCTGATCGGAACGGGCGGACAAGGCGGTGGCCTGTTGCCCCCTGACATCGAACGGTTTCGAGTCGAGCTTGTTTTCACGCCAGACACCGAAGAGGCCAACGGCGAACGTCGGGCCGTCTTTGAAGGCGAGGTTTTGCGAGGAGACCCGCTTGACGGAGGCGTCAGCGCTGTGGGGATTCTCGATGGCAACTTCGGGCTCGACGCCGACGAATCGCTTCAGATGACGGCTCACGTCGAGACGTTCACGCGCAACGGATCAATCGCCTTTGTCACACTTAATGTCCACGAGGGTGGCGAACGGTCAGGATCCGTGGTCTTCTCTGCCAGCCTTACGCCACAACAGTTCGATGTCGCGCCGGAGGAAATGACGTTCGACGCGGCGATCTTCATGGGCCGCGCCGCAGCCGCGATGGCGGGCTAATGGGAGTTTTGGACGGCGGCGCGGACATCGTCCGCGGCAGAAATTCCGGCGGAATCTCCAAGCTCTACGAAAATGGCACGCGCGCGCGATACAGCTCGCATGATCTCGATTTTGTCTTCGGTAATGCCGGCGACTCCTAACAGCGTCTCAGCGAGCGGTCGCTTGAACCCGAGCTCGTCGAAGACCTCCACCGCCCCGTACACATAGCGAGCGGCGATCGCGAGCGCTTCGCCGCTGAACTCACCGGACGGCACGCTGGCGAACTGGATCGACGCCGCGATGTTTCGCATCGCGAGCGCCTCGGCGCCGCGATCGCCTGTCGCTCGCGCCATCTCGAGGGATCGCTCGAATGCAGCCTGAGCTTTTGCGAGCTCACCCGCTTGCATGAGCGCGCGGCCGAGGTTGCCGACTGCGCGCGTGGCGGCTTGTTGGTCGCCTGTGAGCTCCGCGAGGGTGAGCGCCTTTTGCGCCATCTCCGCCGCCGCTCCGTAGTCGTCACGGTCGAACGCGGCGAGGCTTTGGTTGTTACGGACGAGGCCGACGACTCGATCGTCACCGACGGATTCGGCCAACCTCATCGCGGCCTCGAAGTAAGCGTCCGCCTCGTCGAGGTCTCCCGCGAGGCGCGCGATGTCGCCGAGGACGTTGTTCGCGATCGCCGACGATGACGCGTCACCGATTTCGATGGCACCCCCCAGGAGCATTCGGGCCTCGTCCAAGTCGTGCTGCAGCGCGGCTAGTTGCCCAGCTCCGACGAGTGCCTTGGCGCGTGCGATGGGATCTCCCTGCGGTTGCGCGTCGAGCACCCGCTTCAGAACCGCGCGACCTTCGTAGGGGAATGCCCCGTACCAAAAGCGGATGAGTGAGGCTGCGATGCGCAGTGGGACGTCGCCTTCGGCGCGTTCCCACGCGAGGCGGAGGTTGGCGTGGTCGGCGCGGAGTTCTGCGAGCGCTTCGCGTTGGCGAGCAGTGATGAGGTCCGGCTCCAACCGCTGCGCCAGTTCGAAGTAGTACTGCGCATGGGCCTGCACTCGTTGCTCGAGCTCGCCGGCGACGTCGTGGCGGAGGCGATCCTCCGCGAACTGACGGATGGGTTCGAGCATCGTGATGCGGTCGTCGCGGCGGCGCAGGAGCGACTTGTCGACGAGCGACTCGATCTCGTCGGCTTTCGGTGCGCACACCGCGCCGATGGCGTCGGTGGTGGCGCCGCCACCGAAGACGGCGAAGCCGCGGAAGACGTTGCGTTCCGCTTCGGTGAGCGCGTCGACGCTGATGGCGATGGCGGCGCGCATCGCCTGGTGGCGCGCCGGCCGATCGCGTTCGCCTTCGGCGAGCGTGGCCAGCATGTCGTCCATGGCGTCGACGAGTTGATCGATCGAATGGGTGCGCAGACGTGCGGCGGCGAGTTCGATCGCCAGCGGCAAACCACCCACTCGCTGGCACAACACGTCGACGCGTTCGTCGGCGGTGAAGTCGCGACGCACCAACGACGCGCGCGCCGCGAACAGATCGACGGCTTCGGCGTCGACAAGACCGTCCAGAACCACTTCGTGTTCGCCTTGGAGGCGCAGTCGCTCGCGCGTTGTCGCCAACACGACGAGTTTGGGGCACGCCGCCAGCAACTCCGAGATGGCGACCACGCCGGAGAGCAGCTGTTCGAGGTTGTCGAGCACCAGCAGGGTGCGCCCTTCGGAGAACGTCTCGATCAGGTGGTCGCGGTCACGCACGCCGAGCGCGCCGATGATCGTGTCGACGATCGCGCCGGGATCGGCGACGGGCGCGAGATCGACGAACCACGCGCCGCCGCGGTAGCGACTCAGCACCGACCACGCCGCTTCGATGGCGATGCGCGTCTTGCCGACGCCTCCGGGTCCCGTCAGCGTGATCAGGCGCGCCTCGCCCGAGAGCAGCGTCCGTAGCTCGGCGAGTTCGTCGCCGCGCCCGACGAACGACGTCACCATCGCCGGCAGGTTGTGGTCGCGCGCGTCGATGGTGTTCAGCGGAGGGAACTTCGTATCGAGGCCGTCGGCGCGGAGTTGGTACAGCGTGATCGGTTCCGGAAAATCCTTGACGAGGTGCGCGCCCAGTTCGGTCCATTTGAAGTCGGCACCGTCGGGCAACGCGTCGAGTACGGCTTGCGACGCCACGACTTGCCCGCCGTGGGCTGCAGTAGCGACGCGCGACGCGAGGTGCACGTTCAGTCCGGCGAAGTCGTGCAGCAACCGAATGGCCGGACCGGCGTGGAGACCCATGCGCACGCGCACGGGCCGGCCGTGCTGCCACGGGTGCTCGGCGAAGCCGCGCTGCATCGCGAGCGCCGCGCTGACGGCGTCCGCGGCGCGGTCGAACACTGCGAAGAACGCGTCGCCCTCGTTGCGCGCCTCGACCCCTGTGAAGTGGCCGACGGCGTCGCGCACGATGCGGTTGTGCTGGGCCAGCAGATCGACATAGGCGTCGCCGAGTTCGTGCGCGAGCGCAGTCGAGCCCTCGATGTCGGTGAACAGCAGCGTCACCTCAACCGTGGGATGCCCCATACGGGGCAAAACGTTACGCGACGTTGAAGGCGCGGCGGCGGGCTCGACCCGCCAACACCACAGCGCCTGCGGCGCCCGCGGCGGCTGTCGCCAAGGCGATGCCGCCGACGTACGCGCCGCGTCGACCCGTCAGCATCGAGCGGATAGCACCGCGCTCGGCGGCCGCCTCGATGTGGGCAAGAACCGATGTCACGTGACCGGGCGCGGGCTCGAGCACTTCGGTCCGCAGGTTGTGGAGGCCCTTGAGCAGCCGGCGGTACTGCACCATCTCGGCCTGGCAGCGCAGGCAGGCCTCGACGTGCGCGCGCACCTCGGCGGGCGCGGTGTCGACGCCATCGGCGTAGTCGGCGAGTGAACCGGCGATCTCGTCACAGGTCAGGCCCAGAGAATTGGAGCTGGTGGTCGTGTTAGACGGCATGAGCCTGGTCCTCTCCTCGCAGCGGGTACAGCGTCTCCCGCAGCTTGCGACGCGCCCGGTGCAACCGGACCTTCGCGTTTGCTTCTGATATCCCGAGCTCGGCCGCGATGGCCTCGTGGGGAAGGTCGTACACGTCGCGCAGCACGACCACCGAACGCAGAGCGTCGGGCAACTCGGCGAGCGCGTCGGTCAGCCGGTCGCGCTCGGCCAGTGCTTCGTTGTGGGCGACGGGATCGGATTCGACGCGGGTCTCTTCGAGCATTGCGTCGTCGTCGAGCACGTCGTGGCGCGTGCGGTTGCGCTTGCTCAGCGCCGTCGAGGAGCAGTTGGCGACGATGCGGTACAGCCACGTCGAGAAGGCCGCGTCTTCGCGGAACTTCTTCAGCGACTTGTAAGCCCGGAGGTAGGCCTCTTGCACCACGTCTCTCGCGTCCTCTTCGTTGCCGACGAGGCGGTACGCGAGGGTGTACGCATCGGCGTACGTCGCACGCACCAGATCGTCGAAGGCCGCCCGGTCCCCCGCCTTGGCGGCGGCGACCCGATCAGCCAGATCGGTTGTCATAACGACGATTAGACCGAGGGCCTGTGGAAAACGTTACGGAGCGGGTTCTTACCGCGTCTCTTTGTGGGCCGTGTGCTTGCGGTCCCACTTGCAGTACTTCTTCATCTCGATGCGCTCGCGGTCGTTGTTCTTGTTCTTGACCGTGATGTAGTTGCGCCGCTTGCATTCCTCGCACGCCAGCGTGACCTTGATGCGCTTTTCGTTCTTTGCCATCGTGCTTTCCTTTTGTGCCTGGTAGCGGCGGTCGGAGTCGAACCGACGACACCACGATTATGAGCCGTGTGCTCTAACCACCTGAGCTACGCCGCCAGATTGTACGGGCTTGTCCCGTGGAGCCCTCTGTCAGAATCGAACTGACGACAACCGCCTTACCATGGCGGTGCTCTACCGACTGAGCTAAGAGGGCCTGCCCGTTCTTGCGATGGGCCGGAGCAGTGTAAAGCATCGCCCGTAGGCTGGCCTAATGAAGGTTCGGCTGGCGACGATCGACGACGCCGAGGCGATTCGGGCGATTTACAACCCTGAAGTCCTCGAGTCGACGGTCACGTTCGACCTCGTGCCCCGCAGCCTCGAAGACCAGCAGCGGTGGCTCGACGAGCACTCCGGCGCCCACCCCGCGGTCGTCGCCGTCGAGGGCGAGTCGGTGGTCGGATTCGGATCGCTGACCGAGTACAAACCGCGGCCGGCGTACCGGACCTCCGTCGAGGACTCGGTCTACGTGCACCGCTCGTATCAAGGTCGCGGCGTCGGCCGTCTCATCCTCGAATCGCTGCTGGAGCTAGCGACGGACCACGGGTTCCATGCGGTGTTCGCACGCATCGTCGGCGACCACGAAGCATCGATCGCGCTCCACGAGAAGGCCGGATTCGAATTCGTCGGCCGCGAGCGCGAGGTCGGGCGCAAATTCGGGCAGTGGCTCGACGTCGTGATCATGCAGAAGCTGCTGACCTAGCAGCGTCCTTCAGCGATGAGTCGGTCGATCGCCGACGCGGCGAAGTCGTGCGTGACGCCTGGTGCGGGAATGCGCTTTTCGCGCGCGGCGGTCACGTGGGCGCACGTCGTGATGAGCGCCATGTGCGTGAACGCCTGCGGGAAGTTGCCCAAGGCCTCGCCGGTTGACGCGTAGGTCTCCTCGGCGAACAGGCCGACGTCGTTGGAGAGACCGATCAGTCGCTCGAGGAGTTCTTCGGCTTCGTGCAAGCGCCCTTGATGTGTGAGCACGTCGACAAGCCAGAACGAGCACAGCAAGAACACGCCTTCTTCGCCGCTGAGTCCGTCCTCCGCGCGGTAGCGCAGCAGCAGGCCGCGTTCGGACAAGTCTTCCCGGACGCGCTCGACGGTCTTCTGCACCAGCTCGTCGTCGGCCGGCAGCAAGCCCATCGCCGGGATGAGCAGCGTTGCTGCGTCGGCGCACGCTTCGAACTCGCCATCGCCCGCGGCTTGCGGGAACCAACCGCTGCGCTGCGCAGTGTCGAGGAGATGCTGCCTGCACGCGTCGCGCTCGGCGGTCCACCGATCGACGTCGCCCGCAAGCTGACCGTGCTCCGCGAGCTCGACGGCGCGCGCCAGCGCGACCCAGCACAGCAACGTCGAGTGCACGAACCGGCGCGGTTCGGCACGGATCTCCCAGATGCCGTGGTCGGGCGTGCGCCAGCGCTCGGCGGCGACGTCGACGAGGCGCGCGATGTAGCGCTGATTTCGCAAGCTGAGACGACCACCGCTGCGGACGTAGAGGTACGCCGCCTCGACAAGCTGGCCGTAGCTGTCGTGCTGGCTCTGCTTGGCCGCGCCGTTACCGATGCGGACCGGCTTCGACCCGCGGTGCCCCGCAAGGTGCGCCAGTTCGATCTCCGGCAGATCGGGTTCGCCGTCGATGCCGTACATGATCTGCAGCGCGTCGGGGTTGGCGCCGCCCGCTCGTTCGAGCCACGCCTTGAACGCGTCGGCCTCGGCGCCGTATCCGAGCACGCGCAGCGAGATCAGCGTCACGGTCGAGTCGCGGATCCACGTGTAGCGATAGTCCCAGTTGCGTTCGCCGCCGATCCATTCGGGCAGCGACGTCGTGGGCGCCGCGACGACGGCGCCACTCGGCGCGTAGATCAGCGCCTTGCATACGAGCGCGCTGCGGCGCACGACGTCTTCGTACGCGCCTCGGTAGCTGCAGCCCGACAGCCACTCGCGCCAGAACGCGATCGTTGTGTTCAGCTGGCTCGCAGCGTCG
>JBEEFR010000016.1:0-9949 GCA_041166285.1 Actinomycetota bacterium | reverse complement strand
GCGGTCAGCCGCGCGTTTTTCGCGGGCAAGCCCGTCACCGAAGAGGTCGAACGCTCGTCGGATGTCGTCGTGCAACTGCGGTGCCTCCCGTTGCTGCATCGCGGCGAAGTCACCGGTGGTCTCGTGTTGCTGCGCGACGTCACCGACATCCGCCGCCGCGACCGCCTGCTGCTGTCGAAGGACGAAAGCATCCGCGAGATCCACCACCGCGTGAAGAACAACCTGCAGACGATTTCGTCGCTGCTGCGGTTGCAGGCGCGTCGGTTGTCGTCGCTCGACGGCAAGGAGGCGTTGCGCGAAGCCGAGCGGCGTATCCGGTCGATCGCGCGCGTCCACGAAGTGCTGTCGATGGACCCGGGCGACCAGGTCGCCTTCGGCGATGTCGTGCGCGACCTCGTGCGCATGGCCGAGGAGTCCGTCGTCGGCGGCCGCCACGTCGAGTTCCGTATCGAAGGCGACGCCGGAGAACTGCACGCCGAAGTGGCGACGCCGCTCGCCGTCGTCATCTCCGAGCTGTTGCAGAACGCCAGCGAGCACGCGTTCCCCGAAGACAGCGACATCGACGCCCACGGACGCGTCACGCTGACGTTGCACAACGACGGCGTCAACCTCGACGTCGAGGTGCGCGACACCGGCGCTGGACTCCCGGAAGGGTTCACGCCCGAGTCGACCGACAGCCTCGGGCTGTCGATCGTGACGAACCTCGTCTCCAGCCAACTGCAGGGCAGCATCGAGATGATCTCGGACAACGGCACCGTCGTCACGCTGCACATCCCGGTGAAAACGCGTTGACGCTGATTCTCGGGCACCGGGGCGCGTCAGCTGAGCGTCCCGAGAACACGCTCGACGCGTTCACGCGCGCCATCGAACTCGGCGGCGACGGTGTGGAACTCGACGTGCGCCGCACCGCCGACGCCGCGATGGTCGTCCACCACGACGCGGCGCTGAGCGACGGCCGCGCCATCGTCGGCCTCGCGGCGGGCGACCTACCGCCGTACGTACCGACCCTGCGCGCCGCCCTCGAGGCGTGCGCGGGCAAGTTCGTCAACATCGAGATCAAGAACGTGCCGATCGACCCCGACTACGACCCCGACGAGAACGTGGCCGCCGGCGTCGTTGCGCTCGTGCGTGAGATGGGTGTCGCCGACAGTGTGGTTGTGTCGAGCTTCGGGCTCGCGGCGATCAACGCCGTGCGCGCCGCGGACCCGTCGATCGCCACCGGTTGGCTCACCGTGCCCGCCTACGACCAACGGCGCGCCCTCGACACCGTCGTCGAACACGGCCACGGTGCGATTCATCCGCATCACACGACGGTGACCGACGAGCTCGTCGACGCCGCCCGCGCGGCCGCCGTCGTCGTCAACACGTGGACCGTCGACGACCCCGTCGAGATGAAACGCCTCGCCGACCTCGGCGTCAACTCCGTCATCACCAACGACGTTGCGTTGGCGGTCGAGACGCTCCGCGGCTTCTGAGAAGATCTTCCGCCGTCGTGCGTCGGTAGACCTTCTCAGAACGGTGGGCGGCGGACGCTACGGGACGATCAGGTCGAGGCAGTCGCGTTCGTAGCGGAGTTCGAGGCGGTCGACTTCGCCGAGGTAGTCGCCGTCGACTTGGTACGGGAACTTGCGATGGCCGACGAGCGTGACGGAGTCGAGGTTGACGCGGCGGTCGATCTTGCGGCTGTGACGGAGGTGGCGGCCCGAGCCGAGTGCGGATCCCGCGGCGGACATGATCGTGGCGAAACGCATCGAGCGCACGGTCGTGATGGCGAGTCCTGAGTCGAGCGTGGCTTCGGGCGCCAGCGACAGCGGACGGCGCCCGAGGTACGTGTACGGGTCGGTCTTCTGGCAGATGCAGAAGTACCCGTCGTCGATGATCGTGCCGTCGGCGTGGTGGACGGCGAAGGGCGGCGAGCTGCGGTCGAAGCCGCGGAACCACGTGCGGAACGCCGCGTACACGAACAACGGGTTGCCGGCGTAGCGCTTGAGCGACGACCGCTTCTCGACCTCTTCGACGACGGCGGCGTCGAAGCCGGCACCGACGTGGAACGTGAAGTACCGGCCGTTGGCGCTGCCGAGCCCGACGCGACGGCGCTTGCCGGCGCGCAACGATTCGATGAGCGCGCCCGTCGCTTCGATCGGATCGTTCGGAAGCCCGATTGTGCGCGCGAACACGTTGGTCGATCCTCCGGGCAGCGCAGCGAGCGCGGTTGCCGACCCGACGAGTCCGTTCGCCGCCTCGTTCAGCGTGCCGTCGCCGCCGAGCACGACGACGACGTCGGTACCGCTCGCGGCTGCACCCTGCGCCAGCCGCGTGGCGTGCCCGCGCCGGCTCGTCTCGGCGACGGTCACATCGGCCTCAGCCGCGATCGCTGCCTGGATGACGACGCGGGCGCGGGGCGTCACCGAAGACGCCGACGGATTACACAGCAGGAGGACGCGAGGCATCGGCGTTGATGCTTTCACGTCCACGCCGGCCAGCAGAACGCGCCTCAGCTGGCGGGGCAGTGTGGCGATCACGTCCCGGGGATCACCGCCGGCGCGGCCCGAAACCGGAGCCGAGTTGGTGCGCGCACTCCGTCATCGGCAAGACTCGCCGCCCATGAATGTCGTTGTCTGCGTGAAGCAGATCCCCGACCCGGCCAACCCCGGTTCGTTGGGTCCCGATAACTTCCTTGACCGCTCCGGCAAGCTCATCATCGACGACTCCGACATGTACGGCGTCGAGATGGCGCTGCAACTCGTGCACGCGGCGGGTGGTGGCCAGGTGTCGCTCGTTTCCATGGCACCCAATGGCGAAACCGCCGGCTTGCGCACTGCGCTGGCGATGGGCGCCGAGAAGGCGACGCTGGTCTCCGACGACTCGCTGAAGGGTTCGGACGCGCTCGCCACCGCCAAGGTGCTGGCCGCCGCCATCAAGCGCAACGAGTACGACCTGATCCTGGCGGCGACGGAGTCGACCGACGGCTACACCGGCACGACGCCCGTGCAGGTCGCCGAGCTCCTCGACCTTCCGTCGGTGACCTTCGCCAAGCACATCGAGGTCGACGGTTCGAACGTGAAGGTGCAGCGTCAGACCGAAGCCGGATACGACGAGGTGACCTGCCCGCTGCCGGCGCTCGTGACCGTCACCGCCGGTGTCGTCGAGCCCCGTTATCCGTCGTTCAAGGGCATCATGGCCGCCAAGGGCAAGCCGCTAGACCAGGTGACGGTGGCCGACCTCGGTATCGACGCCGGCCAGGTCGGCGCCGCCGGCTCGGGCCAGAACATCACGAACGTCTCCGCTGCCGAAGAACGCAAGGCCGGCGAGATCGTTGTCGACGAAGGTGACGCCTACGAGAAGATCGTGGCGTTCCTCGACCAGCTGAAGGTGATCTAAGTGGCAAAGGTTTGGGTTCTCGCCGAGTCGACGAACGGCAAGGTGTCGTCGCTGTCGCTCGAACTGCTGACCAAGGCGCGCGAACTGGGCGACGTCGAAGCCGTCGCGTGGGGCGCGGACGTCGCGTCGGTCGCCGGTGACCTCGGCGCCCACGGCGCGACCGTCGTCCACGATCTCGGTGATCTCGGCACGTCGCTCGCCGGCGTGCCGGTGGCCGCGGCGATCGCCGCCGCGATCGAAGCCGGCAACGGCCCCGAGATTCTGCTCGTCGGTCAGAGCTATGACGGGCGCGACGTCGCCGGTCGCCTGTCGGCGAAGCTCGACCGCCCGGTGCTGACCAACGTCGTCGGCATCGAGGCCGGTTCGCCGCCGGTCGCGTCGCACGCGATCTTCGGCGGCGCAACGATCGTCAACGCGACCTTCACCGGTAGCGCGCCGTACATCTACGTCGTGCGTCCGAAGTCGTTCGCCGCGGAGCCGAGCGGTGGCACCGCGACCGTGCAGTCGCTCGCGGTCCCGGAGACGGGCGCCACCAACGCGTCGGTCGTCAACGATCGCCACGTCGAAGAGCGCAGCGGCCCGCAGCTCGACGAAGCCGCGGTCGTCGTGTCCGGCGGCCGTGGCCTCGGTGAGGCTGCGAACTACGCGATGGTCGAAGAGTTAGCGAAGCTGCTGAAGGGCGCCCCCGGTGCGTCGCGCGCCATCGTCGACGCCGGGTGGGTGCCCTACGCCTATCAGGTCGGCCAGACGGGCAAGACCGTGAAGCCGACGCTGTACATCGCCTGCGGTATCTCGGGCGCCACGCAGCACATGGTCGGCATGAAGGGCTCGAAGAACATCATCGCCATCAACAAGGATCAGGAAGCACCGATCCTCCAGATCGCCGACCTCGGCATCGTGGGCGACGTCCACAAAGTCATGCCGAAGTTGATTGAGGCACTCAAAGCCCGCGGCTAGTTCGCTCTAGGCTCCGCGCATGGCGTGGAGCAATTGGGCGGGCAATCAGACGTGTAATCCCGACGAGGTCGCGCACCCGTCTACCGACGCGGAGTTGTCCGCGGTCGTCAAGGGCGCGGCGGCGCGCGGGCGACGCGTCAAGGTCGTCGGGTCGGGTCACAGCTTCACGGCGTGTGCGCTGACTGACGGGGTCCAGATCGTGCTCGATCGGTACGACAAAGTCGTCGCCATCGACCGGCGCGCCAACACCGTCACCGTGCAGGCCGGCTGCACGATCGCCGATCTCAACAAGGCGCTGTTCGAGTACGGCATGGCGATGCCGAACCTCGGCGACATCGCCTACCAAACCATCAGCGGAGCGATTTCGACGGCGACGCACGGCACGGGCGCGAAGCTCACGGGCATCGCCGGTCAGGTCATCGGCCTCGACATCGTGGCGGGCGACGGATCGATGGTGTCGTGTTCGCGCGACGAAGAGCCTGACGTGTTCGAGTCGGCGCGCGTCGGCGTCGGCGCCCTCGGCGCGCTGTCGACCGTCACCCTGCAGTGCGTGCCGAAGTTCAACCTGCGCGCCGTCGAGGAACCGATCCGCGTCGACACCGTGCTCGAAGAAATCGACGCCCGCGTCGACAACAACGAGCACTTCGAGTTCTTCTGGGTGCCCCACACCGGTGGGGCGCTGACCAAGACCAACAACGTCACGACGGCGCCGCCCGGTGGCCAGTCGCGGTTCAAGTTCTTTAAGGACAAGATCCTCATGGAGAACATCGCGTTCGGCGCCGTGACGAAACTCGGCCGCCTCCGCCCGTCGGCGATCCCGCGGCTGTCCAAGCTCATCCCGTCGTCGGGCCGTGTCGAGTACGTGAAGCCGAGCTACCAGATCTTCGCCAGCCCGCGGTGGGTGAAGTTCTACGAGATGGAGTATTCGGTGCCGCGTGAACACGTCGGTACGGCGCTCAACGGCATCCGCAAACTGATCGACGACAAGGGGTTGTTCATCGGCTTCCCCGTCGAAGTGCGCTTCACCGCTCCCGACGACATTCCGCTGTCGACCGCATCAGGACGCGAGTCGGCGTACCTCGCGGTGCACGTCGCCAAAGGCATGGAGTACGAGACGTACTTCCGGGGCGTCGAGGACATCATGAACGGACTCGAAGGCCGACCCCACTGGGGCAAGCTGCACTTCCAGACCGCCGACGTGCTCGCCACCCGCTACCCGAAGTGGGACGCGTTCCAGAAGGTGCGCGGCCGCCTCGATCCCAACGGCGTGTTCGCCAACGCCTACACCGACCGGGTGCTCGGCCCTATCGGCTAGCCCGAAGTTTGTGGTGTTAATCCGCGTCGGTGGCGAGGACGGCCCAGGCGAGGCCGTGCTCAGGGTCCTCGACGGCGAGGCGTAGCGACCAGCCGACGGGGTCGTGACCCTCGTCCCAGAGGTACCACTGCAACTCGTCGACCGCCTCGCCTAGTTCCGTCGCGCTGAGTGGCCAATCGTGCGTGAGGTCGGCGACCGCCGCCGCGGCCCACCACGCGGCGAACCGTCCGGCGGCCGCGCCGCGGCGGCGTGCGTGCGCGCCCCCTGAGGCGGCGGCCCACGCCATGTGCGCGAACGCGTCCTCCGGCGGGATCGACGCCAGCCGCGCCTCGGTCAGCCCGAGCGATCGCAGCGCGCCGTCGACGCCACCGGCGACGCCCGCGGCGTCGACGCGCCCGTTCGATTCGTTCGCCCAGTGCACGGCCAACTCCAGCAGTGCGGCGCGCCCCTCTTCGGTTTCGGCGTCCGCGCTGAAGTCCGCGCCGTTGAGCGACGTCGTGGACCACGCCTTCTTGCCCGGACGGTCCGGCGCCGGGAACTCGGCCTTGTCCATCTTGTAGGTGGCGACCTCGTACGGCGGCTCCCACTTCGCCAACGCCAGCGGGATGTCGAAGATCGAGCCGTCGACGTCCTCGGCGTCGCTGAGGTCGGCGCCCCGCGCCACGCACTCGTGCGCGAACACCCCGGCGGAGGGTCCGATGCTGAGGTACGGGCCGACCTCGTCCCACTTGTGTGTCGACGCTGCCACCTCGGTGAGCGGTCCGAACCCGAAGCGCGCCGCGGCGGCGCCGGGACCGGCAGCGTCGTCGATGGCGTGCGCCGCCGCGTCGCCCGGTGCGCGCAGCGCCAGCGCGTAGTTGGCGAACGCCGTCACCGGCCACAGCTGTTTGCCGCGGGCGGCCGCGGCGCGGCAGTCATCGCGGACGTACACGAGTTCTTGCCAGTCCTGTTGATCGGTGAGGCGTTCGACGTAGCGCGTCAGGTCATCGATGTCCGCGGTCTCGATGAGCTCCTCTCGGTAACTCATACGTACGGCCAGGGGTAGTGCCGATACTCCTCGCCGACGAGCGGTATCGCCCGAAGTTCGGCGACGGCCACAGCGCGCCGGCGCAGCGCGGCGACCTCGGTGGCATCGATGAGTTCTTCGAGCTCCGCGAGCGGCGCGTCGGCGAGTCGTAGGAGATCCTCACGCCACGGCTGCGGGATCGGCTGACCACCGAAGTCCCAGATGACGGTGCGCAGTCGCGGCGTGGCCTGGAACGTGAGCCCATGGTCGACGCCGTAGATGTCGCCGCCGCTCGTCAAAAGACAGTGGCCGCCCTTGCGGTCGGCGTTGTTGATGACGAGGTCGAAGACGCACATCTGCCGCAGCCGGTCGTGGGTCGTCGGATCGTCGAGGAGCGTGAAGTAGTGCTGTTCGAAGTCGGCGTCGTCGATGAAGCGCTGGAGCGAACCTCGTCCCATCGGCGCGTCGGTGCGCGTCACCGTTTCGGGCACCAAGTTCCACGCCAGCGCGTCGCTCACGACGTAGGTCGCCACCTCTCGGCGCCACAACCCGTGCGGGTAATCCCACAGCGGTCGCTCGCCCGACTCGGGCTTGTACACGGCGCGGATCGACTCGTCACCACACGTGACCGTCGTCAGCAGCGTCTGGTTGGAGCTCCACGGCATGCGACCCTCGATGACGATGTCGCCGCCGTTGAGCACCCTCAGCGCTCCGGCGCGTGCTTGCCGTTCTTCTTCGGACACGTGTGTCCCTCGGGATCGAGCGGATGGCCGCACCACGGACACGGCGGACGTCCGGACTCGACGAGCATCGTGGCGCGGATCGCCAGCGCGCGGCCCTGCTCGCGCGTCACGAGCACGCGGAAGCGCCCGTGCGGCTCGGTCGGGTTGCCCTCCTCGTCGACGGGCACGGCTTCGACGGCGTCGAGCACGATCCGATCCAACGTGTCGAGATAGCCCAGGCCCATCGCGCCGACGACCCACGCCACCTCGACGGGTTGGCGCAGCTCGAGTTCGGTCGGGAGCTCGTTGGAGACGGGCAGGTCGGCGAGGCGCTCGATCAGTGCGGCGCTGAGCGCCGCGACCTGTTGCTTCTCGAGCTTCAGTGTGACGGTGGTGTCAGCGGCTTGCACCTGGAAAAGGAACACCCGGCGGCCCGGTGAGCCCATCGTGCCGACGGTGACGACGTCGGCCTCCGTGAACTCGTAGCTCTCGCCGGCCATTAGGTCACCACCCGGTTGACGCAGTGCACGAACGGGCCTTCGTGCGTGTAGGCGATGATCGTCATCGAGCACGGTGAGATGTCGATCCGCTGGAACAAGTCGAGCGGCACGCCGAGCGCGGTCGCTGCAGCCGCCTTGATGGGATCGGCGTGCGACACCGCGATCACCGTCTTGCCGGGATGGGCGCCGCGGAAGCGGTCGATGGTCGACGACATGCGCGTCGACATCTCGGCGAAGCTCTCACCGCCCGGGAAGCGGAAGCCCGACGGGTTGCGCTGGACCGCCTTCCACTCCGGCAGCTTGCGCAGCTTCGCCAGCGACGCGCCCGTCCATTCGCCGAAGTCGCACTCGAGCAAACCCTTGTCCGCCTGCACCTTCATGCTGAGTGCCTTGCCGATCGGAGCGGCGGTCTCGCGGGTGCGCTGCAACGGCGATGCGTAGATGGCGGCGATGTTCTTCGACTCACGCAAATGGTCGGCGACGGCTTGCGCCTGGGCCTTCCCCTTCTCGGCGAGTGCGAGCCCGGCGGCGCGTCCTGGCAGCACTTTGCCGGTGGACGGCGTCTGGCCGTGGCGGACGAACACGACGACGGTCGGCGCTGGCGGCGTTGGCATGTCGGGGGCACCGTAGCCTTCCGCGCGTGGAGGATTTGCACGCGTTGTGCGACGAGATCGTGCACTGCCGCAAGTGCCCGCGGCTGGTCGCGTGGCGCGAACATGTCGCGGTCGAAAAGCGGGCGTCGTACGCCGACGAGGAGTACTGGGCACGACCCGTCCCCGGCTTCGGTGACGCTGCGGCGCGCATTGTCGTCGTCGGGTTGGCGCCTGCCGCCCACGGCGGGAATCGCACCGGACGCGTCTTCACCGGCGACCGCTCGGGCGACTTTCTGTTTGCGTCGATGCATCGCTGCGGGCTGGCGAATCAACCACAGAGCGTCGCGTGCGACGACGGGCTCGAACTCCACGACGCCTACGTCGCTGCAGCAGTTCGTTGCGCGCCGCCGGCGAACAAGCCGACGATCGAGGAGCGTGACACGTGCGAGCCCTACCTCGTACGCGAGCTGGCCTTGCTCGACCGCGCCCGCGTCGTCGTGCCGCTCGGCCAGTTCGGCTACGACGCCGTGTGCCGCATACTCGGCGTACGACCCCGACCGCGTTTCGGCCACGGCGTCGAAGTTGCGGCGCCCAACGGTCTCACCCTCGTGTGCTCGTTCCACCCGAGCCAGCAGAACACGTTCACGGGAAAGCTCACCCCGGACATGCTCGACGACATCTTCAGGCGCGCCGTCGAGCTCGCGAACTAAAGCGCCAGCAATTCGCCGATGGCGTAGACGATCGAGATGGCGCCGAGGAACCCCGCAACGGTCAGCCGCAGGCGACGGTCACTCGACCGCATCGTCAGCCACGCGCCGAGCTGCGCGCCGGGAACGACGGCGACCGTGAGCAGCGCGGCGAACCGCCAGTCGATGTCGCGTAGGAACGCGTGGGTGATCGTGCCAGGTATTGCCAGGAAGCCGACGCACACGAGCGACGTGGCGATCGTCTTGCGCAGCGGGACGTGCGCCAACTCGGAGAAGCCCGGCACCATGACGATGCCGCCGCCGACTCCGAGCAGTCCCGACAAGCCGCCGGCGGCGAACCCGATGGCGGCGAGCAACGAGCCGTCGTGCGGGCGCTCTTCGCCGTCGACCACGGGCTGGTCCCGCGTCATCCGTATGGCGGTGTAGGCGAGCAGCGCGGCGGTGAGCAGCATGAGCAGATGACCGTGGCCGGGCACGGCGTGACTGAGCAGAGATCCGCCGACGGACCCCACGATGCCTGCCGGCACCGCCCAACGCACGACGCGCCAGTCGACGAGTTGCTCCTTCGCGTAGCGGACCGTGCCCGTGATCGCGCTCGGCAGGATCGACGGCAGCGTCGTGCCGACTGCGACCGTCGCCGACGCGCCCAATGCGCGGATCGCCGGCGTCGAGATGACCGCGCCACCGACCCCGAAGGCCGCGCTCAACGCACCGGTGGCCAAGCCGGCGACGAGCGTGAGGGCGTCGCGCGCCGGCCCCGGATCCATT
>JBEEFR010000015.1:0-18847 GCA_041166285.1 Actinomycetota bacterium | reverse complement strand
GTCGTCGGCATCTGCAACGGGTTCCAAGTCCTCACCGAAGCCGGCCTGTTGCCCGGCGCGCTGCAGAAAAACGCCGGGCTGTCGTTTCTCTGCCAGGAAACGACGCTGCGCGTCGAGAGCAACCGTTCGTCGCTGACCCGCGGGGTCGACGTGGGCACGACGCTGCGGATTCCCATCAATCACTTCGAAGGGAATTACACGGTCGAGCCCGACACGCTGGCCGAGATCCGCGATAACGACCAGATCGTTTTGCGCTACGTCGACAACCCCAACGGTTCGGTCGAAAGCATCGCCGGCGTGAGCAATGTCGCCGGCAACGTCGTGGGATTGATGCCGCACCCCGAGCGCGCCAGCGACGCGTTGCTCGGCAGCGAGGACGGCCTGGTCCTGCTGCGCGCCCTGCTTACCGGCTGATCCCGGCGCGCTTGAGGACGGCGGCGTCGACGCCGATCTCGCGCCACGCCCCGTAGCTGATGCCCTTCGCTTCGCTGTAGGCCTTCGCCACCTGCACAAACGCCTCTTCGAGCGCGCCGATGTCGACGGCCGGACCCGACAGGCGCTCAAGTTCGGCTTCGAGATCCATCCGCCGCTGGATCAGCTGCAGGCGCGACACGGCGTCGGCGTCCTCGAGCTGCTTGGGAATCGCGTCGAGTTGCTGGCGCACGCCTTCGGCCGTGCGCGGCCGGCCTCGCTTGGGCTTGGACCCTTCGAGCGCCTCGAGATAGTCGCGGACGGCCTTGCCTTGGGCGCGGCCAGCGGCCAGTGCAACCTTGTGCTCTTCGCTCATCGGCGTGCGGTTCATACAAGGAATTCGTAGCTACACCATTCACATAATTCAAGTTGCAGTACGTTCAGAAGCGTGGCGGACGAGACCCCTTTACATCGCGCGCTTGGGCTGACTGACGACGAGTTGGAGTCGATCAAGCGCATCCTCGGGCGCGATCCGAACCGCCTCGAGCTGTCGATGTACTCGGTGATGTGGAGCGAGCACTGCTCCTACAAGTCCTCGAAGAAACACCTCCGGCGGCTGCCCACTGAGGCGCCGTGGGTCATCTGCGGTCCCGGCGAAAACGCCGGCGTGATCGACGGCGGCGACGGCGTCGCCATCGCGCTGCGCATCGAGAGCCACAACCACCCCTCCGCCGTCGAGCCGTACCAGGGAGCCGCGACCGGCGTCGGCGGCATCCTGCGCGACATCTTCACGATGGGGGCGCGCCCCGTCGCCGTGCTCGACCCGTTGCGGTTCGGCACCCTCGACGAGCCGCGCAACCGGTGGATCGCCGAAGGCGTGGTGTCGGGCGTGTCGGGCTACGGCAACGCCGTCGGAGTCCCGACCGTCGGCGGCGAACTCGTCTTCGACCCGACCTACGCCGACAACCCCCTCGTCAACGTCATGTGCATCGGCCTGCTGCCGAAAGACGACCTCGTGCTGGCGACAGCGAGCGGCGTGGGCAACCTCGCAGTGCTGCTCGGCAGTTCGACGGGACGTGACGGCATCGGCGGCGCGTCCGTGCTGGCGAGCGCCGGCTTCGGCGACGCCGAGGAGGAGGCCGCGAAACGGCCGAGCGTGCAGGTCGGCGATCCGTTCGAAGAGAAGAAGCTCATCGAGGCGTGCCTGGAAATCATCCGCGGCGGCCTCACGCCGGGAATTCAGGACCTCGGCGCCGCGGGACTGACGGGCGCGACTAGCGAAACGTCATCCAACGCCGGGCTGGGCCTCGACGTCTACCTCGACCGCGTCCCGCAGCGCGAACCGAACATGGAGCCGTTCGAGATCATGACGAGCGAGAGCCAGGAACGCATGCTGGCCTTCGTCACGCCCGAGCACCTCGACGAGGTGCTGGCGATCGCCGAGAAGTGGGAAGTGCGCGCGTCGGTGATCGGCGAGGTCAACAGCAGCGGGCGCCTGCGGATCCTCGCGACGAAGGACGGCGCCGTCGAGGCCGACATTCCCGCGCCGTCGTTGAGTGAAGACGCGCCGCTGTACGACCGGCCGATGCAGGAACCGGATCGCGCCGCGCGACGCGCCGCCGATCCCGCGGAGCTGCCGGCGCCTGACGACTGCACGAACGAACTGTTGGCGATGCTCTACGACCCGGCGTGGGCGTTCCGGCAGTACGACCATCAGCTGTTCCTCAACACCGTCGTCGGGCCGGGCGCAGACGCGGCGGTGCTGCGTCTCGCCGCTCCCGGCGTGCCGACGACGGGAACGCGCGGCATGGCCGTCACCACCGACGGCAACCACCGCTGGTGCGCGGCCGACCCGCGTCAAGGCGTCGCCATGGTCGTCGCCGAGGCGGCGCTCAACCTGGCGTGCGTCGGCGCCGAGCCCAAGGCCGTCGTCAACTGCTTGAACTTCGGGAATCCCGAACACCCCGACGTGATGTGGCAGTTCTCCGAAACCATCGACGGGATGGGCGACGCCTGCCGCGCGCTGAACACGCCGGTCGTCGGCGGCAACGTGAGCTTCTATAACGAGAGCCGCGGCGCCAACATCGATCCGACGCCCGTCATCGGGATGATCGGCCTCATCGAGACGCTCGACCGTCGTCCGCCCGGTGCGCGGCTGGTCCACGGGGCGCGCATCGTGCTCGTGGGCCCGCGCAGCGACGTGCTCACCGGCTCGCTGTGGGCGCGCGCCCGTCACGATCACGGCGGCGGTGAGTTGCCGCCGCTCGACCTCGAGATGCACAACGCGCTCGTGTCGCTGGTCGTGGGGTGCGTTCGCGACGGGTTGGTCGTCGGCGCGCACGACGTCGCCGACGGCGGCCTCGGTCTGGCGTTGGCGGAGATGGCGATCGCCGGTCAGTGCGGCGCGCAAGTCGACGGCGTCGACGGCCACGGCGAGTTGTTCAGCGAAGCGGGTTCGCGCGTACTGCTCGTCGTCGACGACGAACACCTCCAAGAATTCGAGGACCGCCTCGAAGAAGCCGACGTCGAGTTCACCCACCTCGGGCGCTGCAGCGGCGACCGGCTCTTCGTGTTCGGCACCAACTTCCAGCCGCTCATCGACGTCCCCGTCGCGGACCTCGCCGCCGCTCGCACCAATGCCCTTCCGACAGCGCTCGCGGCCGGCACCGCTCACTAGCGCCGACGTCGCGCCCGTCGACGTGCGGCCGTCGCCCCCGGGCGGGGCGCGCAATGTCGTGGTCGTGGTGCTCGACAGTTTGCGGTTCGACTCGGCGATAGCGGCCGGGATGACGAACACGGCGCGCCTCGGAGAGATCGAACAGCGGTGGAGTTACGCGTCGTGGACGGCGCCGTCGCACTTCAACCTCTTGATGGGGTTGCTGCCGCACACCAGCCCGCCTCACGTGTACGCGTCGGAGTACTACAAGGCGGACTTCACGCGTTACAGCGAACGCTTCGGCGTGCCCGGCATCGACTTCGCATCGATGCTGCCGTCGATTTGGATGCCGACATACTTGCGCAACGTGCTCGGGTACCGCACCGCCGCGCTCGTGTCGATGCCGGTGCTCAATCCGGCGACGTCGGTCAACCGCGACTTCGACGAGTACGCGCTGATGGAATCGCACAACGACATGGCCGGCATCGTGGAGCGGCTGCACTTCGACGCCGATCGTCCGACGTTCTGGATGCTCAACGTCGGCGAGACGCACTATCCGTACGCGGTACCCGGTGACGACCTGTCCGACCTGCCGCGCATCTCCGGACTCCACGGCGTGCTCAAGCACGCCGACACCGCGCCGGAGTTCTTCGACGACGCCACGATGGAGAAGTTGCGGGCGCGCCAGGTGCGCGCCGCGTCCTACGCCGACACGGTGATCGGTGCGCTGTACGACGTCGTGCCACCGCGCACGTGGATCATCGTCACGTCGGATCACGGCGAGCTGTTCGGGGAAGGCGGGTACTTCGGCCACGGCCCCATCGCCCACGACAAGGTCCTCGAAGTCCCCTTCGTCGAGGGAACAATCCGCTAACGCCTCTGTTAGAGGTAGCCGAGGTGTCGCAGCTGCTCGGCGAGGGCTTCGTCTTCGGCGGGGGCGCTCGAGGGGACCGGCGTCTTGGGGCGCTCGGACTCCGCGGCGATGTCGAGGGCGCGCCGCAGCTTTGCCAACGTTGCGTCGTCGACCGCGGTCGGTGTCGTCGGCGCCACTTCGAGCGGATCGGCGTCGACGTCGATCAGCAACTCTTCGGGCAGACCGGCAGCGCGGGCGCCCGTGCCCTGCGGACGGAGCAGCTTGAACCTGCCGTCGGTGGCGCAGACGACCGACGTGCCCATCCGCGTCGCCGCGTCCGGACCGAGTCCCCATCCGCTGGTGACCGCAACGCAGCGCGCGTGATCGCCGTCACCCGGGGCGTCGAGCTGCGCGACGGCAACACCATCGGGCAGTCCGTCGTCGAAGGGGTGATCGTCGATGCCCGCGGACTCGGCGATGAAGCGCGGCAGCCGCGTCAGGCTCATTACGCCGTCCGTCGGCAGCGACGCCGGGCCTGCGGTGACCAGCGGCACGCGGATGAGCCGGTTGTCGAGCGAGAAGGCGTGACCGAGGAGTCGGCCGTCGCCAAGGTTTTCGCCGTGGTCCGACGTCAACACGATCTGGGTTTCGTCGACGAGTCCGTGCCGGTCGAGCGCGCTCAACAGGCGCGCCAACCACGCGTCGAGCTGGGACGCGCTGGCGGCGTGCAGCTCGCGCATCCGCGCGATCGCGTCGTCGGGAACGTCGAAGCCACCGAGCGAGCAACGCCAGATCGATTCGACGTTGAGGTACTTGCTCGCCTCTGCCGCGGAGCGCCAGCGGTCGACGGGACCAAGCGGGTTGAACGGCTTCGGCGGCAGGTACGGCGAGTGGCACTCGATGAGGTTGACGAAGAGAAAGAACGGATTGTGTGCGCGTCGCGCCAGCCAGCCGTCGAGCGCGTCGCTCACCGCGTCGGCGCCGTCGTCGAATTGCGCGCGCAGTGCGTCGACGCGCCAGGCGATCCGATCGCGCAGACCCGTCTTGTGCAGCCGCGCTTGGCGACGGTGCGTGACGACCTCGAAGCGGTCGAACCCCTGATCGAACCCGCCGTGGTCGCTGATCCACGTGTTGCCGCTGACGCCGAAGGTGTCGAAGCCGGCGCGGCGCATCACTTCGGGCAACGACTGACCGGCGGCGACGAGGCGCCGGTTGGCTTCGACGTAGGACGCGGCCTTCGTGTCGCCGCGGTGCTGAAAGCCGGCGCTGCGCGGCAACTGGCCCGAGAGCATCGACGCGTGCGACGGCACCGTCCAGCTGGCGTTGGCGAACGCCCGCGGGTGCGCCGCGCCCCGGCGAGCCAACTCGGCGATGGCCGGCGTCGCGCCCGCCGGCGCCCCGTAAGGCTCGAACGCGTCGGCGCGTGCGGTGTCGAACACGACGAGGATGACGTTGGCAGGCATTCAGGCGCGCCTCTCCCGCGGATTACCCGGGTTTGCGAGTTGTACGCTTTGGGCAGATTTCCGCAAGTTTTCTCCGGCCGAACCGTTGTTTACAGCAAGCCACCAGGCAGAATCAGCGGCGGGCCCCCAACTGATGACCACAACGACGCGAACGACGTGAAGCTACTGGTAGCCGCCTCTGCGGGCGGTCACGCGAACGACCTCGGCGCGCTGTTGGAACGCGCGGACACTATGTGGCCTGAACGGCCTTCGGTGTACGTCACCACGTCGAACGTCCGCGCGGCCAAGTTTCGCAGCGAGGGCGTGCAGGCCTACGTCGTGCGCGAGGCCGACCGCCGGACCCCGATCAGCGCGGCGATCGCCGCCGCCCAGACGCTGCGCGTCATCTGGCGGGAGCGACCCGACGCCATCGTCACCACCGGCGCGATGCCGATGGCGATCATGTGCGTGTGGGGCCGACTGTTCGGGGCCAAGATCGCCTGGGTCGACTGCCTGTCGCAGGTCGACACGCTTTCGCTTTCGGGTCGCGTCATCCGCGCGCTGGCCCACCTGACGCTGACGCAATGGCCCGAGGTGGCGACGCGCTTCCGCAAGGTCGAGTACGCCGGAGAAGTCCTGTGATCTTCCTCACGGTGGGCAGCCGCTACGGGTTCGATCGCCTGGTGCGCGCCGTCGACGACATGGTCGACCGGGGCGAGATCACCGACGAGATCACCGCGCAGATCGGATTGGGCGCCTACGAGCCGAGGCACATGCACTACGAGCGGTTCATCGAGGGAACCCGCTACGACGGACGCATGCGCGACGCCGACATGCTGATCGGCCACGCCGGGTCGGGCACGATCTCGCTCGCGGTCACCAACTGCAAGCCGCTGCTCGTGCTGCCGCGCCGCAAGCGCTACCACGAGCACGTCAACGATCATCAGGTGGCAACGGCGCGCAAGTTCGAAGAGCTGCACCACGTGCTCGCGGCCGACGACGCCGAAGACCTCCCGCGCCGCTTCGCCGAGCTCCACACGTTCGTGCCCGTGCGCCGGCTCGCCCGCACGGACGAACTCGCCGACCGGATCGGCGCGTTTCTGTTCGCCGTCGAACCGAAGGTCCGACGCCGAGCGCGGTAGTCCGCGTTCGTTACCGGAAGCATTCGCCGTCGCGGGGCAGGGCGAGACCCGCTGCGAGTCCGGCGAGCGTGCCGGTGAGTTTGAGAGTGTGGGCGACTATCGCCGAGCGGTCGCGGTGGGCGACGTTGCGGGAGAGTTCGGCGACGCCGTCGGTGACGAGGCGGCGGCGCAACAGCGGCCGAACCGTCTGGGCGCCGGCGATGCGCCAAAGCTTGCCGACCATGGCGCCGGTGCCGAGTCCGACGCCCCAGTTGTAACGCACGACCTCTCGGTGCGTGCGCCAGTCGCGGTGCAGCACGAGCGCGTCCGGCTCGTACACGCCGGTCCAGCCGTGATGCAGCAGGCGCACGAACAGGTCGTGGTCTTCGGCGCTGCGTAGCCGCGTCCCGGCCCCGAGGCGTTCGTCGGCACCGCCGCACGCGTCCCAGGCCGCGCGCCGAAACGCCATGCAGGCGCCGTTGCCCAATTCGATCGGGTCGGTCGCTCCGGCGAATCGGGCGCGCGGTCGCGGGCGGGCGGCGTCGAACGGCAGATGTGGGTTGTCGACGTCGGCGCGAACTTGGCCGAGCACGAAACCGACCTCGGCGGCGTCGAAGCCGTCCGCGAGGTGATTGAGCCATTGCGGTTGCGGTCGGCAGTCGTCGTCGGTGAACACCACGACGTCGGCCGACGTCTCGGACACGCCGAGGTTGCGCGCCCGCGACAGTCCTTTGCGCGGCGCCCGAACGACGCGCACACCGCGGCTGTCCGCGACCGTGCGCGTGTCGTCGCTCGCCGACGCGGAATCGACGACGAGCACCTCGTCGCCGTCGCGCAACGTGGCGAGCGTCGCGTCGAGCGCGTCGGCCAGCATCGCGGGGCGGTCACGCGTGCAGATGATGACGGCGCACCGTTCAGTCACGAATCACTCCGGAGATCGCAGCGACGCGCGCACGCGCCGCTGCGGCGGGTGCGTGTGCAGCCGTGACGGCGTCGCGCCCCCGCGCGGCCATCGCGGCGCGGCGCGCCGGGTCGCGCAACACGGCGATGAGCGCGTCTGCGAATCGTGCGTCGTCGGCGACGACGGGACCGTCTGGCGCCGCAACCTGCAATCCCTCGACACCCGACGGAGTCGTGACGACTGGCACCCCGTACGCCAACGCCTCGATCACTTTCACCTTCGGGCCGCTGGTGCCCGGGCACGGATAGGCGACGACGGCGGCACGCGCCAGTACGTCCGCCGGCACGCCGACCGCACCGACGTGTTCGACGCCGCCGATGGTGCCGACGCGTGCCGGATCGAGCCCGCGCCCCGCGAGCAACAGGCGCGCGCCGGGCACCGCGTCGCGCACGGCGGGCCAGTGCGCGAGCAGGCGCGTCAGCGCCGCGTGGTTCGGCGCCCAGTTCCACGACGCCAGCAGCGCCACGACGGGTTCGTCGACGAGATCGAGCGCACTCGGCGGCACCGGGTAGGCCATCGGTACGACGTCGGCGCGTCGGTCGATGGCGTGCGCCACGCGCTCGGACATCGCCATCACGAACGGCGCGTGCGCACCGACGCGGCGCTCGTGGCGCATGTCCTGCACGTCGGGCGGCGTCGGTCGCCGCAGCGCGGGGGCGTCGATCTTCGTGAGGTAGTGGAACACCACGCCGCGCCGCGGATGGCGCGCCACGACCGCCCACGACAGGGGGTCCTCGGCGATGGCGATGGCGTCGTCGGGCGGGCGCCAGTCGATCCGCGCCGCGTCCCAACGCGGCCGCACGACGGCGCGCGCGTGCATCGTCCACGGCGACTCCGGCGGCACGTAACGGAACTCGCACCAGTCGGGCATGTCGTCATGCGGCTGGTCGTGCGCCCACGACATCGCCGTCACATCGTGGCCGTCGGCGATGAGCCCCTCGACGAGGGCGCGAAAGATCTTGCCGTCCTGACTGCCCTCGGGCGTCGGGTTGTGACGGCTCACGAAGGCGAGGCGCATCAGCGGGCGAGGCTACGTTCCCTGGCAATGCCCGTCGCAGTCATCGTGCCGGCGTTCCAGGCGGAGTCGACGCTCGGTAGCGCGCTGGCGTCGGTCGCGGCGCAGACGTATGCGCCCGACGAAGTGGTCGTCGTCGACGACGGCTCCAGCGACGGCACGGTCGCGGTCGCAAAGCAGTGGGACGCACAGCTGCCGCTCACGGTCGTGGCCACTGCGACCAACTCGGGGCCGTCGGCGGCGCGCCGTGCCGGCATCACCGCGGCGACCGCCGACGTCGTGGCGCTGCTCGACGCCGACGACGTGTGGCTGCCGGACCACCTCGAGGCGATGCTGGGCGCGCACGCAACCACGAACGACGGGCTGGCGTCCGCCGACACGTTGGCGTGGATTCCGGGCGTCGCCGTCGCCCGACGCCCGCTGAGCCACAACGCGCCGCTGCCGGCGCGCGAGAAACAGTTGGCCTGGCTGCTCGCCGAGAACCGCCTTTCGATCTCGTCGCTGTTCTCGCGCGCCCGCTACGACGCCGTCGGCGGGTTCCGTGCGGAGTTTCACGGGACCGAGGACTGGGACCTGTGGATCCGCATGGTGCGCGCCGGCGCGGCGGTGGCGCGACCCGATCACCCGACGGTCCTGTACCGCCTATCGCGCACCGCGGTGTCGAGTGACGACCGCATGGTGGCTGCCAAACGCGCCGTGCTCGACGCGGCGGCGCGCGAGGGTGGCGCGGAGGAGAAGAGGGCGTTGCGCGTCGGGCAGCGCCACAACCGCGCCGCCGCGCACCTCGTTCGCGCCTACGCGCGGGCAGCCGGCGGCAACACCGCCGCGGCGCGCCTCGCAGGCATCCGCGCACTGCGCGGGATCCGACCCGTGGCGCTGCGCGGCGCGGCGATGGCCGTAGCTCCGCGACGGGTACTCCAGCGCCGTAACGACGTGCGCTACGACCCTGCGGTGTGGATGCGCCGCTACGGGGCGTAGGACCCGAGCACGTCTTCGTAAATCGTCTCGAGCCGATCGGCGAACGCGTCGGGCGTGAAGTGCGCCTCGTAGTGGCGGCGCGCCGCCGCGCCCATCGACGCACGCACGTTCGCCAACCCGTCGGCGATCGCGCCGGCGTCGAAGGGTGCAACCACGACCCCGGTGTCGCCGTCGCGCACAATCTCGGGGAGGCCGCCGACGCCGGTCACGAGCGCGGGAACGCCGACGGCCGCCGCCTCGATCACACCCAACCCGAACGGCTCTTGGCCGCGCGAGGGCGCGACCAGTACGTGCGCGCGCGCCAAGACGTCGAACACGGCCTGCCGGTCGAGGTGGCCCATGAAGGTGACGTTGGGTCCCGCGGCGCGCTCCAACGCATCGCGTTCGGGCCCGTCGCCGGCGATGACGAAACGCATGCTCGGCAGGCGCGCTGCGGCGTCGAGCAACAAGTCGACACCCTTTTCGTACGAGAGTCGTCCGACGTACAGCGCGTAACCGTCGTCGAGCGCGGGATCACGCGGCGAAGGATCGGTGTCGAGTCCGTTGTGGCACACCACCACGCGTGCGGCGGGAATGGCGCCGCTCGTGGCGCGCGCGACCGCGTCGCTCACGGCGACGAAGCGCGTGACGCGTCTCCACGCGCGGCGATGACTCAGTTGCACGACGGTCGCCGCGGCAGAAAACGCGCCCGACCCGCGATAACAACGGTGCACCACTCCCGACAGCGGCGTGTGACGAACGCAGTCGTCGCAGAACTTGCCGTCGCGCACGAGGAACGGCTGCACGCACACGGCCCGCGCGTTGTGGAGGTGCTGCACCACCGGCACCCCGGCGTCGTACACCGACGGACGAAGGATCGGGAACTGGTTGTGCACGTGGACGATGTCGGGACGCTGGCGGGCGACGTCGCGCCCGTCGGAGCGCACGACGTCGTGGCCGCGCGCCCTCAGCACCGCCTCCTGAGTCGCCACGACTCGCTCCTCGCCGCCTGCGACCTTGTACGGCTTGTGGACGAGAAGAATCTTCACCGCTGCTGGCGCGCCACGTAGGCGTCGTAGACGGGTTCGAGGGCGTCCCACGGCGACCACGGCCCCAACAGCGTGCGGACGCGCTCGGCGGCCGCCAGCCCAAGGCGCGTCGTCGCGTCGCGATCGGCGGCGATGCGCGCGAACGCGTCGGCAGCAGCGTCGACCGTCGCCGCGGTGCACCCGGTGTCACCGACCAGGAACTCGATGCCCGGCAGCGGTGAGCCGACGACGGTGCGCCCGCTCCACATGGCTTCGATCACCGCGAGCGGCGTGCCCTCACTACGCGCGAACAGCGCGAGGGCCCACGCACGGCGGAGCACCGACGCGGGATCGGCTTGCCCGAGCATCTCGACCGGGGCGCGCAACTCCGCGATGAGCGCGCGCATCTCTTGGTCCCGCGCGCCCGTGCCGCCGAGCAGTCCGCGCACGCGGTGACCGCGGCGAGCGGTCTCGGCGATGGCGCGCACGAAAACGTCGGGTTGCTTGCGCTGGTCGAGCGCCCCCAGCCACGCGATGACCGGCACCTCGCCGTTCGGCAGCGGCATGACGTCGAGGCGGTGCAACGCCGGACTGGCGTACGGCTCGTACACCCACGGCGACGGATATCCGGGTTCGCCGGTCGACGCGCGTTGCGCGAGCCGCGGCAGCGAGCGCAGCCACAGCCGGCGCATCTGCGCGTATCCGGGCGGGTCGCTCTGGTCGGGGTGCGCGCCGTGCACCGACAAGAACGGCGTCGGCAGACCCGCGAGGCGCGCCAGGAGCACCGAACGCATGCCGTGCACGTGCACGATGGTCTGCTCGTCGACGAGGAGCCGCAACGCGCGCAGCGCGCGCCGCGCCGCGGCCATCTGGCGTGGCTGGCGCGCCGTCACGACCGCCGGCACCTCGACCCAGATCGCCGGAGGATCCGGTGGTGGTCCGTCACCCGGCGCAGCCACGATCACGCCCCAGTGGCGGCAGCTGAACCACTCCGCTTGGAGGCGCACGAGTGCCCCGAGCCCGCCCGCCAGTGAGTCGGTGATCACTAGCAAGCGGCGCACGGCTTCTAACCTACGAACACTGTGGCCGCGCGACCGAAACCTCGACCGGTAGCCGTCAAACGGGTCGAGCCCGAACCGGAACCCGAAGTTGAACCGGCGCGCCCTGTGCGCCCTGTGCGCCCGGTGCGTCGCGCCGCGCCGCGCCGATTCGCTCCGGACGGGGTCGCCTACGCCAATGCGTGGGATTCGATCATGGTGTTGTCGATCGCCAACCTGCTCGTGGCGCTGGCGATCGCGCTGTTCTGCGCCGGGCTCGGATACGCCGACGTCATGCGGCAACCGGCGGAGTACCAGTCGACGGCGATCATGCTGATGGACCAGCCGTTGGCGTTGACCAAGGGCGATTCCGGCGTGGTCGTGAAGCTCAACCTGTTGCGGGCCAAGTACGCCGCGCTGTTGTTGACGAGCGAGATCATGGCGCCGGCGGCGCGCGAGGCGGGACTCTCTGCGGGCGAGATGCGCGCCGCGCAACGTCCGCTGTATCCGCAGAACTCGCTGACGCTGCTGCCGATAGCGCGCACCAACAACCCGCAGCGCGCGCAGAAGATCGCGCAGGCAACCGCCGACACGCTGTCGCAGTACGTGCAGGACGAGCAGGCGGCGACGGGCCTCGCCGCGCCCGAGCGCCTCAGCTTGCGCATCGTGCAGAACGCGGGCCCGGGCAACAAGGTGTCGCCGGTGCCGCAGCGTGCGCGTCAGGTCGCGGCGGTCGCCGCCGCCGCGGGAATGCTCCTCGCCTACGTCGGGCTGCAGTTGCGTTCGGCGCGCCGACAACAGCAGTAGCGCTTTTCGTGTCGACCCTCGCGATCCAACTGATTGCGATCGCGCTTGTGGCGGTGCACCTGCGCGCGCCGCTGAAGGTCTCGGCGGCGTTTCTGGTCGGCACGATGTTCGTCATCCCCGGAGCGATCTTGTTCCCCGAGGCGCCGGCGTATGTCTTCGTGGTGCGCCTTGGCTTGTGGGCGGCCTGCGCGGGTTTGCTCGTGCGTGCCGCCACCGGTGAGATCGATCGGCTGCACTTGCGCCCGTCGCGCGCGCTCGTGGCGTTGGGGCTGTTCGTCGGATTGGCCTACGTCGTCGGCGTCGCCGGCGGGCCCTACCCGTCGCAGAGCCAGCGCGCCTTCGAGCTGTGGCTGCTGCTGTTCGACCAGTTGCTGTTCTTGTGGGCGGCCACCGTGGTCGTGCGCGTGCTCGGGGTCCGCGTCGTGGCGCGCTACGCGGCGGTGGCTGTGGTGTTCGCCGCCTGCATCGCAGTGCTCGAGCGGTGGACGGGTGGCAGCTATGCCCACTGGTGGTTCCGCCACCAGACCAAATTCGGCATCGCGGGCGGCCGGCTCGAGACGCGTGGTGGCACCGTCCGCGTCCGGGCGGCGGGCGACTTCGCGCTCCAGTTCGCGTGGGTGCTCGCCTTCTTCATGCCGCTCGTCGGTCTCCTCGCGCTGCGCGCCCGTCGCCTCGTCGCGCTGGCCGCGCCGTGCATCGTCATGCTCGCCATCGTGTTGACGATCACCCGCAGCGTGTTCGCCGGTCTCCTCGCAGGCGCGCTGTGTTTGCTGTTGTTCGCGCGCGGCGACCGGCGCGTCATCGGCGCCGTGTTCGCGGTCTTCATCGTCGCGGGCGCCGTGTATCTGTCGAGCGCGGCCGTGCGGCACCCGTACCAAGCGGCTGATCCGGAGTCGGAGACCGTGCGCACGCGCCGCCTGAGCATCCTCACGAACGAGCTGACGCACCACACGTGGACCGGCTTCGGGCTCGACGGCGCGACCGAGCGCGGCATCGACTCCACCGACTCGGCGCTGCTGGGCACGTACGCGGGGACGGGCGTCGTCGGTGTGGCGGCGCTCGCGGGCGCGCTCGCGACCGCGGTGTTCACCGTGGTCGCCGCCGGCGCCCTCGGTTCGCGTGAGGACGGGCCACTCGCGGGCGCATTGGCGGGCGGCCTCGTCGCCGGCGGGCTCGCCATGTTCGCGTTCGACTCGCTCAGCGGTCCGTTGCCGAGTTGGAGTCTGTGGCTGTTCGCCGCGCTGGGCGTCGGCCTGTACGAAGAGGTCATGGCGGCGCGCGACGAGCCGCTCCGGCCACGCGCCGTCAAGCTGTCGCCGCGGCGAATGATGCTGCCGTTGTTCGGTCTGGGGCTCGGCGCAGTGGTCGCCGTGGCGACACCGACGCACGTCGCCGCCCAACTGTCGATGTTCACGCTGAGCCCGAGTTACCTGACCCAGACCGAGACCGGGCATGCCGACTTCGTCGGCCGTGTGCTCGTCCAGGCGACGTGCGACTCGGCGCGCAGCGCGCTCGACGTATCGGCGCACGTGCAATTCGACTGCTTCGACCCGCTCCAGGCCGGGCCCGGCACGGGGCTGGTGCGCGTGCAAGCCCGCACGCGGAAGGAGCTTCAGCGCGCGCAGACGACGTTCATCGCCGTCGCAAAGCGCGTCCACGGCGCGACGCGAATCGCGGTCGTGAGCCCGGCGACCAAGGCGCGCCCGACGTGGGCACGCACCGCTCCGGTGACGTCGACGTTGGTGTTCGCGGAGTTGGCGCTGTTGCTACCGGCGATCAGGTTCCGCCGGCGCGGAACTACTTCCCCGTCGCGCGCGCCAGCGCGTCCTTCACCGGCCTACCGCTGACCGACGGGTTGCCATTGGCGTCCAGCAGGCAGAAGTCGGTCATCTTGCCGTTGCCCCAGAGCCACGCGGCCCAACCGATGTGGTGCGCTTCGGCCCAGTCGATCGGCGCCTGCATCTCACCGGGGATCGAGCGCTGCGTGCCGAATTCGGTGATCATCACGGCGCGCCGTGCGACCGCCGGCGCGATCTGCAGGTCGAGGAAGGGCGGGTACTGCTTGTTGTTGCAGTTGTAGCCCTCTTCGTAATAGATCACGCGACCGTTGCACTGGAACGGGTACGTGTGTGCGCCGTACACGACGTTCTTGTCGTTCATCAGCGGGTTGTTCACGACCATCCGCAGGTCGTTGCCCCACTGGTTGCCGGTGGCGAACACGAGATTGGTGTTGCCGGTCGAGCGCACTGCGTCGAGGAGTTGCTGCATGCCGACGGCGCGCCATCCGTCGACGACTCCGCCGTTGCGCCAAGTCGCATCCGGGATGTCGTGCGGCTCGTTGTAAAGGTCGATGGCGACGTACGGGTGGCTCTTGTAGCGCTTCGCCAGCATCTTCACGAAGTCGACGCTGTGAATGTCGGCTGCTTTCTGCGGGCCCGACCAGTGGCCGACGCCGCACGTGAGACCGCGCGTCGACACGTGGTCGTCGAGGATGACGAGCATCTTGAGTTGCTCGGCCCAACGCACGATCTTGTCGACGCGGCCCATGTAGTTCTTGTCGTACGTGCACATGCGGGCGAGGGCGAACGCCGGCGACAGCGGCACGCGCACGACGTTGGCGCCCCAGCTCTTCATCCGCTGGTAGTTCCAGAAGCCTTCTTCGTAGCCCTTCTTGGTCCACTCGAGGCCGTTCTTGTTCACGCCGCGGGGCATGAAAAGTTTGCCGTCGGGACCGAGGATGCGCGTACCGCTCACCGAGAACTTGCCCGTGACCGGATTGTTCTGCGCCTTCTTGATCTTGGGCAACGCCGACGCGGTCCCGGTCAGCGACAGCAACGTCGCGACCGTGACCAGCAGTACTGCCAATCGTTTCGTGATGTCGTTGCGCAAAAGCTTTACGTGCACGTCTACTACCCCATACGTCCCAGCCGGTCGGCGGAAGCCTACCGCCGCTCGTCGCCGGTTTTTCGATCAGCGACGACGAAATGGCCGTCCTTGATTCGGACAAATAGCCCGCGGGAGAACCCAACGGTCGTTCCGGCGAGCCGGGCAGCGACCCGCGCGACCTCGGTTTTGTTGCGATCGCGCAGCGGCGCGGCGACGCGCGCGAGGCCCCATCCCCACAGCGCCTCGGAGCCGACCACGCGTGCTCGTGGACGATCGGTGCGGACCAGCTTCGCCAGGCGTGCGCCGTTCCCGAACCCGTAGCGCCAGTCGAGCCCCACGAGCTCGCGCGACGAACGCCACTGTTCGTGCCGGGCTCGTGCCGCGGGCTCGTAGCGACCGACGTAGCCCGCGGCGAACAGCCGGTCGTAGAGGTCGGCCTCCGGCGCCGACTTGAAGCGGCCGCCGGCGCCGAGCGCTTCGTCCCAACCTCCGATGGCAGCGAGCGCGTCGGTTCGCACGAGGAGGTTGGCACCGTGGCCGAGGTCGCCGCGGGAGGTGCGGTCGAGCGCGCACGGTTGTTCGTCGTCTTTCACGGCGACCATCGCGTCATTGCGGCCGACGCTTTCGAGCGGCGCGAGCCGGCCCGTGAAGAACGCGGCCTCCGGGTGTGCCGCGGCGCTCGTGGCGAACGCGTCCGCCCACCCCGCGTCGACGACCACGTCGTCGTCGACGTAGGCGACGAGCGCGTGCTGCGCGGCGCGCCAGCCGCGGTTGCGCGCCCGGTTCACACCAGGTTGGTCGACGCGTACGACCCGGGCGTCGGCGGTCGTCACAGGCGGTGTCGACGCGGAGTCGACGACTATCAGTTCGTCAACGGGACGCATGGCAACGCGAATCGATGCCACGCAGCGCTCCAACTGAACTGCCCGATCCCGCGTCGGAACCACGATCGAAAGGGGAGGGCGGGTGGGACTCAAATGAAGAGGGTGCGGTAACGCACCGAGCCGGCGACGGTGACCGCGACTTCGGCGATGTCGGCCACGGCAAGCTGCGCACCCGCACGCGCACCGTTGTTGCGCGCGCGGCGAGCGAAGTGCGGGACGACGAGCGCCAGCCATCGCAGGCCGAACGGCGCCAACGCGACGCCGGCGAGCGCCAGGGCGCCTGTCGTGTGCGACGGCTTCCAGAAGATGCGCCGGTGGATGAGCGGGCGCAGTTGCGGGTGGCGCTTGATCGTCAGCGGCGCGTTCGCCCAGCGCGGGAGCGACTTGAGGTGGTCGACGAAACCGACGGCGCGCACCGCGTGCCAGACGACGGCGTCGTCGACGTAGCGCACCGCGCCGCCGGACTCGATCACACGGTGCGCGAGATCCGAGTCTTCGCCGGCGCCCCAGTACGCATCGTCGTAACCGCCGACGCGTTCGAGGGCCCGGCGGCGGTACACGAGGTTGGCGTTCGGATAGCCCTCGTAGCGCTCGTGCACTTCGATCGTGCGCTTGAACGTGCCGCCGACGTCGCCGTCTTCCAGGTGCGCGTCGACGCGCCCCTGGAGGAGGTCGACGGATTCGTCGGCGTCGTCGAAGGCTGCGACTGCAGCCTTGAGCCACCCGGGCGCCGGTTCACAGTCGTCGTCCGTGAAGGCGACGAAGGGAGCGCGCGCCGCCCGCCATCCGACGTTGCGCTTCGCCACGGCGCCGCGCTCGGGAATCTGGAGCGCGCGCAGAGGCACGCGGTCGATCCATCCCGCCAAGAGGTCGCGCACGCCGGAGTCGCCGTCGTGGACGACGATCACTTCGAATTCGACGCCGTCCTGCGCGGCCAGTCCGCGGAGGGTCCGTTCGAGCAGCGCCACCCGATCGACGGTCGGCACGACCACGGAGATCTTCGGATCGCTCACGCTTTGTGCTTCGTCCACGCCGGCCAGTCGGGATCGGGCGCGCCGTCCGCGCCGAGTTCGACGTCGCGCATCCACGGATGATCGAGCGAGCGCACGACGTCAGCCGGAACGCCGGAGGCGAACACGCCCGCCGGGATATCGCGGGCCACCACCGAACTCGGCCCGATCACGCTCCACGGCCCGATGGTCACGCCGCGCCCGACGGAGACGCGCGGGCAGATGAACGTGTTGCGGCCGATGTCGACCGGTGCGAATTTCACGTTCTCGCCGACGGGCTCGTCGGCGGTCGTGTGGAAGTGCGTCGAGTCGGCGACGGTGGCGTACTCGGCCATGATCGCGGCGTAGCCGAGATGGATCGAGTCGCCGCAGTGCAGCACGGAGCCGTAGCTGATGGTGTTCTCGCCGTCGAGAGTGATGCGTCCTTCGATCTGCGCTGCGACACCGGCGCGCAGGTCAGTCCGGATACCGGCAGTGAAGGACCCGCCCTTCATGTGAATCGTGACGTTGTCGCCGATACGCGACTTCGCTCCGATCGAGAACGACGTGTGCGTTCCCGGCCACACGTACACGCGCACGCCGCGGCCGATGCGCACGTCGGGCGCGATCTCGAACGACACGCTGGCGCGTTCCCACTTCGCGAGCAGCTGCACGCGGGCCACGAAAATCGCCTGCCGCAGGCGGCGCCACGCGACCACGACTTCGTGCTGATGGTCGCGGAGGAATTGGACGGGCTTCATGGCGCGCCCACAATCTACGGGTATGCGCCGCATTGGTCCTCTCAAACCAGCTGTCCCGCTGGTGTTGCTGGCGCTGCTGGGCTGGCCGCGGTCGCGCTGGTGGACGCGCGTTCCGGCGCTCGGGCTCCTCGTGTCGGTGTGGACGTATTCCTACGTGCGTTACCGCGCCGGCGCCCGCGCCGAAACGGCGCGCCAGCGCGAGTTGTTGCGCACGGCGAACTGGGAGACGTTCTCCCGCGTCTACAACGAGAAGGTCGTCACGATCGAGGAAGAGTTCGACGTCTGGGGCGAGTACCACCAACACCGTCACGAGATGCGTTACGACCTGATTTCGGACGCGGCGTCGCGCGCCTGTCCTGACGGCGGCGTCGTACTCGATCTCGGGTGTGGGTCGGCGCTGGTCGCCGATCGGCTGGCGCGGCGGAGTCTCACCTATGTCGGCGTCGACTACGGCGGCCATCACATCGCCTACGCCAAGGCGAAGCACGACGCCGGGCACGCAGCTCTGGCGACGGTGTTCGCGCGCTCGGCGGCCGAAGCGCTGCCCTTCGCCGACGCGTCGTTCGACGTCGTCGTCTTCTCCGAAGTGATCGAACACCTGATGCAGCCCGAGTTAGCCGTCTGGGAAATCGCGCGCGTGCTCAAGCCCGGCGGCACCTTCGTGATGACGACGAACAACGCGTCGGAAGTGCCGTTGCGCTCGCCACTCACGCATCTGTTCGCGTGGCTGGAGAAGGCGTTCGGCGCGTACCACCCGTCGCTGATCTCGTTGCGACCCTGGATCTGGCCCTACAAGGTGGACCGCTCGTTGCTGCCCGCCGGCGCGCCCGACGTGTGGGTACCGCACACCCATCACATCTATGCGGAGACGCGGGCGATGTTCGCCGCCGCGGGATTCGGAGGCTTCCGGTTCTCGACCTTCGAGTTCCCGCCGCCGCAAGCAAAGCTGGCGAAGTTCTTCGACGCCCGTGGAGCGCGCGGACGCCAAGCCGTCGACGTGTTGGAACGCGTGTGTCGCGCCATTCCGTTGGTGAACCGC
>JBEEFR010000014.1:0-15065 GCA_041166285.1 Actinomycetota bacterium | reverse complement strand
GGTGGGACAAGAACAGCCGCCCAAATAACGGCGAGGACAAGCAATACCAAAACGGTCAAGCTCCTCAACCTCTTCCAGTGCTAAGGACCGTACAACGCCCACCGCGCCCAATCGGGGATGGTCATGCACGGTCGTGCGAACGAGTTTCCAGCCTCGGTGAAGCCGACAGTCTTACCCGGTGGACCTCTCCAGGTCCACCCCTTGCTAACAAAAGTTAGCGGGTATGCCCAGTTAGTCCAAACTGCCGAGGTCGAGCTCGGGCACCGGACGGCGCCACTGGCCGCTGCGGCCGCCCGTCTTTTCCCACAATGCGACGTCGCCGATCATCATTCCGCGGTCTGACGACTTGCACATGTCGTAAATCGTGAGGGCCGCGATCGTGGCCGCGTGCAGTGCTTCCATTTCGACGCCCGTGCGGTCGACGGTCTCGACCTGCGCCTCGACCTCGACGTTGTCGTCGCCGATGTTGAAGTTGATCTGCACCGCGCCGACGAGCAGCGGATGGCACAGCGGGATCATCTCGGCGGTGCGTTTGGCGGCCTGGATACCAGCGATGCGCGCCGCGGCGAGCACGTCGCCTTTGGTGACGGCGTTGCTGGCGATCATCGCCGTGGTGTCGGCCTGCATGAAGACCTTGCAGCGCGCCAGCGCGCGGCGGTGCGTGGCGTCTTTGGGGGTGACGTCGACCATGCGCGCGCGTCCCAAAGGATCGAGATGGGAAAAACCCCGTTCTGCCATGTGGGGAGTCTACGGGACCCGCGCGCTAGGAGCGCTTCTGCCGGTCGGCGTCGACGATCTCGTAGAGGATCGCCCGGAAGTCGTCGGCCAGCTCGGGCCGCTCCAGTGCCAACTCGACGGTGGCGCGCAGGTAGTCGAGCTTGTTGCCGACGTCGAAGCGACCCGTCTCGAACGGATACGCGTACACCGGCTGCTTGTCGATCAGCAGTCCGATGGCGTCGGTGAGCTGGATCTCGTTGCCGCGACCGGGCGGCGTGTCGTCGAGCGCGTCGAAGATCTCGGGCGTGAACACGTAGCGGCCCATCACGCACAGATTCGACGGCGCCTCGTCGACCGGGGGTTTCTCGACGATGGACGTGATCGTGATGTCACCGTCGGTGTCGAGCGGGGCGATGCAGCCGTACAACGACACCTCGTGGGGCGCGACCTTCTTCACGGCCACGACCGACGCGTCGTGCTTGTCGTACATCGCCAGCATGTTCGCTAGATGGCCGGCGTTGGCGTGCATCATGTCGTCGCCGAGCAGCACCGCGAACGGCTCGTTTCCGACGTGGCCGCGCGCCGTGCCGACGGCGTGGCCCAGACCGCGCGGCGTGCCCTGCCGCACGTAGTGAATGTCGGCGAGGTCCGCGATGGCGCGCATCTGCTCGAGTTCGGCGAACTTGCCCGACGCTTCGAGCGACGCCTCGAGCTCGAAGCTGCGGTCGAAGTGATCTTCGATCGTCGTCTTGCCTCGCCCGATGATGATGAGGATGTCCTCGATCCCGGCGGCGACCGCCTCTTCGACGACGTATTGCAGCGTCGGCTTGTCGACGACCGGAAGCATCTCCTTCGGAACGGCCTTCGTCGCCGGGAGAAATCTCGTTCCGAGCCCGGCCGCGGGGATGACGGCTTTGCGCACGCGACTGGGGGAAGTCATGCGGTGGATCGTAACGAGCCTTCTTCACCCCGAATGAGCCGGCGGATGTTCGCCGAGTGACGGGCGAGGACGAGCACGCACAGCGCCGTCATCAACGCCACCTCGCGTCCCGGGCGTCCCAGGGCAGCCACGACGATCGGCGCGGCGATGAACACGGCGAGCGATCCCAGCGACGCCTTGTTCAAGACGCGGGCGATCAGGAACCAGACCGCCGTGAGCGCGACCGCGAGGATCGGAAACACCACGACTCCCACACCGCCCGCCGTGGCAACCCCCTTGCCGCCCTGACCCCAGCGTTGGATCGGGAAGCAGTGACCGACGACGGCCGCCAGCCCGACGACGAGGCCGAGCGTGTGACCGCCGAGGACGAGACCGATCGCTGCGGCGATGCCGCCCTTGAGCGCGTCGCCGACGAGGACGGCCGCGCCCGCGCGAAATCCCGCGACGCGGTACACGTTCGAAGCACCGGGGTTCCCCGAGCCTTCGTCGAGCACGTTGTGGCCTTGGCGCTTGCCGACCAGCAGCCCCGTCGGGAACGTGCCGAGGGCGTACGCGAAGACAACGGCTATGACAGCGGCGACCACGGACGCATCCTACGAACCGCGTTCGGAGACAAGAGCAAACGTCCAGTAAAATCGTCCCTTCATGCCTACGTACGAATACGAGTGCAAGAAGTGCGGCGAACGCTTCGACGTCGTGCAGTCCTTCACCGACGATCCGCTCAAGCGCCACAAGGGTGGTTGCGGCGGTTCGGTCAAGCGCGTGTTCGGTTCGGTGGGCATCAGCTTCAAGGGCAGCGGCTTCTACAAGACCGACAATCGGTCGTCGTCTTCGTCATCCTCGTCGTCGTCTGAGTCGAAGTCCGAGACAAAGAGCGAGCCGAAAACCGAGACGAAGACGGAATCGAAGCCCGAGAAAAAGCCGGAGCCAAAGAGCTCTTCCGCGGCGAGCTAACGCGCCGTAGGCTTTTCACCGCCACTTTCCCCTCTATTTCCCTCGGAAGAGGAGGACGTAGTGGTCCGGTCAAAAGGTTCGTGGAAGCCGCGCCGCGGCATTGTGCTGGCGGTGCGGCGCTCCGCCGCATTGTGGTGGACGCTCACGCTCGCGCTGGCGGTGCTGACCGCAACGGTGGTGGGGTCATCGGTGAGCCGCGCCACGCGTGGTGCGCACGCGTGGGGCACCGAGCGGACGGTGTGGGTGGTGCAGGACGCCGTTGACGCCGGCGACGAGATCACATCGGGCACCGTGCGCCGCACGCGGCTTCCCGCCGGCGTCATCCCCGACGGCGCGCTCGGTGCCTCCGATTCGCCCGTCGGCGACGCCGCGCGCGTCGCGCTGGCATCAGGCGAAGTGATCCTCACGGCGCGGCTGGCGCGCCGCGGCGCGCGCGGCGTCGCCGCCATGCTGCCTCCAGGCGCGCGGGCGATTGCACTGCCGAACGACGAGCACACGCCGTCGCTGCGCGTCGGCGATCGCGTCGACGTGATCGCCACCTTCGACGTCGGCGATGATCTCGAATCCGCACAGGGTGCTCCTGCCGTCGCGGTGGCCACGAACGCCGAGGTGCTCGCGGTGGCGGCGCGCACGCTCACTGTCGCCGTCGACGCTGACGACGCGCCCCGCGTCGCGTTCGCGTTGGCGAAGGGCGCGGTCGCCGTCGCGCTGCGCGGCGGCGCTAGCGAGCCGCAGCGATCGCGATGACCGCCAACCCGGCGACGACGCGGTAGACCACGAACGGCGTGAAGCTGCGCGTCTTCACCAACCGCAGCAGACCCCACACCGCGAACGCTCCCGAGACCGCGCTGGCGAGCATCCCCCACGCGAACGGGGCGGCGAGGCCGGGGCCGAGGCCGTTACCCGTGAACACTTCGAGCGTCTTGAACGCCCCGGCGCCTCCGACGACGAGCAGCGCCATCAGGAACGACAACCGCGCCGCAGACTCGCGGTCGAAGCCGAGGAACCGCCCCGCGGTAATCGTGATTCCCGAACGCGAGACGCCCGGCTGCAACGCCAGCGTCTGCGCGAACCCGAGTGTCAGCGCGTCGCGCATGTTGAAAGGGCGGGTGCCCATCTCGGCGGCCCGCGTCGCCGTCTGGCGGTCGGCGACGGCGAGTACGAGCCCGAACACGATCAGCATGAGACCGATCACCCAGATGCTCGGATGCGCCAGCGCGTCTTCGAACAGCACGCCGGCGATGCCGGCGGGGATCGTGGCGACGATCAACAACAGGCCGATGCGATGGCGCGCGCGGTTCGAGACGATCTCCCAGATGTCGCGCCAGAAGTACGCCAGCGCGCCGACGAACGTCCCGATGTGCAGCGCGACGTCGAAGGTCTGGTTCAGGTGGTGGTCGTTCGTCAGTTCCTTCCAGTGGAACAGCCACGGGACGATGGCGAGGTGACCCGACGACGACACGGGCAGGAACTCGGTGAGGCCCTGGACGAGCCCAAGGACGATGGCGTGGACGATCGGCACCCGGGGATTCTTGCCGGTCGCCGCGGCGCAGACGGTGTCGGGAGGGTTATTCCCCGGAGACGCTGACGTCGCCGATGGCGACGCTCATCGACAACCCCGACGGCAACTGTTCGACGTCGTTACCGACGGCGGTGACGTCGCCGAGCATCCGCTGCAGCGTCGAGGAGATCGTGAACTCGCGGACAGGCTCGGCCGGTTGGCCGTCGCGGAAAATCACGCCGTCGGCACCAGTCGAGAAGTCGCCCGATACGGGGTTGACGCCCGAGTGCAGACCGCTGACCGACAGTACGAGCACGCCTTCGCCCAACTCGGCCATCAGCTCCGCCTGCGACTTCGTGCCGGGCTCGAGGGTGATGGCGCGACAGCCGACGCCGGGCGCCGTCTTCAGCGAGCGCACTGCGGAGCCCGTCGACTTCGTGCCGGTGCGGCGCGCCGTGTAGCTGTTGTGCACGAAACCGGTGAGCACGCCCTTGTCGATGAGCGGGACGCGCCGCGACGCCAAGCCTTCGGCGTCGATCGGGTCGGCCGCCATCGACGTGGCGTCTGTCGGATCCGACACCAGCGTCACCACCGGGCTGCCGACCGACTCGCCGACGCGGTTGGCGAACAGCGATCGGCCCTTTACGAGCGCCTCACCGGTCAGCGGGTAGCCGATCACGCTGAGGAAGTCGTCGGTCACCATCGGATCGAGGATGACCGGCATGCGGCGGCTCTTCGGCTTCTTGGCGCCGAGCAAGCGCGTGGCGCGTGCCGCGGCGTCACTCACCGCCTTGTCGAGTTCGAGGTCGGCGTGCTCCCGTCCGAACGAGAAGCCGAAGCCCGTCTGCGTGTCGCCGTTCTCGACGGCGACGCAGTACGTCGACAGACCACACTGCGTGCCGCGCTGCCACGCGCTCACCCCGAGCGACGACGCGATCGCTTCTTCGGCCCAGCCGTCGCTGTACGCGGCGACCGGGACGGTCATGATGCGCGAGTCGGTGGCGCGCAGCTTCTTCTCGAGCTCGAGCGCCAACTCGATCTTGCGCTCGGTCGGCACCGACTGCAACGAGTCGCGCCACAGGTTGATGTCGGCGGGCGTGACGCCGTCGGGCTCGGGCAGACCGACCCACTCGTCGGCCTCGGCGAACGTCGCGTTGTCGCGCGCCTCGTTGAGCGTCTCTTCGAGCACGTCGGTGTCGAGCGATCCGGCGTACGCGAAGCCGAGCCGACCGTCGTGCACGACGCGCACGGCGATGCCTTCTGACTGCGACGAGCTGAGCGACTCGATCTCGGCGTCGAAGATGCGCACCGCCGTCGAGTTCGACCGGGCGACGTACGCCTCTACCTGTTCGCCGTCGCGTGCCCAGCCCGCGACCTTCGATGCAATGTCGAGCAGCTCACTCATGCCGCAGTACCTCCGACGGTAAGGGCGGTGACGCGCAGCGTCGGTTGGCCGTCGCCGACGGGAACGCTCTGGCCCATTTTCCCGCACATGCCCGGCGATCCCATCGCGAAGTCGTTGCCGACGGCGTCGATGTTCTTGAGCGTCTCCGGGCCGTTGCCGATGAGGTTGGCTTCGCGGATCGGTTCGGTGATGGCGCCGTTTTCGATCAAGTACGCCTCTTCGATGCCGAATACGAAGTCGCCCGTCGCGGTGTTGACCTGGCCGCCGCCGAGGTGCGCGATGTACACGCCGTTCGGCGTCTGGCGCAGGATCTCGTCGGGGTCTTCCTTGCCGGCGAGCACGTACGTGTTGGTCATGCGCACCATCGGCAACATGTCGTACGCCTGGCGACGGCCGTTGCCCGAACTCGTCGGCCGGCCTTCTTTGCGAGCGCGTAGGTAGTCGTACATGTAGTCGGTGAGCACGCCGTTCTCGATGAGCACGTTGCGCGTGGCCGGGCGACCTTCGTCGTCGATCGAGAAGCTGCCCCACTCCGGGCCCATCGTGCCGTCGTCGACCAGCGTGACGAGCGGCGACGCCACCTGCTCACCCTTGCGACCGGCGTACACGGTCATGTTCTTCTGCACGGCGTCGGCCTCGAGACCGTGACCGCACGCCTCGTGGAACATCACGCCGCCACTCCCCTTGGCCAGCACGACCGGCACGGGGCCACTCGGAGCGGGACGGGCGCGCAGCTTCGTGATGGCGCGTTGCGCGGCGACGCGCGCGAACTCTTCGATGTCGATGTCGTCGAACAACTCCCAGCCGACGGTGAAGCCGGTCGAGTTGTAACCGGTCTGCATGCCGGTGTCGCCTGACGCCGTCGCAACGACGTTGAAGTTCGTGCGCACCTGGTCGTCGGTGGCGAGCAGTCCATCGCTGTTGGCGACGAGGATGCGCCGGCGCGTGTCGCCGTACGCCGCGCTCACCTGCGTGATGGCACCGCCCGCGCCACGGGCGGCGTCGTTGGCGCGCTTGAGGATCTCGACCTTCGCCGCCTTCTCCACTGACTCGGGGAGCACCTTCACAGTGTTGATCTGCGGTTGCGACTGTTGCGTGAGCGCGACCTCTTTGACGCCGCCGCCTCCGGAGCGCGCCACGGCCGACGCGGCCTCAGCGGCAGTCCGCAGACCGTCTTCGCTCAGGTCGGCGGTATGCGCAAACCCGGTCGTCTCGCCGACGACGACGCGGATGCCGGCGCCGCGGTCGCGCATCGAGGACATGTCCTCGATGCGTCCGTCGTCGAGTCGGCCCCGCGAGGTACGACGATCTTCCACGAACACTTCCGCCCACTCGCCCCCGCTTCGCAGCGCGGCTCCGAGGACCTTCTGCACTACCGAAGACTCGAGCATCCGGCGATCATAAGGGCGCGAAGAACGGCGTGTTCCGTGACCATTCACGCGCCGGCGAGCCGCGCGAGAAAGCGCCTGCTACGGGCAGGCGCCGACGTTCACGTGAGCGGCGGGGCGTCTTTGGCGCGCAGGCGAGGGATAAAGATCGCCAGCGATGCGATGGCGCAGACAGCCGTCAGACCGACGAGCGGCCCCGCGGCGTTGAAGGGCCGGCTGGCGTTCTTCTGCGTCGCTTGTTTGAGCGCGGCTTCGTAGCTGTTCGAGTTGTCGCTGGTGATGCCTTGCTCGAAGTCGACCGTGCCGGTCGAGTGCGTGACCGGTGCCGTCGTCGTCGTCGAGACAACCGCGGCGGAGCCACCGCCGGCGTTGGCGCGTCCGCCGTGGGTCACGGTGCCCGCGCCGGTACCCGACTTCTGACCAAGCGACGTCTCAGTCGTCTCGAACCCGAGCGCGCGGTCGACGTGGATGATGCCCGCGCCTTCGACGGTGCTGTCACGCGCCGGCCCCGCGGTCTTCACCAGCGTCTCGGCGACGTCGGTGTTTTTCATCCCGGTCGCGAACAGCAACGTCGCCGCGCCCGTCACGTGCGGCGCGGCCATCGAGGTGCCCTGGATCGAGTTGTAACCGTTGTGGTTCGGGTCGTCGATCGGCCACGTGCTGAGCACGTCGACGCCGGGCGCCGATACCGACCACTTCGTGTCGGCCTTCTGGCCGAACGACGCGTGCGCGCCCGTGTTGTCGTTGGCGGTCACGACGATGGCGTTGAAGTCGTAGGCGTAGCCCGAGCTCTTCGTCTCGCCGCTGTTGCCGGCGGCGACGACGCACAACGATCCGTTGCGGAACGCTTGCTCGCACGCCTGCGTCACGGTGTTCTCGAGGCCGGGGATGTGCAGGCCTTCACCGAGCGACAGGTTGATCGCCTTGGCGCCGTGGCTCGAGGCGTAGCTGACGGCTTGCGTGATCTCTTCGAGGCCGGTGCCGGTGACGCCGCCACAGCCACCGCCGCTGAGCGACACGCGCTCCACCATCAGCTTGGCGTCGTAGGCGATGCCGGCGACGCCGATGCCGTTGTTCGCTACCGCGGCGATCGTGCCGCTGACGTGCGTGCCGTGACCGCCACCGTCGGCGGGCTCGTCGTCAGGATTGTCGTCGTTGCACGCGAAGTCGTGGCTATCGGCGAGGTCGAGGTTCGGCTTGAGGTCGGGATGATCGACGTCGACGCCGGTGTCGACCACCGCCGCCTTCACGTTCTTGCCCGTCGACTTCTGCCACGCCGTCGGCGCGCCGATCTGCACCGGCCCGTACTGCTTGGCCCAGAACGGGTCGGAGGTCGCACCTGCGTTCTGCATGCCGAGCAGAACAAAAATCGCTGCGCCGCACACGACGACAGCGCCCCGGAAATGTCGCATTGTCTTAGTTTCTCGCATCCTGAGTCGTTTGTACGTTCGCCTTCGGGGCGAACGTCGCCCCTTGGACGTAGTGATGGTCGGCGTCGATGACGGCGTACGTCGGACCGTTCGGATCCGCCGGCGGCTTCAGCCCGTTCTTCAGCGTCAAGACGGTGCCATCGCCGAAGGTCAGCCGCTCGCCGTTCACCTTCACCAAATCGCCCTGGTACTGCACGGTCGCGTGACCGGCGCCGTCGCGCGTCACGACACCGATCTTGGCGATCCACACGACGGTCTTGCCCTTCAATCCGACGTGGGCGTACGCACCGATCATGCGAACGAGTGGGACCAGCTTGCGGTTGTAGGTCGAGAAGCTCATGAGCTTCTTGCTCACGCCGTAGCGGCGGCCGCCGTCGAGCGTGATGCCGTTGATCGACGCCGTCTTCACTATGCCTTCGGCGTCGGGAATGCGCGGCGAGCCGTCGAGCTTGACGGCGGCGGCCGACGAACCGCCGCACGCGCCGAGCGTGATGACGGCCGACGTGGCCAACGCCGCGACGCGGCGTGCTGCGCACACGGTTAGGGAACCGTCGTCGTCGGTTCGTTGGCGGCGACGGTTGTCTGCGTCGTGGCGCCGCTGCCGCTGTTGGTGTTCTGCTTGTCGGCGTTCACCTTCGAGTTGACGCCGAAGAACTCGAGCGAGCCTTCCTTGACGTCGGGGCCCGCCGGGAGGTCGGCGTGCACCTTCGTGCCTTGTCCGGTGAACTCGTACTTCATCGTGCGGAAGCGCACCGGGTCTTCGCCGCCGGCGGCCAGCACCTGGTTGAGCGCGAGGTTCAGCACCGCCTCTTCGAGTTCCGGGCTCACGGCCTTCGCCTGCTCAAGCTGCTTCTTCACCGTCGGCAACAACTTCTTGTCGACCTTTTCGGTGAGGCGGAGGATGTAGTCGTAGAACTTGTTCAGCAGGTCGAACTTGGCGCCGATCTGCTCACGGATCTGGATCACCTTGTGGTCCTTCACGTAGATCGCCATCTTGCGGAAGTTCTGCGCGCGGGCGAGCGCTGCGCTGTTGGCCTGACCGGTGTCCTGCGTGTCGGCGCGCGGCAGCGGCGGCGGCACGAGGTCCCAGCGCGTGACACCCGAACCCTGCTGCGGCTGCGGGAACGGGTCTTCGAGCGGGCGGTAGTCGATGTTCTCGGGGGTGAACTTCTCGACGGTTACTGCCGCCGAGATGGCATCGAGCGTGTAGTCGACGACCGACAGCGAGTCGACGATCGGGTCGACACCGATGACCTTGTCCGCGACCGCGGCGTCACCGATCGACGGCGCTCCGGATTCGTCGAGCACCCAGTACCGCGCCGCGAGGAACGCGCGCGTGGCGGCGTCGCCACCGCTGCGGCTCGTGAACTTCGGCACGAAGGACGGGTCGAGGAAGCGCACTGCGAGCGCGTCGTCGTTCACGACCTCGTCGAGAGCGTCGAGCCCGTCGACGGTCAGGCGCGCTTTGTAACGGAAGTCGTCTTCCACGAGGCCGCGCACTTGCACCAGGCTGCCGGGGTTGAACGGCGACTTCGCCGTCTGGTCCGAGTAACGGAACACGCCCGAGTTGTGCGCCGAAGTCTGGAGCATGCGCTGCAGGTTGAGCTTGTCTTGGTTCTTCTTGGCGCACGCCGGGCCGGTGGCGAGCACGCCGACCAGCACGATCAGCGAGATGACTCGTTTCATGAGGAGGGCTTCACCTCTTCGAGCAAAACGCGCAGCAACGTGCGCGGCGACTTGTAGGTGTCGCGTACCGACAGGATCATGAAGTAGTCGCCTTGGAACCACGACGTGAGGCTCTGCTTGCGCTGTGACGAGCGGTACACGTGCTTGCCGCCCATCACGAACGCCTGCGCCTTCGTACCGCCGATCTGATTGGCGACGAGCTGCTGGAACTTCTGGTCCTTCGGGCGCGCGTGCTTCGAGAGCTTGCTGATCTGCAGCGTCGCCTCGAGCCGCTCCTTGTTGCGCAGCGAGTACAGCCCGACGGCGTCGATGTAGGCGTTCGCCTGCTGGTTCGCCAATGACCCGCCGACGTCCTCTCGCCGCGCGTCGAGACCGAGGTACGTCCCGGTCAGCTCGTTCTCGGGCAGCTGCTTGATGTCGGACGCAGATGTCCCCTTCGGGTTGCTCGAGCCACAGCCCGCGCCGAAGACGAGCGTCGCGAGCGCGACGACGCCGGCGGCGCGGTGGAACAACTTGCGACGCATCAACCGGAAACCGTGAGCGTCACGCCGGCGGCGTAGGGGCGCTGTTCGTCGACGATGTCGTAGGTGCCGCGCACCGTCGGGCGCACGTCCCAGTCGGCGCCGGCGGCGATCGAGGGCGACGGGCCCATGACGACGGTGCTGCCGATCTTGCCGTCGATCACGTGCGCGATCGTGTCGGCGTTGTGGAAGCGCACGAGCTGCGTGGCGCGCACGGTGTGGCTGAGCGGCTCGATGTACTGACCCTTGGTGTCAGAGTTGATCGTGTACACGGCAGCCGGCACCGGAACCGTTGTCGGCGCTGCCTTGGCGGCCGCGGTGGTCGGCGGCGCCGTCGTGATGACGACGCCGGCTGTCGTGGTCGTTGCCTGGCCGATGGCGCCTTCGCCGTTTTGCTTGTCCTTCGCTTTGAGACCCGAGCCGACGCCACCTCCGCCTCCGCAGGCCCCAGCCACAAGCGCGAGTGCGATCACCGGGATCGCGCGACGAATAAGTCGGTGGTGCATCAGACGAGACTCCCAGAACGTCGGAGGGCTGCTTCGGAGGTACCGAGATAGGCGTTGATGACGCGCTCGTCGTTCAACACCTGTTCCGGTGTGCCGCGGGTGATGAGCGCGCCCAGTTCGAGCGCGTGCAGTTCATCGGAGACCGCGGAGATCAGTGGCATGTCGTGCTCGACGATCAGCATCGAACAACCGGTCTCGAACCGCACGCGTGAAAGCAGCGGCCCGAGGCCTTCGGCTTCGGCCTGTGCGATACCACTCGACGGCTCGTCGAGCAGCAGCACGCGCGGCTCGGCGGCGAGCACGCACGCCAAGTCGACGATGCGGCGCAGACCGGTCGACAGTTCGCTCACGAACTTGTCGCGGAAGGCGCCGAGTTCGAGCAACTCGATCAGTCGCTCGGCACGCAACCGGAGACGACGCTCGGCGCGGCGGTACTGCGGAGCACCGAACGCCGCGAGGAACGTCGAGCGCACTTCGACGCGCTGCTCCAGCGACACGAGGATCGTCTCGAACACGGTGAGCGAGCCGAACATGCGCGCGTCCTGGAAGCGGCGCACGAGCTTGCGGCGCGCCCGCTGTTCGGGCGGCAGCGCGCTGATGTCGACGCCGTCGAAGACGATCGTGCCGGAGTCGGCGGTCTGGTAGCCGGAGATGATGTCGAACAGCGTCGTCTTGCCCGAACCGTTGGGACCGATCACGCCGAGGACTTCGCCTTCACGCAGGCTGAAGCTCAGGTCGTCGACGGCGTGGATGCCACCGAACGACTTCACGAGGTTGTTCACTTCGAGGATTGGGCGCGCCAGTTGCAACTCGTCGGCGCGTCGGTTGTCGGCGCGGCTGACGGCGCCTTCGGTGAGCGAACCGGTGCCCTTCACGTAGACGGCGCGCAGGATGTCAGGCCTGCGCATCAGTTCGGCGGTCGGGCCTTCGAAGCGCACTTCGCCCTTCTCCATGAAGATCGCCTTGTCGGCGAGCGTCAGGGCGACGTTCACGCTCTGCTCGACGACGACGATCGTGAGGCCGCGCTTGTGCAGTTCCTTCACGATGTCGATCAGTTCGCCGACGACAGCGGGCGACAGACCGAGCGACAACTCGTCGATCAGCAGCAGCTTCGGTCGCGCCAGGAACGCCAGCGCGAGGCTGAGCATCTGTTGCTCTCCGCCCGACATCGTCGACGCGTTGGCGTCGGCGCGTTCGCGCAGGATCGGGAAGATCTCGAACACTTCGGCGAGTCGGTCGCGCACTTCAACGGGGTCCTGTGTCAACCAGTTCGCCAGCAACAAGTTGTCGCGCACGCTGAGGCCCGGGAACACGCCGCGGCCACCGGGCATGCAGATGATGCCGCGCGCTGCGACCTCGTTCGGCAGGCTGTTGGTGATGTCGCGACCTTCGAAGATGATGGCGCCGTCGCTGGCGGGGCTCGTGCCGCAGATGGCGCGCAGCAGCGTCGACTTGCCGGCGCCGTTGGTGCCGAGGAGGGCGACGATCTCGCCCTCGTTGAGGTCGAAGTCGACGTTGAAGAGCACCTGCACGCCGCTGTAGGACACGCACACGTCGCGGCACACGAGCAGCTTCGCGTCGTCACGCTGGCGCGACTGGCGCAACTCTTCGTGGGCCATCGCGGCGGAGAAGGCGTTGCGGCGGTCGATGTCGAACAGCGGCGCCGCCGAAAGGTCGATCAGCGCGGCGGCGAGGCCGAACGGCACCGCGGCGAACATGACGGTCTTGATACCGAACGCGCCGTAGAGGGCGAACAGCATCGGGGTGAAGATGATGAGGCCGGGAAGCGTGTACACGCCTTCGAGCGCTCCTGCCATGGAGCGGACGTTGGGCGGCGTCACCTGGGAGTAAATGGCGCCGCGTGCCGGACCGGTCAGCCCGAGGAAGAAGCGCGCCAACGCGTAGACGACGCCGACCCAGAAGATCGGAAGGCCGAAGGCGATCAGCGAGAACAGCAGCGTCGCGATGAGCCCGAACCCGCCGATCACCACCAACACCTGGCTGGGGCGCCGCCGCGAGAAGTAGTCGATGAGCGAACCGCCGACGAGCGAACCCATGAAGCCCGTCGCAATGCTGGGAAGGAACAACCACGAGCGCTGCGTGGCGTTCAATCCGTAGTACTGCGTGAGCATGATCACGGGGAAGAACAGCCCGAGGGTCGTATCGAACGGGGCGCTGATGGCCACCGAGACGAAGTTGCGGCGAAGGGTCCGCACGCGGTTGAGCGTGCGAAAGCTCTCACCGATCGACAGCGGCTCGTCTTCCTCCAACGCAAGTTCGTCGGGTGCGCCCATGGCGCGCCGCTCCATGTAGCCGCGCACCGGTTCGCGCAGGCGGAACAGCGCGTAGAACCCGGCGAGCACGACGCCGGAGGCGGTGACGAAGATCGTCGCGCGCCACCCGTAATGGTCGATCGCCGGCCCGACAACGGCCGCGGCCACCGCGCCGATGAGCGGACCGGCGAGCCCGCGTAGCGCGTACACGCGGCCGCGGGACTCCGGCGGGTAGTAGTCGGAGAGCAGCGAGAAGAACGGTGTGTTGAGCGCGAGCGTCGCGCCCTGGTCGACGGTCTGGAGTGAACCGATCGAAGCGAAGCTCACCCCCTGGCTGGTCCAGAGGCCCGCGAACCCCGACACGATGGTCGCGATCCCGATCCACGGCGCGCGCTTGCGCCGGTCGAAGTAGAACGCCGCGAAGATGCCGGCGAGGATCCCGACGCCGCCGACGAACGTTCCGAGACCGATGAGACCGAGCGCGCTGAAGTGGAGGTCCTGGCCGATGTCGGGCAGTGCGATGTCGATGGCGCGGCCTTCGAACGTCAGGAAGAACGACACCACCGTGATGACGACCAGCGGTTGCAATCCGTACGGCGTCTGGCGCAGGTCGCCGTAATGACGTACCTCGCCGCCCAGGAACTTGATCTGCTTGCCGGTGTCGCGCAGCAGTTTGCCGAGCGACGGGCCTCTGCGTTCGGCCACTACGACTCCTCCCTCGCGGCTACGAGCGTCGAGCCGACCACGTCATGGGGCGCTTCGGCGTCGACGTCGCCTACGGCCGCGGCCGCCGCGCCGATGGCCAAGCGTTCTTCGTCACGACCGCGCAACGCGCGCTGATCGGCTGCGCCAGCACCGCCGTGCAACTCCGAGCCGAGGCGGAAGTGTGCGCCGGGACCGAGCGCCGCCAGGCCGCTGTTGGTGTCGGGATCCGCGAGCGGGATGAGCCGGCGCTCGAGCGCTGTCGGGTCGTAGTCGGCGAACAGGCTCGGCACGATGATCTGACGGCGCTGGGCGATGATGCGCAGCCACGCGTCGCGGATCTTGATGACCACCGACATGAGGCCGCCCGGCGTCAGGTACAGCACGAAGAGGGCGATGCCGCCCCCTTGCAGTGCTTGGGTCGCCGTCGCGAGGAAGTCGTTGGACGCAACGAAGAAGCGGAAGAAGTTGTCGAGCAGCGAGCCGAGCAGCGCGCCACCAACCGAGCCGACACCGCCGATGACCGTGAACAGGAACACGTCGAGGCTGCGCTGCGGCAGGAAGAACTGGGCATCGAGGCCGCGCTGCTGGTGAACGAGAACCGCACCGGCAAACCCGGCCAGCGCCCCGGAAACCGCGAACGCGGTGATCTTCAGGCGCGTGGCCGACACACCGAAGCTTTGGACGTTGGCTTCGTTCTCGCGCATGGCGATGAGGAGCCGTCCGAAGCGACTGCGGCGCAGGTTGAGCGTGACGACGATCGCCAACACGAGGCACGCCATCGACAGGTAGTACATCGGGCGGTCCTGGTTGAAGTTCAGGAAGAACAGCGTCGGCCGGTCAACCGCGCCCTTCGGCAAGAGCCACCCGAAGTACTTCTCGTCGAACAACACCGCAGACGTTGCGATCGCCAGCGCCAAGGTGGTGGCGGCGAGGAAGAGGCCCTTGAGCCGGAGGGCCGGAATGCCGATCAAGGCGGCAAACGCAGCGGTCACCGCGGACGCCACAGGAACGGCGAACCAGAACGGGATGCCGTGGCGGG
>JBEEFR010000013.1:0-3650 GCA_041166285.1 Actinomycetota bacterium | reverse complement strand
TTGGTCGGCGTGGTTGACGTCGTCGCCTTGGTCGGAAAGCAACGCGGCGCGGTCGCGCTCGGCTTCGCGCGTTGCGACCGCGACATCGGCCTTGGCGATCGCCGCGTCGGCACCGTGCTCGACGATGAACTCGGCCCACTCCACGAGCGACGCCACCATCTCGTCCTCGGGCACGACCGCCACGTTGACGCCCTTCACGAACAAGTGGCCTTTGTTGCGACCCGCCGCGATGCCGATGTCGGCGTCGCGCGCTTCGCCGGGACCGTTGACGACGCAACCCATCACCGCGACCTGCAACGGGATCTCGCGGTCGCCGAACGCCGCGAGCGCGTCGTTGGCGACTTTGTACACGTCGATCTCGGCGCGACCGCACGACGGGCACGCGATCAGGTCGACGTTCTTGCGTTCGCGCAGGCCCAACGCTTCGAGCAACTGGCGGCCGGCACGCGCTTCCTCGACGGGATCGGCGGTGAGCGAATACCGGATCGTGTCGCCGATGCCCTCGGCCAACAAGGTCGCGATGCCCGCGGTCCCCTTGATCAGACCTGCAGGAGGCGGGCCGGCCTCGGTCACGCCGAGATGCAACGGCGCGTCGGTGACGTCGGCGAGTTGCCGGTACGCCTCGATCATCAGCGGGACGTTGCTCGCCTTCACCGAGATCTTGACGTCGTGGAAGTCGACCTCGTCGAAGTAGCGCATCTCGATCTGCGCCGACTCGACCAGCGCCTCGGGCGTCGCCGAGCCGTACTTCTCGTACAGGTCCTTGTCGAGCGAACCGGCGTTCACGCCGATCCGGATCGGCACGCCGCGATCCTTCGCCTCGCGCGCCACGGTCTTGATGTGCTCCGGGTTGCGGATGTTGCCGGGGTTCAACCGCAGGCATGCGACACCGGCGTCGAGCGCGGCGAGCGCCATCTTGTACTGGTGATGGATGTCGGCGACGAGCGGCACGGGCGAGCGCGGAACGATCTGCGCGAGACCTTCTGCCGCTTCCGTCTCGTTGCACGTGCAGCGCACGATGTCGGCGCCGGCGGCGGCGAGCGCGTAGATCTGCTGGAGGGTGCCTTCGACGTCCGCGGTTTTCGTGATCGTCATCGACTGCACGCTGATCGGCGCGCCGCCGCCGACCAGGACGCCGCCAACGTTTACTTGGCGCGTCTTGCGGCGCGCGGCAGCGGTCCCGTCGAACTCCATAGGGAGTGGATTATCCCAGTTTGAACGGATGCACGATGTCGAGCCACAGCGCACTGAGGCTCAGCAACGCCAGCGCCACGACGACGGCGTAGGCGACCGGCAGCATCTTGTTCATGTCGAGCATGTGGCGGCGGCCCTTGATGCGGCCCACGATCGCCTCGTAGGTGGCGACCGCCACGTGGCCGCCGTCGAAGGGCGGCAACGGCAACATGTTGAAGATCCCGACGAAAATGTTGATGGCGATCAGCAGCGTCAACACCGACGCCGTCCCCTGCTTCGCGGCGTGGCCGGCGATGCGGAACAAGCCCACAGGACTCAGCAACCGGTTGCCGTCGGTCTGCGGATCCGCGGGACCGGTCTGTGTCATCTGATGGCCGTAGTGCTTGATGTTGTTCTTCGTGAAGAGTCCGAGGAGTCCCTTCGTCGAGTCGACCGTGATGTTCTTCAACTCGGACGCGCTGTGCCACAGCGCACCGGGGAACGGACGCCTGACGGTCTGTTCCGCGGCTTTGATGCCGATGATCCCGTACTCGGGGACGCCGGCAGTCTTATCGGCGGCCGTGCGGCCGTCGACGGGAGTGACGATGAAGTCGACGGGCTGGCCGTGGCGCTCGACAGTGACGCGCAGGTCGTGCCCGACCGACGAATGGATGCGGTTCGCCGCCGTGTCGAAGTTCGAAACGCGATGGCCGTCGAGGGCGACGACCTTGTCACCCGGACGAATGCCGACCGCGTAGGCGGGCGCGAAAGCGCCGTCGTCGCGGTGCTTGATGACCTGCTCGATGGTCGTCGACGCGCCGGCGATCCCGACGGCGCCGAGGAGGATGACCATCAGGACGTAGGCGATGACAAAGTGCATGACCGAGCCGGCCATGGCGAATCGCAGGCGCTGCCAGTAGTTCTTCGCGCGGTACGTGCGGTCTTCGTCTGCGGGGTCGACCTCTTCGAGGTTGTTCATGCCGATGACGCGCACGTAGCCACCGGCCGGGATGGCCCGCACGCCGTAGCGCGTCTCGCCCCGGCGGATCGACCACAAGACCGGGCCGAACCCGACGAAGAAATCCGTCACCTTCATGTCGGCCCACCGGGCGGTGATGAAGTGCCCGAATTCGTGCAGCATGATCATCGTCAGGATGGCGATCACGACGAGGACGGGTGCGCCGACCTTGAACACCACGCTGAGCGCGGCGAGCAGTGCCACGGTGACTCCGAGTCGGATCACGCCGCGCTTGTTGTCGGCGTCTTCTTCCGCCCGCACGCGAGGGTCAACCTCGCGAAGTCGGTTCGCCGCCTTCTGCAACTCTTGGGTCACGCCACATCCTCGATAGCTCGGCGTGCCAGCTCCCGAGCGGTTGCGTCGGCCTCCAGCACGTCTGAAACGGTACTGGGCGAGGAGTTCGGTGCGGTCGCGAGCACTTCCTCTATGACTGCGCAGATCGCCACCCATGGGATCCGTCCGTGCAAAAAGGCATCAACGGCCTCTTCGTTCGCCGCGCTCAGCCACGTCGGCGTGACCCCTCCGCGCCTGCCCGCCTCGTAGGCGAGGTCGAGCGCCGGGAACGCGGCGCGGTCGGGCGCCTCGAAATGAAGCGTGCGCGCCGCGGACCAGTCGAGGGCGCCGAACGCCGTCGGGAGGCGGTCCGGGATCCCCATTGCGTAGCCAATCGGCAGCCGCATGTCGGGATCCGAGAGTTGGGCGATCGTGGACCCGTCGCGATAGGTCACCATCGAGTGCACGATCGACTCGGGGTGCACGACCACATCGATCTGGTCGTACCCGATGCCGAACAGCTCGTGCGCTTCGATCACTTCGAGGCCCTTGTTCATCAGCGTCGACGAGTCCACCGTGATCTTCGGTCCCATGTTCCAAGTTGGATGATTGAGGGCGTCTTCGATGGTCACCGCCGCGAGCTGCTCGCGCGTACGGCCGCGGAAGGGGCCACCGCTGGCGGTGACGACGAGTTTCGCCACTTCCGTGGCGTCTCCGGCCCGCAAGCACTGGTGGATCGCTCCGTGCTCGGAGTCGACCGGGACGAGTTCGGCGCCCGGCGTTTGCCGTGCCTTTTGGACGACGGGCCCCGCGGCGATGAGCGACTCCTTGTTGGCGAGCGCCAACCGCTTGCCCGCTTCGAGCGCGGCGAGAGTGACCGGCAGCCCCGCGAACCCGACGACGGCGTTGACCACGACATCGGCGGTGGTGGCAGCTTCGGCCAGGCCTTCGGTGCCGACGAGTACGCGTGCGCTGACGCGGGCGCGAACCGCTTCGGCGGCGTCGGGGTCGCCGACAACGACGACGTCGGGTTGGTAGCGCGTCGCTTGCTCGACGAGGGCGTCGACGGAACGGTGGGCGCCGAGCGCGACGACCCGGAACAGCTCCGGGTTGTGGTCGACGACGTCAAGGGTCTGGGTGCCGATGGACCCGGTCGACCCGAGAACGGCTACCTCAAGCAATTACT
>JBEEFR010000012.1:0-7765 GCA_041166285.1 Actinomycetota bacterium | reverse complement strand
AGCGGCGGCTGCGCCGCTTCGTAGCTCTGACGCACCGCGTGCCATTGGCGGCGGGTGGCGTGCGCCGGGACGGGCACCGACCGCCATTGCGAGGTCGGCGACGATTTTTCGACCCGCAACACGTCGTCGTGCACCAGGGTCTTGCCGACGATCGGAATGCCGTCGCCGCGGCCGATGGCTTCGACGAAGTCGTAATGCGCCTGCTCGTCGATCGGGCTCCACAGCGGCGTGGTCGCCACCCACCACATGCCGCGCAACAGCCCGACGCACGTGATGACCGCGATCAAGACGCGCTGGCGTCGTCCGCCCGCCCCCGCGATCACAGAGCGGCTCCGCTCCGCCTTATTCAAAGACCGAGCAGCCCCGGCAACTCCGCATAGTCGGTGATCGTAAAGGTCGCCTCGGGTCCGTTCTCGGCCGGGTCGTCGAAGACGCCGGCGTAACGCACCGCGACCATGCCCATGGCGAGGGCGCCGGCGATGTCAGTGCGGCGCAGGTCGCCGATGTGCGCAACGCGAGCGGGCGCCGGATTACCCAGGGCGGCGAGCGCGTGATCGAAGATCTCGCGCGCCGGCTTGTAGTGACCGACGTCGTCACTGAACGCCCAGCCGTCGAAGTACTTGAGCAGGCCTCGACGCTCGAGGTGTTCGCGCAGGTGCGCCGACGGTGTGAATCCCACGTCGCACACGATCCCGAGCTTGAGTCCCGCGGCTTGGAGCGTGCGCAGCGTGTCTTCGATGCCCACCGTGAGCTCGAAGTCGGTGTTGGCGCCGGCCAACACGAAATGCTCGACGAGCTCGCCGTGCAACTCGTCGGTGATCGGCAGGTCGAGGATCGACAGCGCGTAGCGCGCCGCGTCCTCACCGCTGCGCTGCACCCCGGCGTGCCAGTCGACCGTGAACGCCTCCCACACGGTGGCGAAGGTGCCCTGCAACAGTTCGCGTTCGACGGGATGGCCCTCGTCGTGCAGACGCGCCACCCAGGCGTCGATGCGCTTGTGCGAAAGATTCGACCCTTCGGCTTCGTAGACGAGCGTGTTCCAGTGATCGAACGTAACGGCGTCGAGCGCTGACGCCATCAGCGCGTGACGCCGTCAGCGCGGGCGGCTTGCGCGACGTCAGCGGCCACGAGTTCGACGACCTTCTTGTTGAACACGCTCGGAACGATGTAGCTCGGCGACAGTTCGCTGTCGGAAACGGTGCGGGCGATGGCATCGGCGGCCGCGAGCTTCATGTTCTCGGTGATCGTCGTGGCGCCGGCGTCGAGCGCGCCGCGGAAGATGCCGGGGAAGCACAGCACGTTGTTGATCTGGTTCGGGTAGTCCGAACGACCGGTGGCGATGACCGCCGCGAGCCCACTCGCCTCTTCGGGGAGGATCTCGGGAATCGGATTCGCGAGCGCGAACACGATCGGGTCGTTGTGCATCGCCCGTAGGTCGTCGCGGATGAGCATGCCGGGTCCCGACACACCGACGAACACGTCCGCGCCCGGCATCACTTCGTGCAGCGCGCCCTGCCGCAATTCAGGGTTGGTGTTCTCGGCGAACCATTGCTTCGACGAGTCGGTCTCCCCGCGGCCCGAGTAGATCGCCCCGCGTCGGTCGACACCGATGACGTTGGGGACGCCCGCTGCCTGGAGAATCTTCGTGATGGCAACGCCGGCCGCCCCCGCGCCGGCGATGACGACCTTGAGGTCTTCCATGCGCTTGTAGACGACCTTGAGCGCGTTGCGCAGCGCCGCGAGCACGACCACTGCGGTGCCGTGCTGGTCGTCGTGGAAAACCGGGATGTCGAGTTCCGCCTTGAGCTTCTCCTCGACCTCGAAACAGCGCGGTGCCGCGATGTCTTCGAGGTTCACGCCCCCGAATACGGGCTCGAGCCGCTTCACGGTTTCGATCAGCTGGTCAGCCGAGTCGACGTTGAGGCAGATCGGGAACGCGTCGATGCCGGCGAACTCCTTGAAGAGCATCGCCTTGCCTTCCATCACCGGCAGCGCGGCGTGCGGGCCGATGTCTCCGAGGCCGAGCACGGCGGTGCCGTCGGTCACGATCGCAACCGTGTTGCGCTTGATCGTGAACTTGTGGACCTCCGAAGGGTTCTCCTCGATCGCGGTGCAGACGCGGGCCACGCCGGGCGTGTACGCCATCGACAAGTCGTCGCGATCGTGCAGCGGCATCTTCGAGCGCACCTCGATCTTGCCGCCGACGTGCATGTCGAACGTGCGGTCGCGGACCTTCTGCACGGTGACGCCTTCGACCGATTCGACCGCCGCGCGGATTCGCTGGACGTGCGCTTCGTCGGCCGCGAACACGACGACGTCTTCGACGATCTCGGCGCCCGCGGACTCCACGATTTCGAGCGAGGAGATATTTCCGCCCGCGTCACCGATCGCGGTCGCGAGGCGACCGAGCACACCGGGGACGTTGCGCAGCGATACGCGAATGCGCACGGAATAGGAAGCGTTCGGGGTCGCCACCTACACGAAACTAATTAAGCCGCGCCGACCCAAAAGAATCAGGCGCACGAAGCGCTTTGCGGGGCGGCGGGGCTATGCCTCGTCGCCCATGTGCTCTTCCATGTCCGCGAGGGCAGCGATGACCTCTGCGGCGCGGAAGCGGCGGTGACCGCCGAGGGTACGGATTGCGTTGATCCTGCCGGCACGGGCCCAACGAGTGACTGTCTTCGGGTTCACACGGAACATGGCTGCTACTTCGGATGGAGTGAGCAGCTTTTCCTGTGCATAGACCTGGGCCACAGCGTCGCCTTTCGTTTGTTCGTTCACGATGGGCCCGACGGTACGGAATGACCGAGTTGCGGTCGATAGCGCAAGAGGACCATTACGCGGTCCCCGACCGGACTAGTCCGACCGGACAATCCGTTGTGACACGATGATCTGGCGATGTTCCAGGGCTTCCCGGAATCAGAACTGATCGAGGATCTCCGTCGAGCCCACATTTCCCGGTGCCTCGACGATCGTGAGATCGCGCTGCAAAAGCAGAGCCGCGTGTTCTTCCAGATCTCCGGCGCCGGCCACGAGGCGCTCCTCCTCGGCCTGGCGAGGAGTCTTCGGCCTGCGTACGACTGGTTCTTCCCGTACTACCGCGACCGCTCGCTGATGCTGGCGCTGGGCGTTACACCGACGGAAATCCTCTACGAAGCGGTCGGCTCGGCGCTCGACCCTGCCTCGGGGGGCCGCCAGATGCCGTGCCACTGGGGCCACAAGGAACTCAACATCGTCAGCCAGACGAGCGCGACGGGGACGCAGTGCATCCCCGCCGTCGGCTGCGCCGAGGCGGCGCGGTACATCGGCCGCCGTGACCTGCCGGGCTGCGTCGCCCACGGCGACGAACTCACGTATGTGTCGCTGGGCGAAGGCGCGACATCCGAAGGCGAGTTCTGGGAGAGCCTGAACACCGCGTGCACGGAGCACCTGCCGGTCCTGTACGTGGTCGCCGACAACGGCTTCGCCATCTCCGTGCCGGCCAGTGAGCAGTCGCCGGCGCCGGTTGCGGAGCTCGTGCAGGGCTTCCGCGGCTTGGCGATTCATCGCTTCGACGGACGCGACTACTTCGAAGCGCGCCGAAAGGGCGCCGAAGCGATCGCCCGGGTGCGGGCGTCGGAAGGTCCCGCCCTGATTCACGCGACGGTGACGCGCCCGTATTCGCACTCCGCGGCCGACACACAGAGCAAGTACCGCTCGTCCGACGAATTGGCCGACGAGGCAACACACGACCCGATCACCGTGCTCGAAGCGGCGCTCGTCGACGGCGGCGTGCTGAGTCCTGACGAGGCGCAGGCGTTGCGCGACGAAGCGTTCCAGATTGTCGCCGCCGCCGCGAAGGAAGCGATGGCGGCGCCTCGCCCCGATCCGGCGACCATCGAGTCGCATGTCAAAGCGCTTCCGCAGTTGACCGAGCGCACCTACGACGCCGCCGAAGCGGGCGCGCCCGTCGCGTTCGGCGAGGCGATCAAGCTCACGCTGCACGAGATGATGGCGAAGGACGAGCGCATTCGCGTGTTCGGCGAAGACGTCGGCGACGCCCGCGAGACGTTGCTCAAAGACGTCGAAGGCAAAGGCGGCGTGTTCGGCACGACGCACGGCCTCCAGCGCGAGTTCGGACGCGCACGTTGTTTCAACACGCCACTCGCCGAGGCGAACATCGTCGGGCGCGCCGTCGGCCAAGCGTTCCGCGGTTTGCGTCCCGCGCCCGAAGTGCAGTTCTTCGATTACATCTGGCCGGCGATGCAACAGATCAAGACCGAAGCGGCCACGGCGCGCTGGCGGTCGAACGGCGCGTTCAACGTCCCGATGGTCCTGCGGGTCCCCATCGGTGGCTATCTCACCGGTGGCGCCATCTGGCACTCGCAGTGCGGTGAGTCGATCTTCGCCCACGTTCCCGGCCTGACGATCGGGTTCCCGTCACGCGCCCGTGACGCTGCGGGCATGTTGCGCGCCGCCTTCGCCGCCGAGGACCCGATCATGTTCCTCGAGCACAAGCACCTGTTGCGCCAGCCCTACACCGTGGACGCGTTCCCGCCGGAGGACTACGTCGTCCCGTTCGGCAAGGGTGTTGTCGACAGTGAAGGCTCCGCGCTCACGGTCGTGTCGTACGGCGCCACGATGGAAAAGACGCGGCGCGCCATCGCGCAGCTCGGCGTCGACGACGAGGTCGAGTTGATCGACCTGCGGTGGTTGATCCCGTGGGACCACGACCTCGTCGGGTCGTCGATCGCCAAGACCGGACGCTGCCTCGTCGTCCACGAGGACGTCATCACCTGCGGCTTCGGCGCCGAGGTGGCGGCGTGGGTCGCCGAGCACTGCTTCGAGTCACTCGACGCGCCCGTCCGCCGCGTCGCCGCCATCGACACCCACGTCGCCTACGAGCCGACCCTCGAAAACGCCGTCCTGCCCCAAGTCGACGACATCGCCACCGCCATCAAGGACCTTCTCGCTTACTGACCACAGCCTGTGTGCGTACGTAATCGGGCTCTGCCCGATTAAGTACGCACACGCTCAGTCGTAGAAGCCCTTTTCGCGGCGGAGGCGGCCGAGGGCGGCGAGGTCGAAACGGATCTGGAGCGGGGTGTCGTCGCGCCAGGCGCCGATGTGCACGTGTGGATGCCAACACATGCCGTTGTTGCCGATCAGCGCCACGACGTCGCCCGCCGCGACGCGATCGCCTTCGGCGACGCGCACGTCTTGCACGTGACCGTAGGTGACGCGCACGCCGTCGTCGCCGAGGAACTGGATCGCGCTCGCCGGCGGTTTTCCCATCGTTCCCGGCGTGTTCGTCTCGGGATTGATGCGGACGTTCTCGATCGTCGACGCCATCGGCGCGAGCAACTCGACGTTCCAGCCGTACCAGTCCTCGTTGCGCGCGCCGTCGTTCTCGTAGTCGCGCGTCCACCCATCGATCCATCGCTTGACGACGACGTCGACCCCGATCGCGTCACCGATGTACTCGAGTTCGCCTTCGGCGTGTTCGGCGCCGGCGAAGAACTCGAACACGGGCGGGTGCAGGAGGACCGCTTCGATCAAGACACCGGGCCGTCGTAGTCGAAGCCCAAGTCGGGCGCGGTAACCAAGGCGACGAAGGGGATGCCGGCTTCAGCCGCGTAGCCCGCCGCGGTACCGCCGCGGTCGACGAGAGTCAGCATGAGGATCGGCTCGGCGCCTTCGGCACGGACAGCGTCGGCCGCTTCCAGGATCGAAACGCCGCGCGACGCGGTGTCTTCGGTGAGCACGACCTTGTCGCCCGGGTCGAGGGCCCCGGCGATGCGACCGCCGCCGCCGTGGTCCTTCACTTCCTTGCGGACGGAGAACGACTTGAGCGATCGACCGACGGTCGCGGCGTAGGCGGCGGTCGCGAACGCGATCGGGTCGGCTCCCATGGTGAGCCCGCCGATGGCGGTCGCTTCTGCGGGGATGACTTCGAGCGCGGCTTGGGCGACGAGCAACACGCCGTCGGGACGACACGCCGTCTGCTTGGAATCGAGGAAGTACGGGCTCTTCTTGCCCGACTTGAGCGTGAAGTCGCCGCGCTTGACCGAGTACTTGAGCAGGTGCTCGACCAGGGCGGCGTTAGGCAAGGTGGACCTCGCCGCCGCCCTCGACGACCTCGCCAACCTGCACGGCGCGATGGCCAGCGGCGCGCAGCACGTCGAGCGCTTTGTAGGCGTCGCTCGGGGGCACGACGACGATCATGCCGAGACCGAGGTTGAACGTCGAGGCCATCTCTGCGTCGGGGATCTCACCGATGTGCTGGATCTCCTGGAAGATCCGCGGCGTCTCGAAACGGCGGCGATCGACGACGGCGTCGCAGCCGCCGGGAAGGACGCGGTTGAGGTTCCCGGGGATGCCGCCGCCGGTGATGTGCGCGACACCGTGCACGTCGACGTGGCGCAGCAGCTCGAGGATCGCCGGCGCGTAGATAACCGACGGGCTGAGCAGTTCGTCGGCGAGCGAGTGGTGCGCTCCCTTGTACGCCGGAGCGTCGAGCGAGCGCCCGTCGACTTCGAGCAGCGCCTTGCGCGCCAGCGAGTAGCCGTTCGAGCGCAGGTTCGGCGACGGGAGACCGATGAGCACGTCACCGGCGCGCACGTGGTCGCCGGTGATCAACCGGTCGCGCTCGACGACGCCGACCGTGAAGCCGACGAGGTCGAACTCGCCTTCCTTCATCGCGCCGGGATGCTCGGCCATCTCGCCGCCGACGAGCGCGCACCCGGCGATGCGACAACCTTCGGCGATCCCTGCGACGAGTTGGTCGATCTGATGCGGGTCGAGCTTGCCGACCGCGATGTAGTCGTTGAAGAACAGCGGCTCCGCGCCCTGGCACACGATGTCGTCGACGCACATCGCGACGAGGTCCTGGCCGATAGTGGTGAACCGTCCGGTTGCCTGCGCGATCAGCGCCTTGGTGCCGGTGCCGTCGGTCGAGCTGACGAGGACCGGGTTCTTGTACCGGCCGGCCGGGAAGCCGAACAGTCCGCCGAACCCACCGATGTCGCCGATGACCTCTGGACGGAACGTCGAGCGCACGTGGTCGCGGATGCGCCGCACCGCTTCTTCGCCGGCGGCGATGTCAACGCCCGCGCTTTTGTAGCTGAGCTTCTTGTCCTCAGACACGACTGGCTTCGAGGACTCCCTTGGACAGCGCCACGTCGGGCGTCACGGGGTACTCGCCGGTGAGGCACGCGGTGCAGAACCCGGCGCCCGGTGCGTCGATGGCTTCGACCAACTTGTCGAGCTGGAGGTAGGCGAGCGAGTCGGCGCCGAGGTAGTCGCGGATCTCGTCGACGGTCATGTTGGCGGCGATCAACTCCGCCTTCGTGCCGGTGTCGATGCCGTAGACGCACGGCCACTTCCACGGCGGCAGCGTGACGCGCAGGTGGATCTCGGCGGCGCCCGCCTCGCGCAACATGCGCACGACGGCTTTGTGCGTCGTGCCGCGCACAATCGAGTCCTCGACGACGATCAGCCGCTTGCCGGCGACGTTGTCGCGCAACGGGTTGAACTTGCGACGCACGCCGGCGTCGCGGCTCGCCTGGTCGGGCGCGATGAACGTGCGGCCGATGTAGCGGTTCTTCACGAGTCCCTGGCCGTAGGGAATGCCCGAGCGCTTGGCGTAACCCTCGGCGGCCGGCAGGCTCGACTCGGGCACGCCCATGACCATGTCGGCGTCGACGGGCGCTTGCTCGGCGAGCAGCTCGCCCATGCGCCGGCGCGCGCCGTGCACTTCCTTGCCGTAGAGCTGCGCGTCGGGGCG
>JBEEFR010000011.1:0-9156 GCA_041166285.1 Actinomycetota bacterium | reverse complement strand
CGACGCAGCCGTCGCCTTCGACGGTCTTCGACGTGTAGGGCGGCGCGCCGCACTTGAACGTCGTCGGCGTGAGGTTGGGACCGGCGAGGGTGATGCCGAGCATCAACGGCTGTACCGATGCGAACGTGATCGGCGACGTCGACACGGCATCCGGGTCCTTCCCGAACTGCCAGTGGTAGAGGAGATACGCGTTCGTCTGTTCGTTCGGCAGGCGGTCGCCGAGCGCGCTGAACCCGAAGTTGTGCACCCACTGCTGCTGGTCGTACACACGCGCAAACGTCGCGGTGTCGGTGAGCGCTGAGCCCATTTGGATCCACTCGGGGAAGTACTGCTGCTGGGTGGCCGCGCCGGTGAAGTACACCGGCGTGATCGGGTCGCCGACGAAGATCACTGTCGACACGCCGTCGAGGCTGAACTTCTGGGCGAACGTCTGCGCGTCCTGTTGCGCTTGCGCGGCGTTGACGATGTCGGTGAGCGGGTACGTGACGTCGTCGCCTTGACCGAAAGTGACGCCGCATTCCTTGAGCTTCTGCACGAAGAAGTCGTGGCCGTCCTTGTACGTGCCCGCGGGATCCGTCGGTGAGATGAGCGCAAACTTGCGCTTCTTCAGTGTCTTGAACCGCGCCTCGCCATTGGTCGACCCACCGAACCACTTCGGCGCGTAGGGCGCGATCTCGTCGCAGATCATCTCGGCGCGCATGTCGTAGTCCTGCGTCTCGTCGGGCAATCCGTTACCCCACAGGTACGGAGCGCGCTTGAGGTACCACGACGCCGGGTTGGTCGTCGTGCAGATACAGATGACGTGATTCGCCGCCAGCGTGTCGTGATAGGCCGACGGGTCGCCGGCGTCGCCGAGCGATGCGAACGCTTTGATCTCCTTGGCGACGTGGATGGCGTCGGCCTGCGCCTCGGAGTTCTGCGCCGCCGGGTTCTGGCTGTCGTTCGGGTTGACGTTGCTCTGGAAGAAGACCGGATTGATCTTGCGGCCGTAGGTCTGGAAGTGATGCTGGAAGAAGTTGAACCAGTCGCTCGTGGTCTTGTTGATCTGGTCCTGCGTGTCGGTGTCGCCGGCGGCCGCGAGGATCGCCTGGCCGGCCGGGTTCGGCTGGCCGTAGGGGACGGCGATCGTGATGGTGTCCGCGTTGACGCCGAGCGACGTCGCTCCGCCGTTAGAGCCGCCCGGCCACGTCGGCAGGCACGGCGGGGCGTACAACGTCGGGATCTTGAGCCGACCGGTCGCGGGGTCGCAGTACTTGTCAGCGGTCGCCTTTGGCGGCGCCGATCCGCCGTCGCTGTTCGCCCGGTTCACGCTGTTGCCGCCAACGCCGGTCCCCCCGCTTCCGCCCGCGTCGGCGAGGGCGCCGTCGGCAGTCGTGACGCCGGTCGTGCCGCCGTTGTCACCGCCGGTCTCGGTGAGACCGGTCGTACCGTCGGCGTTCTTCGTTTCGACCGGGTGCTGCTTGCCGGGCAAGAACGCGACCACTAACACGATCGCCAACACCGCGATGGCGAACGGTTGGTATCGCTTCAGGCCGCGCCCGATGTCACCGAGCGTCATGTCGGAAAGCGAACGTTGTTCTGGGCTCATTGCTTCGCTCCTACGCGTGTGCGTGTTTTACGAGTGGTGGTGCGCGCCCCCGAGCGCTTCGTCGCGGCCTCGTTGCTACCGAGGTAGGCGGCGACGACGCGGGGGTCGTTGACGACGTCGTGCGGCGAGCCGCGCATGAGGACCGAGCCGAGTTCCATGGCGACGATCTCGTCGGCCAGCTCCGTCAACAGCGGCATGTCGTGTTCGATCACGATGAGGCTCGATCCGGTGATCTCGCGGATCCGTTTGAGCAGCGGACCGAGCGCCTCGCTCTCTCGCTGCGCGATCCCCGAGGACGGCTCGTCGAAGAGAATCACCTTCGGCTCGTGAGCGAGGATGCAGGCGAGGTCGACCATGCGCCGCGTGCCCGTCGAGATCTCGGAGATGAACTTGTTGCGAAACGCGTTCAGGCCCAGCATCTCCGACAGCTCGTCGACGCGCTCGTCGACGGCCGCCTCGGCGTCGACGACGGCGGGCAGGTGCAACGCCGCGGCGATCGGGTCCTTCACTTCGAGGTGGCGTTCGAGGGCGACGCGGATCGTGTCGCTGATCGTGAGACCGGGGAACAGTCGCGAGTCCTGAAACGAGCGCCCGAGGCCGAGGCGGGCGCGCCCGTCGGGCCCGAGATTGGTGACGTCGACGCCGTCGAGAAAGATGCGGCCGGAGTCGACGGGATAGAACCCCGAGATCAGGTCGAACAGCGTCGTCTTGCCGGCGCCGTTCGCGCCCAGGATGCCGAGGATCTCACCCGAGTGCAGCTCGAGGGAGACCTCGCTGTTGGCGGCGACGCCGCCGAAGCGCTTCGAGACGTCGTCGACCTCGAGCACGACGGGGCGCGTCCCGTTGTGCGACGCCGCCGGTGCGCGCCGCTGCGTGCGGACGCCCCCTTTTGTCCCGTTGCCAGCCTCGACGGCGCTCGCCGCGCCTTCGAGGAACACGGCGCGCAGCACGTCGGGTCGGTCGAGCAAGTCCGCGGTCGGGCCCGCGAAGCGCACCTCGCCCTTCTCCATGAACACGGCGCGTTCGGCAACAGTGAGGGCAACGTTCACCGACTGCTCGACGAGCAACACCGTCGTGCCGTCGGCCGCCAGACGCTTCACCGTGTCGAGGAGCTGACCGACGATGATCGGCGACAGACCGAGCGACAGCTCGTCGATCATCAGCAGCTTCGGCTCGCCCATGAGCGCCTGGGCCAGCACGAGCATCTGCTGCTCGCCGCCAGACAGATTGCCGGCGTGCGTCCGCCAGCGCTCGCGCAACACCGGGAAGTACTCGAGCACGCGCTCGGTCGCCGCCTCCACCTGTTGTTCGTTACGGCGGAACGTCCACGCGGCCAACCGCAGATTGTCGGCGACGCTGAGACCGGGGAACACGCCGCGGTCGCCCGGGACCATCGCCATCCCCAACAACGCGTGCGTCATTGCATCGGCGTGCGTCACGTCGCGTCCGTCGAAGAACACTGCGCCGCCGATCGGATCCATGAGACCGCTTACGGCGCGTAGCAGCGTGGACTTGCCGGCGCCGTTGGTGCCGAGCAGCGCGACGATCTCGCCCGCGTGTACGTCGAGATCGACGCCGAACAGGATCTGCACGTTGCCGTACGCGGCTTCGACGCCGCGGATCGTCAGCAGCGCCGGCGCGTCACCGGCCTCGCGCAGCTTCGTGGCCTCGGCGATGTCACGCGCGACGAACTGGCGGACGGAGAAGTTGATGACGCCGGCGATGATGACGATGACGCCGAGCACCCACGTGGCGGCGCGTTCGTGGTCGTTGGCGATGCCCCCGACGATCGGCGAGACGACGATGGCGCCGAGCGTGACCCACAGCAGCGAGTACGAGTACGCCTGGCCGCGCAGACGCGGCGTCGTAACCAGACCGATCATCGCGTTGTACGCAGGGTTGAACCCGGCGGCGCCGATCGACAGGACGAAGACCATGGCGACGGAGGCGAGCGCCCACGGCATCACGCCCAGCAGCACGATCCCGATCCCGAAGACCATGACCATGATGCCGGTGATGACCGGCAGCCACTCCGGACCGCGCTCCGCGATCCACTTGCTTACGAGCCGACCGCCGATGACGGTGCCGACGAGCCCGCCGAGCCCGTAGACCGCCAACACGGCGCCGCGCTCGAAGGCGGAGAAGTGGTACACGTCCTTGAAGAAGACGTTCTGCAACGCCGTGAACGCGATGACGCCGCCGCCGTAGAAGCCCGCCGCCCACCACGTGCGCCGTAGTGAGCGAACAGCGGCGACGCGACGGAAACCTTCGGAGAACGTGGTGCGCTCTTCGCGGTCGAAGCTGACACCGAGAGATGCGCCCCGTCCCGGGTCCTTGATCAGGCTCTGGATCCACACCGCGCCGAATGCGATGAATCCGACGATGACGAGCGCAGTTCGCCAACCGACGAGCGTCGCGAGTCCGCCAGCGATCGGTCCGGCAATCAGGCCGATCGCCGCCGTGGCAAACAGGTAGAAGGTGAAGGTCTCTCCGAGCGCCTGCGGCGGATAGAAGTCGGTGATCAGACTGCTGTGGGTCGGAGTGTTGACGAGCAGTCCGAGGCCGCTGAGCAGCAAAAGCACGGCGAAGACCCAGAACTTCGGCGACAGACCCAGGGCGACACCGATCGTCGCGAACAGCGCGGCGCCGATCTGGGCGAAGCGCACGCGGTCCATGCGGTCGGTGAGGTAGCCCGCCAGTGGCGACAGCAGCGCCGGCAGCACCGACGTGAGCGCCAAGGTGGTGACGAGGGTCTGGTTGCTGACGTGGAACGCGTCGCGCACGGTTGGGCCGAGCACTGCAGCCGCGCTGATGCCGAGACGCTCGAAGCCGGACGCGCCGAGCAGCACGAAGACAGGACCGAGGCCCGTCGGCCCGACGCGTTCGCGCAAGCCGCTCATGTAGAGGCGCAGGCGGTTCATCGGCGCGCCCCGACCGTTTCGGTCTCGGCGGTCTCCTCGAGAGCGATGATGTCGAGCACCTCGACCGCCGTGGCCGCCGCGTCGGCGGCGTGCTCTTCGTCTTCGATCGCCGCCACGCGCACGTCGGCCACGAGGCTCGGCACGACGATGCCGCGGCGGTCGGCGACGCGGCGCAGCACGTTGTCGCGCAAACGGAACACGAGCGAGCCCACGCCGTCGGGGAACACCATCAAGACGAGCACGACGCCGAGCCCGCTGCCGAGGATGATGAACACGCCTTGGAGCTGCGCGGGCACGCTGGTTTGCAGCCAACTCAGCAGGTTGAGATAGAGCGCACCGGCGAACACACCCGTCATCGAGCCCAAGCCTCCGAAAACGGCCGTCGTGAAGCCGGTGAGGCTTTGGACAGGACTCACCGTCCCCGGATACAGCGCCTGCTGCATGTGGAGCACGAGCACGCCGGCGACCGCTGCGAAGAACCCGGCGAAGGCGAAGGCTGTGAGCTTCACGCGCACGACGTTGACGCCGTACGCCTGCACGCCGCGCTCGTTCTCGCGCGTCGCGACGAGGACGCGCCCGAGACGGCTCGCCCGAAGCCCGCGCACCGCGAAGATGCACACCAGCAGCACCGCGAGCGCGAAGAAGTAGTAGCGGCGTTCGGACTCGATGACGATGCGACCGAAGATGGCGGCGCGCGCCACTCGTTCGTCCTGGTGCGGGATGGCGCCGAAATGGTCGTGCTTGAGGAAGAACGAGCTGCACGCCTTGGCGAACGCGAAGGTCACCACGGCGAGCGACAGGGCCGGGATCCGCTGTGCGGCGACGCCGACCACGATGGCGATCCCCGCACCGATGAGCCCGGCGACGACGAGCTGCAGTGTGATGTCGAGGCCGGAGTGCAGGCTGAGCCACGCGCTGGCGACCGCACCGACGCCCACGAAGGCGTACTGCCCGAGGCTGATCTGGCCCGTCCAGCCCGACAGCACCAGCAGTGAGAGCCCGACGATCATCGAAACGATGAGCAGGACCGCGAGGTCGGTTTTCGCCTCGCCGACGACGAAGGGAACCGCGACCGCAACTCCTGCGGAGAGCGCAATGAGGGCCCGCTTGGTCCACACGACTTCGGGCAGCTTCGCCAGTTCCGGGGGCAGCGGGCGCGCCTCGGCCACCGAGGTCCATGACACGACTCCGGCGGCGCGGCCGACGATGCCCTTCCGTTGCAGGAACAGCGCGCCGACGATCACGGCGAACGACACCAGGTCGACGACGTCGGCGGAGCCGGTGTGCCATACAACCGCCTGCTCGACGACACCGAACCCGATCGCAGCGACGACGATCGTCGGCATCCGCTCCCACAGCCCGAGCGCGGTCGCCCCGAGAGTCGGCAGCAACAGCGACAGGCCGATGCCGCCGCCGATGGGCAGGCCGACGATGCCGGCGCGCAAGATCAGCGCGACCGTCGACATCAACGCCGCGACGCCCCACACGACGGTGTTGACGCGCTTCACGGGAACGCCGAGCAGCGACGCACGGTCGGCGCGCTCCGCGCAGGCGCGCACCGCGATGCCGAAATCGGTGCGGTTGAGGAACCACGCCAGCGCGAACAACATCGCCGGCACCACCGCGACCGCCAGCAGGTCATTGCCGCGGAACACGACGCCTTGGAAGTGGAACACGAAGTTGAACGGCGAATTGAAGCTCTGCGGTGGAACCTTGAGCCCGAACGCCAACGGAAGGAGGCCCTCGCCCGCGGAAAGTAGGCCCATCACACCGATCGTCACCACCGTGAGAATCAGGCGCGGCGCTTTGGCGAATCGCCGGATGATCGTGAACTCCAAGAACACACCGATCGCCGTCCCGACGACCAGGCCCGCGGGCACCGCGAGGAGATACGGCCAACCCCAGGCGACGATAAGCAGCACCGCGAGCGTGGCGCCCACACCGCCGAGGTCTGCTTGCGCAAAGCTGATGATGCGCTGCGCGCGGTAGATGAGCGAGATCCCGAGCGCGATCAGCGCGTACAACCCGCCGACGATCGCTCCCTTCAACAGGATCGCGAACGGCGCCGGCCAGAAGCGGTGGATGACCCAGTAGAAGCCCAAGGCCGCCGCCAGAACGTTGGCGGCCGTACGCGCCCTGGGGTTGTCGACGAAAGACGTCACGCCGCACCGTCCGAAGTGAGGTCCGTGACGACGGTGAGAGAGCCGCCCGGCTGGGCGCGCAGCGCGCGGGCGACGGCGACCAACTGCGATGGCGGCACGGTGCCCGTCACGCGCACGAACCCCGCGCGCGACTTCGTAAGCGCGGCGACAGACGAACCGATGGGCGACACGAGGACGCGCCCATGGCCGATCCGTCCGAGGTCGACGGCGCGGCCTTCCTGCGGCGCGATCGCGGTGCTGGTGAGCGTCTCGCCTTGCTCGACCACGATCGCGTCGGCGCCGCGTACGAACACATCGGCGATCGACGTGACGACTGGTGCCGGCGGCGCGTTGCTCGACGGCGTCGCCGGCGTAGGCGGCGACGGCGCGACAACGGCGAAGCGGCCGAGGTGTTTGAAACCGGCAGGCGCCGCCGGCAACTCCCAGAAGTCGGCGCGCGGGGGTCGACTGTCGTCGCTGACGGTCACGATGCGTCCACCGCCTTGCGCACGCGCCAGGTGCGTGCCGGGCGTAGCGAAGACGTGGTGGCGTACCGCAGCCGCTCCGACGGCGACGCGCGTCGCCGTCTTGGTGCTCGTCGTCCGTCCGTCGGACACCGTCGTCTGCGCAAGCACGATCCCATCGGCGGTCACGCACGAGTCGACGTGATCGTCGACGGTCGGCGTACCGACGAAGTCGGCGGCGAGCACGCCGCGCGTACGCACAACGCGGCAGTGGCGGCCGGCAACGGTACGACCACTCCGCAGCGCGACCGAGCCCTTCGGGGCGTCGGCAGCGACGACGTCGAGGCGTTGGTCGAACTGGGCGGGCTGGGGACCGGTCTCGATCACATTCGGGGCACCGCCGTAGGCGACGTACTGCCGACCGAGCCGGCTCACGACGTGGAGCGAGGGATGGGCGGCGTCGCCATCGGACGCGTACGTGATCTCGTCGGACTCGAATGGCCGGTCGACCCAGAGTTCCTCATTGGACGTCACCGCGCCGGACTCGACGCGATACACGACGTGGTACGCAGGCGCCGGTCGAGTGAACGTCGTCGCTCCGTCGGCGCGGCCGTGGAGAACGCTGACTGCCAGCGCGCCGGCAGCCACGACCGCCAACGCGGTTCTCGGCCGCAGCATGGTGCTCGTCCCCAACGATCCCCCCAGACCTTTTGTGTGACGGTGACAGGCTGTCACCAAAGATGGTTGCGCGCAAGAGCCTTCGGTGACAAAGTGTCACCACATCGATTCCTCTGGGGGGAACATGACGACGACGTACGCATCCGGTCGCACCATCTACGACGCCGACAGCCACGTGATGGAACTGGCCGACTTCCTCGATCCGTTCATCGCGGAGGACAAGGCGGGCCTGCTCCACCGCGGCGGGATGGAAGCGCTCAAGCCTGTGCTCGACAACGCCGCCGCTCGCGTCGACGCGCGCAAGGCGACGCCCGAACTCGTCGCCAAAGCCGAAGAGCGCCTGATGATCGACAAGGGATGGAACGCGTTCGGCGCCTTCGATCAGGCAGAGCGCACGCGCGCCCTTGACCTGCTCGGGTTTTCCGGCCAGCTCGTCTTCGCCACGTTCGCGTCGGCGATGTTCGCCGGCAAGAACCCCGATCGCCTGTACGCCGGCAGCTCCGCACAGAACCTGGCGATGGCCGACTTCTGCGCCCACGACCCGCGCCTGTTGCCCGTCGCCTACGTCCCGCTGAACGACACGGCCCGCGCCGTCGAAGTCGCGACCGAGGCCATCGACGCCGGCTGCAAGGCCGTCATGGTGCCCTCGACCGCCGCCGGCGACCGCTCCCCCACGCATCCCGATCTCGACCCGTTCTGGGATCTGCTGTCGGAGTCCGACACGCCGTTCGTCTTGCACGTCGGTGGCGGCGGCAAGCTGCTCGACCGCGCGTTCCACAACAACGGCATGCCGGTGACCGACCACCTTGGCGGCGGCGAGAACGTGCGCTCCAAGGACTACATCGCCATCCCGAACTCGCCGAAACTCTTCTTGAGCGTGCTCGTGCTCGACGGGCTGTTCGATCGGTTCCCAAAGCTGCGCGGCGGATCAATCGAACAGGGCGCCGGCTGGGTCGTGTCGTGGTTGCACGAACTCGACTTCGCGGTGACGTCGTTCGCTCGCACCGAGGAGCCGCTGCAGCGCCTGACGATGAAGCCGTCGGAGTACGTGCGCAAGCATTTGAAGTTCACGCCGTACCCCGGCGAGCCGGTCGGCTGGATGATCGAGCAAGCGGGCGACGAGTTGTTCCTGTTCTCGTCCGACTATCCGCACCCCGAAGGCACGAAGGACCCACTAGGGAAGTTCGAAAAGGCGCTGGACGGAATCGGTGCCGCTGCCCTCGACCGGTTCTATGCCGGCAACTTCGCCGAGCTGATGGGAAGCCACACGCCCGCGCTGGTCTAACCGCCGTCGCATCGCGATCTCGTTGTCAGCGCTCGGCGGCGAGCCGGCGTCCGGCACGCGTTCACGGAAATCGGTGGCG
>JBEEFR010000010.1:0-5543 GCA_041166285.1 Actinomycetota bacterium | reverse complement strand
AGAAGAAACAGGCGACATCAGTTTTTGATCCATTCGGAGTCGGGGAGGCAGCGCTAGGCCAATGCGGTGAGAGAGGTTCCGGGTCCGACCTCGCGTAGCGACGACGGGCCCAGGGAATCGATCGTGCGCATCGAGTCGGCCCAGCGGACCGGCTTGACGAGGTGGGTGACGAGGCGTTCTTTCCATCCGTCACCGTCGGTGTAGGCGGATGCATCCTCGTTCGAGACGATCGGCGCCGACGGTGCGGCGAACTCGATCGACGGGAGGTACTCGGCGAAGCCGATGGCGGCGTCGTCCATGAGCGGCGTGTGGAACGCGGCGGCGACGTCGAGCGGCACGACCTTGCGAATGCCAGCCGCGCGTGCCGCCTCGCTGGCCTGCTCGAGACCTTCGGGTGTGCCGGCGATCACGATTTGGCCCGGGGCGTTGATGTTGGCGATCCAGCACGAACCGCCGGTGTCGGCGACCGATGCCGCGGCCTGTTCGTCGGTCGCACCGAGCAGCGCCGCCATCACGCCGGGGCGGGCGTCGGCGGCGTGCTGGGTGACTTCGGCGCGCTTGGCGGCGACCTGCACGCCGACCTCGAAGCTGAGCGCACCTGACGCGATGAGCGCCGTCATCTGGCCGAGCGAGTGGCCGGCGAACGAGGTCACGCCCTGGGCGAGGATCTCGTCCTTTTGCGTTTCCCAGGTGACGAGCGAATGCAGGAGCACGGCCAGCTGGGCCGCCTGGGTGGTCTTCAGCTCGTCGCCGAGGAGCAGGGGAGCGAGCGAGGTGGCAAGGATGTCTTCGGCGTCGGTGACGAGGTGCCACGCCGGCAGGGCGCGCAGGTCGTTGCCCATGCCGGTGGCTTGGCTTCCCTGTCCGGGAAAAACAACAGCAACGCTCACGCGTGCATCCCTCTTTCCGCCTCGATCGAACCGTTTCGACTACCCGAGGCCTCTAATAGTTACACACCAACGTCGAAAGTTTCGATTCCGGCGTATTACAATGTGATTGCGATGACATACGACGTACGACAGCTGGCGGACGCGGCTGGCCTTTCGGTCGAGGTTGTGCGCTCGTATCAGTCAAAAGGCCTGCTCAGCGCCCCTAGACACGAGGGTCGCACCGCGATTTACGACTCGGGCCACCTCGATCGGCTGCAGAAGATCAAGGCGCTGAAAGCCAAGGGTTTGTCGCTGCGAGCGGTCGCCGACGTGCTCGCCGCCGGACAGGACTCGCCGTGGGCCGAGCCCGAAGAGGGCATTTCCGACGAACGTTTGACGCGGGCCGAACTCGCCGAGCGCGCCCGCGTCCCACCGTCGATGCTCCGGTCGCTCGAGGCGTCGGGCGTGCTGCGCCCGCTGCCGGCCGACGACCCCGACCGGCCCTACAGCCGCGCCGACGTCCGCGCCGTCCGCATGCTCCTGGCGCTGGTGTCGGCGGGGGTTCCGATGGAGGAGTTCATGGCCGTCGCCAAGCTCCAGATCGAGACGTCGGAGTTGCTGGCCGAGGGCGCGTCGAAGCTGTTCCTGCAATACGTGCGCGAACCGATGCTGAAGGGCGAACCTCACCCCGAAGCGGCCGAGGAGTTCGGCGACGCCTTCTCGATGATGGTGCAGGCGGCGTCGTGGCTGGTCGGTTACAACGTCGAGCGCACACTCGTGATGGCGATGGTCAAAGAGCTCGCCAACAGCGGCACCGAAGAGGAACGCACCGCGCTCCACAAAGCGCTGAGCGTCATCGACGCAACGTTTCCGGCGTAGCGCGATCTACGGTCACGCCGTGACCTTTTTGCGAAGTGTCGTCCGCATGGTGCAACTGCTCTTCCGGGCGCGGGAACACCGCTTCGACCTCGTGCGCGAGTTGTCGCGCCGTCCCGGTCTGCTGGTGGCGACGGGCGCGTCCGAGTTCGGCGTGATGGTGTCGAACTGCGTGCCCGAAGAACTGAAGCTGCTGGCGGAGTTCCGCGCGGCGTCGATCGTCGGCTGCGAGTTCTGCATGGACATCGGTTCCGCGATCGCGGAGTTAACTGCCCTCGACCCGCGTCAGATCACCGAGCTCGACCAGTTCGAGACCAGCGATGCCTTCTCGCCGCGCGAGCGCGCCGTCGTGCGCTTCGCGACGGTGTTGTCGCAGCGCACCGCCGAGGTGTCGCCGGAATTGCGCGCCGAGCTGGCGTCGTACTTCTCGCGCGCGCAGATCGTCGAACTGGCCTACACGATCGCCCACGAAAACGAGCGAGCGCGCTTCTATATCGGCATCGACCTGCCGCCGTCGCGCTTCGCCAGCGATGGCGCCTGCCGCGTTCGCCCGAGCGTTTCGGCATGACCGACGTAACGCCCGACATCCTCCCGCACCGGCCGCCGTTCAAGTTCGTCGACGCCATCGAAGAACTGGTCGTCGGCGAGCGCTGTGTCGGCATCTATCGCGTGACCGGCGAGGAGTCGTTTCTCGCGGGGCACTTCCCCGGCAATCCCGTCTTCCCCGGTGTGCTCCAACTCGAGGCGCTGGCGCAGACCGGGGCGATCGCGGTGCTGTCCGACGAGCGCTTTGCCGGTCGGCTGCCGCTGTTCGGCGGCGTCGAAGAGGTGCGCTTCCGGCGCATGGTGGTGCCGGGCGACGAGTTGCGACTCGACGTCACGATGGAACGGCTCAGCTCGAAGGGCGGATGGGGCGTGGGCGAGGCGACCGTCGAGGGCGCGACGACGTGCAAGGCGCGGTTGTTCTTCGCGCTGGCGCCGAAGCCGTCCTAGGCTCGGCCCCTATGCGCAAACTCGCTGGGATTCTTACTGGGGTCGCCGCCGTCGCGGTGATGATCGGACTGAGCGGTAACGCGTCGGCCGCGGGCCCCGACCTCGTCATCACCGGTCCTGGTCAGGGGGCAGGCGCCAACATCCGCACCTTCGCCGCCGACGGCACTCCGAACCTCAGCTACTTCTCGGCCGGCAGCGACACGTCGGGCGCGACCGTCGCCTCCGGCGACGTCGACGGCAACGGCGACCCCGACCTCGTCACGGGCACCGGCCCCGGCGTCGACTCGCTCGTGCAGGTGTGGAGCAAGAGCAGGGATCTCATCGCGCAGGTCAGTCCCTTCCCGGGCTTCCGCGGCGGCATCTCGGTCGCGGTGGCGAACGAGGACAACTCGCCGCAGATGGAAGTCGTCGTCGCCGCCGGCCCCGGCGGTGGCCCGCACGTGAAGGTCCTGCGCTTCACCAACGGCAACCTCGCCGACGAGTACAGCTTCATGGCGTATGACCCGAAGTTCGCCGGTGGCGTCTTCGTCGGCGCGACCGACCATCGCATCATCACGGGCCCGGGCGCCGGTGGCGGCCCCCACGTCCGGGTGTTTGCCATCGACAGCAACGCCAACCTGTCAGTGCCGAACGAGTGGATGGCGTACGACCCGAAGTTCACGGGCGGCGTGCACGTTGCCGCGGGCGCGGTGCGCGTGGCCGGCACGCCCGACGTCGTCACCGGCGCGGGTGCCGGCGGCGGTCCGCACGTCAAGCTGTTCTCACTTACCGGGGTCGAAGGGCCGGGCGTGATGGCGTACGACCCGGGCTTCACCGGCGGTGTGTGGGTCGGAGTCGCCAACGGGCAGAAGCTCATCACCGGCGCCGGCGCCGGCGGCGGTCCGCACGTGAAGGTCATGAGCGTTACCGGTTCGGCGTTCACGACGACCGGACAGTGGATGGCGTACGCGCCAACCTTCACCGGCGGCGTCCACGTCGCGGGCTTCCCGGCGGCGACGACCGCGTCGACGACGACCACCGTGGCCGGAGGATCGACGACGTCGACAACTGCCGCGGCGTGCACCGGCGTTCCGCCGCTGTGTTTGCCGGGCGGCGGGGGCGACACCACGACGACGACTGCCGGCAACACCACGACGACCGCCGCGGGCGGCAACACGACGACGACGGTGGCGCCGACCACGACGACCGCCGCGCCGACGACCACGACCACAGTGGCCGGTGCCACGACCACCACGGCGCCGTGCGCGCTGATCCCGCCGATCTGCTGAGTCAGGACCGGCTGGCGACCAGCCGGTCGGCGGCCCAGGTCGTCGACTCGTAACACAGCGCTGGGTGAAACCCCCAGCCGAGGAGCTGGCGTTCCGTCTCCTCGCGTTCGGCGCCGGTGTCCATCAGCACGTACGCCATCGAACGACAGCGCCGCCGGATCGCTTCGGCGGGTTGCGCGCCGAGTTGGCTCTGCTGCCACGCGTCGTGCCGGTCGCGCAGCGCGTCGGGCAAGTGCATCACCTGGCGACGGTTGAGCGGCGGGATCCGGCGACGCACCTCGATCGTCTCGCTGCTCGGTTGCCAGCGCGCGATCTCGAACTGCACGAGGCGGCCGAGTGAGCGCGCGAACGGCGAGTGGCGCCCGCCCTTGTCGCCGAGGCCGATCTCACGCGCCACGCCGGGAAGGTCGAGGTCGAAACCGTCAGGTTCGTTGTCGAGCCCGTACGCGAGGCGGCGCAACAGCCACGTCGTCGACGGGCCGAGCGTGCTCAACCAGTACGACTCGACGTAGCTGGAGCGCGGGTCGAAGCCGAGTCGGTCGATGAGCGGGTCGACCCAGGCGACAACGCGCACGCTGCCAGTCGCCGGAATCGCGGGTGCGGGAGTGAGCGGCATCGCCGCAAACTCCCACGCGCTTTCGCGCCGCGGTATGGCGCGTTCGCGCCCTAGCTAGGAAGCGCGCTCGCGCCGGGGAAGCTGATCGTCTTCATCTCGAGGTAGGCGTTGAGGCCTTCGGCGCCGAGCTCGCGGCCGAGGCCCGACGACTTGAACCCGCCGAACGGGCAGTTGAAGTCGAGGATGAAGCCGTTGATCGACATCGTGCCGGTGCGGATCTGGCGGGCGATGTCGAGCGCTTGGCCGGCGTCGCCTGACCACACCGAACCCGACAGGCCGTACTCGGAGTCGTTGGCGATGGCGATGGCGTCGTCGACATTGTCGTAGGGAATCACGGCGACGACCGGGCCGAAGATTTCTTCCTGCGCGATCTTCATCTTGTTGTCGACGTTGACGAACACCGTCGGCTCGACGAACCAGCCTTTGTCGATGCCCGCGGGCCTGCCGCCGCCGGTGGCGACCTTGGCGCCTTCGGACTGGCCGTGCTCGATGTAGCCCATGACGCGATCGCGCTGGCGCTCGGCGACGAGCGGGCCGATCTCGGTCTCGGCGGCGCGCGGGTCTCCCACCTTCAACGCGCGCACCGCCTCGACCAGACCCTCCACGACTTCGTCGTACTTGTTGCGCGAGGCCAGGATGCGCGTCTGCGCGACGCACGCCTGGCCGTTGTTCATCATCCCCGCGGGCACGAGGCCGGCGATCGTCGTGGCGACGTCGGCGTCGTCGAGGATGATCGCCGCCGACTTGCCGCCGAGTTCGAGCGTGACGCGCCGCAGGCGCTCGCCGCACAGCGTGGCGATGCGCCGGCCCGCCGCGGTGCTGCCGGTGAAGGAGATCTTGTCGACGTCGGGATGGGTGACGAGGTGCTCGCCGGCTTCGCGTCCGGCGGCGACGATGTTGACGACGCCCTTCGGCAGGCCG
>JBEEFR010000009.1:0-5665 GCA_041166285.1 Actinomycetota bacterium | reverse complement strand
CGGACTGGTCGTGCGTGACCTTCGCCCGGTTGAGCACGGCACCGACACCGGTGACGACACCACAACCGATGAGTGACGCGACTTCGAGCGACACGCCTTTGTCGATGGGCACGCACTGGTTGGCCTTGACGACGGTGTACTCGGAGAAGCTCGACACGTTCGCAAACGCGTACGCCGGTTCGCCGTCGACCGTGAACGGCTGCGGACGTTGCCCGAACGTCGACCGGCACATCGTGGGATGACCCGAGTCGCAGTAGCGACACGCGCCGCAGTTGCCCAGCGTCGACAGTACGACGTGGTCTCCGACCTTGACCGACGTGACCGCAGAGCCGATCTCTTCGACCACGCCCGCGCCTTCGTGGCCGAGCACGACAGGAGTCGGGAACGGGATCGTGCCTTCGATCACGCTGAGGTCGCTGTGGCACACGCCCGACGCGGCGACGCGCACGCGCACCTCGTTGGCACCGGGGTCGCGCACTTCGATCTCGCGCACCGCGGTCGTGGTCCCGTCGAAGACAACCGCCTTCATTTTCGCGCCTCGATCCCTCGGCCGTTCACGTCGCCCACACCACCGACTGCAGCTCGCTGTACGCGTGCAGTCCGAACGACCCGCCGTCGCGACCGACACCGCTCATCTTGAAGCCGCCGAAGGGCGCCTCGTGGTTGCGCTGCGCGGTATTGATGCCGACGTTGCCCGACCGCAACCGTTTCGCCACGTCCATGCCTTTGCTGTTGTCGCCGGTGAACACGTAGTCGTAGAGCCCGAACGGCGTGTCGTTGGCCAACGCGATGCCTTCCTCGTCGTCATCGAAGGCCAGCGCCACGACGACGGGGCCGAAGATTTCTTCCTGTACCGGCGTCATGTCACGACGGCACCCGGCGAGCAGCGTCGGCGCGACGTAGTAGCCCTGCGCCATGTCGGGCCGCACGCCGCCGGCGACGACCTCGGCACCCTCGTCGCGTCCCGCGGTCACGTAGCTCTCGATCCGATCGCGCGCCGTCGCGCTGATGACGGGACCGACGAGCGTGTCGGGCGCCAGCGGATCGCCGACCTTCAAGTACTTCGCCGCGGTCGCCAGCTTCTCGACGAGTTGGTCGTACACGCCGCGCTGCGCGATCACGCGCGTCGGCGCCGTGCAGATCTGTCCCGAGTGGAAGCCCCACGTGCTGGCGATGCCGCCGACCGCGGTGTCGACCGACGCATCGTCGAACACCAGCGCCGCGCCCTTGCCGCCGAGTTCGAGCAGCAACCGCTTCATCGTGCGCGCGCCCGCTTCGGCGATGCGCACCCCCACCGACGTCGACCCCGTGAAGCTGATCATGTCGACGTCGGGCGAATCGACCAGCGCCTCGCCGGTTTCGGGCGACGAACCCGTCACCACGTTGACGACGCCCGGCGGCACGCCCGCTTCTTCGAGCACGGCGCACAGCTCGAGCACGGCCAGCGGATTCTGCGGTGCCGGCTTGATCACGACGGTGTTGCCCATCGCCAGCGCCGGGCCGATCTTGCCGGCGACGTTGACGATCGGGAAGTTGTACGGCGTGATGCAACACACGACGCCGACCGGCTGACGGATCGCGACCGCGCCGACGATGCCGCCGGGCGCCAGCGCCGTCGCTTGCGCCTGCTGGGGCGGCAACGGGATCTGGTTCGGTTCGACCTGTGCGTAGCGCCGGAAGCGCTGCGCCACGATCGGCACTTGCATGGTCGATGCCACGCGCATCGTCGCCCCGGTCTCTGCTTGCACGAGCGGCACCAACTCGTCGTTGCGCGCCAGGAGGATGTCGGCGGCGCGACTCAGGATGGCGGCGCGCTCGTGCTGCGACGTGCGCGACCACGTGGCTAACGCGGCGCGCGCCGCCGCCGCCGCGGCTTCGGCGTCGGCGCGCGAACACTCGGGCGCGTGCCCGACGACGCCTTCGGTCGCCGGGTTGATGACGTCGTACGCGCCCTTGCCCGCCTCGACCCACCCGCCGTCGATGAGAACAGTTCCCTCTTTGACGACGCTCACTTGTCGAAGTCCAGCTCGAAGAGCTTGATCGCGTTGCCGCGCACGATCTTGTACTGCGTTTCGGCGTCGAGATGACCCATCAGCTTCTTCGCCACTTCGAGCGTGTGGGGCCACGTCGAGTCGGAGTGCGGATAGTCGGTCTCGAACGTGATGTTGTCGACGCCGACGGCATCGAGCGACGCCAGCCCATGGTGGTCGTCGAAGAAGCAGCCGGTGATGTTCTTGAAGTAGTACGTCGACGGCGGCTCGGGGATCTTGTCGGCCACGCCACCCCACGCGCGGTTGTCCTCCCACACCTTGTCGGCGCGCTCGAGGATGTACGGGATCCAACCGATCTGGCCTTCGCTGTAGGCGAGCTTCACGTCGGGGAACTTGACGAGCAGCCCGCTGAACAACCAGTCGGTCATCGACATCATGGCGTTGTTGAACGTCAGGGTTGAGCCGACAGCGGGCGGCGCGTCAGGCGACGTCGAAGGCATCTTCGACGACGACCCGATGTGCATGTTGATGACCGTCCCGGTCTCCGCGCACGCCGCGACGAACGGCTCCCAGTAGCCGTCCTTGTCGTGCACCGACGGCAGCCCGAGGAACGGCGGGATCTCGCTGAAGCACGTGGCGCGTCCGCCGCGCGCCGCATTGCGTCGCACTTCGTCGGCGGCGAGCTGCGCGTCCCAGAGCGGCACGATGATGAGCGGGATCAGTCGCCCGTTCGACCCGGCGCACCACTCGTCGAACATCCAGTCGTTGTAAGCCTGCACGCACAGCAGCGCGAGGTCCTTGTCCTTGGCTTCGGTGAAGGTCTGACCGCAGAACCGCGGAAACGACGGGAACGCCAACGACGCCTCGACGTGGTTCACGTCCATGTCCTCGAGGCGGGCGACGGGATCCCAGCAGCCCTTGCGCATTTCCTCGTAGGTGATGGCGGTGATCTTCACTTCGTCGCGCGGGAAACCGACGGCGGCCGACAGCCGCGTCGTCGGGATCTTGAGGTCTTCGTAGTACCACCAGTCGCAATCGGCGCCTTCGCCGGCCGAGTACGAGAACTTGCCGCCGACGAACACCATCTCGCCGAGCTTCGCCCGCACCGATCGTGGGCCGCGCTCCTTGTGCTTGGCGGGCAACCGGTCCTGCCACACGTTCGGCGGCTCGATCACATGGTCGTCGACGGAGATGATCTTCGGGAAGGTTTCGTCCGTGGTTGCCGCGGTCACAGCGGCGAGCGTAACGGGTTTCTGACGGTCCGTCAGGTCCGGCCCGAGGCCGCTGCGGCGCCGCCGTCGACGGGCAGCGCGACGCCGGTGACGTAGCGCGATTCGTCCGAACACAGCCACACGACGGCGGCCGCGATCTCTTCGGGCGTCGCCAGCCGGCCGATCGGCATCATCTTGCCCATCGCCTTGAGCGCGTCTTCGTTGCCGCCCATGAATCCCTCGAGCATGGGCGTGCGCACCGTGCCCGGGCACACGGCGTTGATGCGGATGTTGGCCCGCGCGTATTCGAGCGCCGCCGACTTCGTGAGGCCGATGACCCCGTGCTTGCTGGCGACGTACGCCGAGAGCCCGGCGAAGCCCATGAGCCCCGCACCTGACGACGTGTTCACGATCACGCCGCCGCCGTTGGCCGCCATGACGGGTATCTCGGCGCGCATGCACAGGTACACGCCGACGAGGTTGAGTTCGACGACGCTGCGCCACTCGTCCACGTCGGTGTCGCCCACGTTGCCCATCGTCCCCGACGTGCCGGCGTTGTTGAACGCGATGTCGAGACGCCCGCCGCACGCCGCGACGAGGGCGTCAACCTGCGCGGCGTCGGTGACGTCGGTGCGTACGAACGTGCCGCCGCACTCGTCGGCCACGGCCTCGCCGCCCTCGACGTTGACGTCGCCGACGATCACGCGCGCGCCGAGGCGGCCGAGCGCCAGCGCCGTCGCTCGCCCGATGCCCGAGCCTCCGCCGGTGACGACCGCAACCTTGCCTTCCATATCTGACACAGTGTCAGATATGGCGCGCTTCGACGGGCGGGTAGTGATCGTGACCGGATCCGCATCCGGTATCGGGCAGGCAACGGCGATGCGTTTCGGTGAAGACGGAGCCACCGTCGTCTGCGCCGACCTCAACGCCGAAGGCGCAGCCGCGACCGCCGACAAGATCGGCAACGGCGCCACCAGCGTCGCCCTCGACGTCAGCGATCCCGTCGCCGCCGAGCGCGTCGTGAACGACACCGCGTCGTCACACGGTCGCATCGACGTGCTCGCCAACGTCGCCGGCATCCTGCAGTTCGGGCACGCCACCGACCTTGGCTTCGAGGAGTGGAGTCGCGTCATCGGCGTCAACCTCACCGGCGTGTTCAACATGATCCGGCCGGCGTTGCCGCACCTGATCGAGACCAAGGGCAACATCGTCAACGTCGCGTCAACGGCGGGTCTCAGTGGACAGCCGTACGGCGCGGCGTACAGCGCGTCGAAGGGCGGCGTCGTGCTGCTCACGAAGTCGTTGGCGGTGGAGTTCGCCAAAGCGGGCGTGCGCGTCAACGCCGTTTGCCCGGGCGGCGTCGACACGCCGCTGGTCGCCAACATGACGATGCCCGACGACGTGTCGGGATTTCTCGTCGCTCGGATGGAACTGGTGCGCGGCCACTTCGCGCCGCCGTCCGACATCGCCAGCGTGCTGTGCTTCCTCGCGTCCGACGACGCCCGCAACATGACGGGTGCCGCCGTGCCCGTCGACTACGGGATGACTGCCTAAGCACGTGAAGTTCTGGCTGGCGCTTGCGTTTGTCGAAACCGATCAGACGCTCACGCTGGCGCGCATCGCCGACGACGCGGGCTATCACGGCATCACGGTGTCGGACCACCTGTTCGCGCCGCAGGTGCGTCGGTCGGCCTACCCGTACTCCGAGGACGGCGCGCCACCGTTCACCGACGACTCACCGTGGCCCGATCCGTGGGCGCTCATCTCCGCGATGGCCGCCGTCACCAACAACGTCCGGTTCACCACCAACATCTACGTCGCCCCGTTGCGCGAGTTGTTCACCGTGGCGAAGCTCGTCTCGACGGCCGCGGTGCTCTCCGGCGGTCGCGTGGCGATGGGCGCCGCCCCCGGTTGGTGTGAGGAAGAGTTCGACCAAGTCGGCCAAGCGTTCAAGGGACGCGGCGCGCGTCTCGAAGAGATGGTCGACGCGCTGCGCGTGCTGTGGGCTGGCGGGTGGGTCGAGCATCACGGCGAGCACTACGACTTCGCGCCGCTGCGCATAGAGCCGGTGCCGAAGGCGCCCATTCCCGTCTACCTCGGCGGGCACTCCGACCGCGCGCTGGCGCGCGCGGCGCGCATCGGCGACGGGTGGATCGGCAACGCCTACGACCCCGATGAAGCGGAAGTGATGGTCGGCCGCATGCGCGACCAGCTGCGCGCCGCCGACCGCCTCGACGACCCGAAATTCGAAATCATCATCGCGCTGAAGGCTCGTCCGTCGAACGAACTGCACGACCACGTCGCCTCGCTCGGAGTGACGGGCCTCTTGTGCGCGCCCTGGATGATGGCGTCAACCCTGCACGACCGCGTCGCCGCCATCGAAGGCTTCGCCTCGCGCTTCGTCACCGCCTAACCCCGAACTGGTCGTAGGAAACGGCCATGCATGGCCGTTTCCTACGACCA
>JBEEFR010000008.1:0-5838 GCA_041166285.1 Actinomycetota bacterium | reverse complement strand
GGCTCAGTGCGCGCCACGACGAAACACCAATCTGACGTATGCGCGTTCGACGTCCACACCTTCTGGCCGGTGATGACCCACTCGTCGCCGTCGAGCTCCGCGCGCGTCTTCACGTTGCTGAGATCGGACCCCGCGTCGGGCTCGGAGTAGCCCTGGCACCACAGCTCCTCGCCGCGCCGGATCGGCGGCAGGAACCGTTCCTGTTGCTCGCGCGTGCCGAGTTCGATCAGCGTCGGTCCGAGCAAACCCTCGCCGAAGTGGCCGACGCGCACCGGCGCGCCGGCGCGCACGTACTCCTCGTTGAAGATGACTTGCTCTTCGAGCGTCGCTTCGCGTCCGCCGTGCTCCTTCGGCCAGCCGAGACACGTCCAGCCCGCCTCGCCGAGCAACTTTTCCCAGCGGCAGCGCACCTCGAAGCCTTCGTGCTCGCGCCCCGGGCCGCCGCTGGCGCCGAGCGCCGCGAACTCACCCACGAGGTGTTCCGACAGCCACGCGCGCACCTCGTCGCGAAACATCGGACCGAAGTTACCTCATGGTTGCCGACGAAAATGAAACGTGTTCTACTTAGCCGGTGGAGTACCACCTGGCCGATCTCTTCGAGCACGCGGTCGACAATTTCGCGGATCGGGAGTTCCTGGTTTGCGACGGGAAACGCCGCACGTACGCCGAGATGGAGGCGCGCGCCAACCGCCTCGCGCACCACCTGCAGGCGGCGGGCGTCAAGCCGGGCGACCACGTCGGCATCTACGCGTACAACTCCGTCGAGTGGGTCGAGATCCTGTGGGCGGTGTTCAAGATCCGCGCGGTGTGGATCAACATCAACTTCCGCTACGTCGAAGAAGAACTGCGTTACCTGTTCGACAACGCCGACCTCGTCGCGCTGATCCACCAGCCTCAGTTCACCGACCGCGTCGCCGGCGTGTTCCCGCACCTGCCCGACCTCAAGCACGTGCTCGTCATCGGCGACGAGTACGAGGACGCGTTGGCGGCGCAGAGTCCTGAGCGCGATTTCGCGCGGCGCTCCCCCGACGATCACTACATCCTCTACACGGGCGGAACCACGGGCATGCCGAAGGGCGTCGTGTGGCGGCAGGAGGACGTGTTCTTCGCGCTCGGCGGCGGTCTCGACTTGCCGACCGGCCAACGCGTCACGAGCCCGAAGGGCATGGTCGAGCGCGGCCTCGCCAACGGCCCGATCACGATGCTGCCGATCGCGCCGCTCATGCACGGCGCCACGCAGTGGGGAACGATGCAGGGCGCGTTCGTGGGCAACAAGATCGTCCTCGTTCCCGAGTTCGACCCCGCGAACGTCTGGACGCTGGTCGGCGAAGAGAAGGTCAACGTCGTCATGATCACGGGCGACGCCATGGGGCGACCGCTCGTCGAGGAACTCGACAACGCCGAGTACGACTTGTCGTCGCTGATCGCACTGTCGTCGACCGCGGCGGTGTTCTCGCCGAGCGTGAAGGACCAGTTCTTCGAGCGACTCCCGAACCTGATCATCAGCGACGCCGTCGGCTCGTCCGAAGGCGGGGGCAACGGGATGACCTACGTGTCGAAGGGCAACACCGCCATGAAGGGCGGGCCGACCATCAACCCGAACGAGGACACCGCGGTGTTCGACGACGACGGCAACCGCGTGCAACCCGGCAGCGGCGTCGTGGGCAAGATCGCTCGCAGCGGGTCGGTTCCCATCGGCTACTACAACGACCCGGAGAAGACGGCCGCCACCTTCGTCGAGATCGAAGGGCGACGCTGGTCGATCCCCGGCGACTTCGCCATCGTCGAAGCCGACGGCACGATCACGCTGCTCGGCCGCGGTTCGGTCTCGATCAACTCCGGCGGCGAGAAGATCTTTCCGGAAGAAGTCGAAGCCGCCGTGAAGGCGCACCCGGACGTGTGGGACGCGGTGGTCGTCGGCGTGCCCGACCAGCGCTGGGGTCAGCGCGTCGCCGCGGTCGTGCAGGCACGCGATGGCGCGTCGCCGGACCTCGAGTCCATCCAGGAGCACTGCCGGCTGTCGCTCGCGCGTTACAAGGTGCCGCGCGAGCTGCACCTCGTGACCACGTTCGTTCGTTCGCCGAGCGGCAAACCCGATTACCGCTGGGCTCTCGACATCGCAACCAAGGAGAACTGAAGCAAATGCACACCGACCTCTGCGACATGTTCGGCATCGACCTGCCGATCTTCGCCTTCAGCCATTGCCGCGACGTCGTCGCCGCCGTCAGCAAGGCCGGTGGCCTCGGCGTGCTCGGAGCGCTGGCCTTCACCAACGAGCAACTCGAGATCGAACTCAACTGGATCGACGAGAACATCGGCGGCAAGCCGTACGGAGTCGACGTGGTGATGCCGGCGTCGTACGCCGGTGCCGGCGACCTCGACCCCGAGCGCATGGAGGAACAGCTCGAGGAGATGATCCCGCAGAAGCACAAGGACTGGATCAACAAGACCCTCGACGAGAACCACATCCCGCCGCTGCCCGCCGACGAGCCGGTGCACGGTCTGCTCGGCTGGACGCACGAGGGCGCGCGTCCCCAGGTCGACATCGCGCTTGCGCACCCGATCAGCCTCTTGGTGAACGCGCTCGGCCCGCCCCCGAAGGACATCGTCGACCTCGCGCACGAACACAACGTGAAGGTGGCGGCGCTGGTCGGTTCAGTGCAGCAGGCGCAGCGTCAGGTCAACCAGGGCGTCGACATCATCGTCGCCCAAGGTCACGAGGCGGGCGGCCACACGGGAGAGATCGCGTCGATGGTGCTGCTGCCCCAAGTGGTCGACGCCATCGCGCCGGTTCCGGTGCTCGGCGCCGGCGGGATCGGCAACGGTCGCCAGGTCGCGGCCGCCATGGCGCTCGGCGCGCAGGGCGTGTGGACCGGTTCGATCTGGCTGACGACCGCCGAGTCCGATATGCAGCCGATGGTCGTCGAGAAGCTGCTCGCCGCCACGTCGCGCGACACGGTGCGTTCGCGCTGTATGACGGGCAAGCCGGCGCGTCAGTTGCGCACCGGATGGACTGATGCCTGGGAGGCGGAAGACGCCCCCGGGTTCTTGCCGATGCCGCTGCAGTATCTGGCGACCGCCGAGGCGCAGCGCCGCATCGGTCGCTCGAACAACCGCGAGTTCGTCGGCATCCCCGTCGGCCAAATCGTCGGGTCGATGAACGAGGTGCGTCCCGTGAAGGACGTGATCTTCCAGATGGTCGAGGAGTTCATCGAAGCCAGCGAGCGCGTTGCCAAACTCGGCCGCGAGTAGCGCTTTCGCGCCGGCGCAGCTTGGCCCGATCACGCTGCGCAACCGGATCGTCAAGGCGGCGACGTTCGAAGGCGTGATGCCGCGCGGCGCCGTCACGCAACAACTCGTCGACTACCACCTCGCGGTCGCCGAAGGCGGCGTCGGACTGACGACGTTGGCGTACTGCGCCGTGTCGATGGAAGGACGCGTGAGCCCGCACACGCTGGTGTTCGCGCCGTCGCTCGTGCCCGATCTGCAGCGGTTCACGTCGGCCATTCATGCGACCGGTGCGAAGGTGTCGGCGCAGCTGGGCCACGCCGGCCTCGTAGCGCAGGCGAACTCGCGGAAGTATCCGACGACGGCGCCGTCGACCCGCTTCAGCCTGCCGGCGAAGGGACGCGTGCGCGGCGCGTCGGTCGCGCAGCTCGACGCCCTCGTCGAGCAGTTCGCGGGCGCGGCGCGCGTCGCCGTCGACAGCGGCTTCGACGCCATCGAGGTGCACCTCGGGCACAACTACCTGCTCAGCTCGTTCATGAGCCCGAACCTCAACACGCGCGACGACGAATACGGCGGGTCGATCGCGAACCGGGCGCGCTTCCCGCGGCGAGTTGTCGCGGCGGTGCGCGCCGCGACCGACCCGAGCGTCGCGGTGCTGGCGAAGTTCAACATGGACGACGGTGTCAAGCAGGGGCTGCATCCCGCAGAGAGCCTGCAGGTGGCGAAGCTGCTCGAGGCCGACGGCCACCTCGACGCGCTCGAACTCACCGGCGGGTCGTCGCTGCTCAACGGCATGTACTTCTTCCGCGGCGACGTGCCGATGAAGGAGTTCGCCAAGACGCAGGGGCCAGTGATCGGCCTCGGCATGCGCGTGTTCGGTCGACGCATCTTCCCGAAGCTGCCGTTCGAGGAAGCGTTCTTCTTGCCGATGGCGCGCCAGTTCCGCACCGAGTTGAAGATGCCGCTGATCCTGCTCGGGGGCATCAACAAGCTCGAGTCGATCAACGGCGCGCTCGACGAAGGGTTCTCATTCGTCGCCATGGCGCGTGCGCTGCTGCGCGAGCCCGACCTCGTCAACCGCTTCGCCGCCGGGTCGGCACGCGAAGGCGCGTGCATTCATTGCAACAAGTGCATGCCGACGATCTACACCGGCACGCGCTGCGTGCTCACGACGCCGTGAGAACGGTCGCCGTCACCGGGTCGGCGTCGGGGATGGGTGCGGCGACGCGGGCCGTGCTCGAAGCCGACGGGCAACGCGTGATCGGCGTCGACTTACGCGACGCCGACGTCATCGCCGATCTGTCGACAGCTGCGGGCCGCGTGCGCGCCATCGCCGAAGTCAACGCGATGTGCGACGGCGCGCTCGACGGTCTCGTCACGTGGGCGGGGATCCCCGGTCTCACCACCGCGCAAGGCGGCGCGCTCGTGTCCGTCAACTACTTCGGCACGGTCGCGTTGCTCGACGGGTTACGCCGGGCGCTGGCGCGCGGCGACGCGTCCGCCGCCGTCGCCATCTCGTCGAACTCGACGACGGCGCAGAAGGGCATACCGATGGACGTCGTGGAGCTGTGCCTCGCCGGCGACGAAGCGGGCGCCTGCGCCGCCGCGGATGCCGCCGGCGCGCTCGGCACCTACCCCGCGACGAAAACGGCGATCGCCTGGTGGGCGCGTCGCCACGCACCTGAGTGGGCCGGCGCCGGCATCACGCTGAACGTGGTCGCGCCGGGCGCCGTCGAAACGCCGCTGCTGCAACAGACGCGTGATGATCCGGTCATCGGTCCGTACATCGACGACTTCCCGATCCCGGTCGGGCGCAAGGGCACGCCCGAAGAATTGGCGCACGTCGTCGCCTTCCTGCTCGGCCCACACGCCCGCTTCTTCTGCGGCTCGGTCGTCTTCGTCGATGGCGGCACCGACACCCTGTTACGCCCCGACAGCCAACCGACGCCCTGGACCTAACCCCCGATTCTTGTGATGTTTTGACAGGGTCTTCTTGTCACAACATCACAAGAATGCTCAGAGGCGCTGGAGGATGGTGCCTGTCGCCAAGGCGCCGCCGCAGCACATGCTGATTAGCGCGAACTCTTTGTCGGAGCGCTCCAACTCGTGCAGCGCAGTGGCGATTAGACGGGAACCAGTGGCGCCGACGGGGTGACCGAGGGCGATGGCGCCGCCGTTGACGTTGACCTTGTCCCAGTCGGGGTTGTGGATGCGGCCCCACGACAGCACGACGGCAGCGAACGCTTCGTTCACCTCGAACAGGTCAATGTCGTTCATCGTCATGCCGGCGCGCTTGAGCACCTTCTCCGTCGCCGCCGGCGGTCCGTCGAGCAAGTAGTACGGATCGGAGCCGACGAGCGCGTGGGCGACGATGCGCGCCCGCGGCTTGCGCCCCTCGGCAAGTGCGCGCTCTTCGTCCATCCACAACACCGCGGCGGCGCCGTCGGAAATTTGCGACGAGTTGCCGGCGGTGTGAATGCCGCCCTCGATGACGGGCTTCAACTTGGCGAGGCCTTCCGTCGTCGTTTCGCGCGGGCCCTGGTCTTTGCTGACAACGGCGCCGTCGACTTCCATCGACACGATCTCGCGATCGAAGCGACCCTCGGCGAC
>JBEEFR010000007.1:0-14696 GCA_041166285.1 Actinomycetota bacterium | reverse complement strand
CGTTGCCGCGCGGTGCGGCTGGACCCCCGACGTGTTCGGGTCGGAGTCGCGCGTGGGATTGCCGGTGAAGACGTAGAAGGTCTGGTCCGAGCCCGCGGGCGACGACAGATGCGCCGTGAAGGTCATCTTCGTCTTGGCGGCGCCCGGGCTGCCGTCGGTGCCTTCGTTCACTGCGACGTCGGGGACGCTCATCCCTGGAGCGGCGTCGTCGTCGAGGATGGTGACCGTTCCGTCCGAGCCCTTCGTGAAGCTGTCCGGACCGGTTTGCGTGATCGTGCCGATCTGGACCTTGAAGTTTTCGTTCGCTTCGTCGATCGTGTCGCCCTTCGCATTGAAGACGACGTTCTTCGACGTCTCGTGGGGCGCGAACACGACGTCTCCCGATTGCGCGACATAGTCGCCCGGTGCGGTGGCAGTGCCGTCAGCGGTTGTGTAGTGAACGGTCACTTGGTTCGCGTTGTCCTGGGACAGCGCGAACGTCACGTTGACGGACGCCGTGCCGAAGTTGCCCTCGGTGACGTTGGCGTTGTTGTTCTGGAAGGTCGGCGACGGGTTGACGTTGACCGTTCCACCGGCAGCCTGCGCGCTGATACGCGGCAGGCCGACGCCGACAACAAGGGCAAGCGCCGTCGTCGCCGCGAATGCGATACGACCTCGACGCGACCCGACGAGCGTGAACACCTTCATTACGTATCTCCTATAAGCCCTTGCCCCACCCTGTAGTGAGGGCCTGCCCCAGCAGGGAACTTGTGGACAAATTGTCTCACAGCGAACCCTCAAGTCCTCAGCAACTTTCACCATTTCTTCGTGGAGCTACCGGTGAGGTTGAGGGTTTTCGGGGTGTTCTGCGACGGAATCGGCGTGAAAACGCAGCGCTAAGGCAGACTCAGGGCGTGCACATCACGGCCAAGGCGGAGTACGCCATGCGCGCCCTTTTGACCCTGGCGGCGCACGACGGCGGCCCGTTGACCGCCGACAAGCTCGCCGCAGAGCAGTCGCTGCCGGTGAAGTTCCTCGAGAACATCCTCGTCGATCTGCGCCGCGGTGGCCTCGTGCGCAGCCAGCGGGGATCGGAGGGCGGGTACCGCCTCGCACGCGATGCCAAGGAGATCACGGCCGCTGACGTGTTGCGATTGGTCGACGGCCCGCTCGCCGAAGTGCGCGGCGTGCGCCCCGAAGCCGCCGCGTACGAAGGCCCCGCCGAGCACCTCCAAGAGGTGTGGGTGGCGGCTCGCGCCAGCCTGCGCGGGGTACTTGAACACGTGACCCTCGCCGAGATCGCTTCCGGCAAATTGCCCAAGCGCGTTGCCGACGCGGCTGCCGATCCCGACAACTGGCTGGCGCGGTGAACACGATCCGCCCCGACGCGCGTCCCGTCACGATGGTGCTGCGCGGATTGACGTTGCGGTGCCCTCGCTGCGGCGGCGGCAAGTTGTTCGTCCACTGGTTCAAGCTCAAAGAGCGGTGCCCGAAATGCGGTTACAAGTTCGACCGCGAAAAGGGTGGCGGCTTCTGGCTCGGCGGTTACGTGATGAACACCGTGATGGGCGAAGGACTCCTCGCGCTGTACCTCATCTACTTCGCGGGCAAAGCCATCAGCACGCCTGACATGCGCATCGCGCCATGGTTGACGATCGCCATCGTGCTCGCGCTCGTACCGCCCGCGTTGTTCTGGCCCGTGTCGCGCACGGCGTGGATGTCGATGGACCTATTGATCCACCCGCTCGAGCCGTGGGAAGTCGCCGACGCGGACTTGCACGCGTCGGCGACGCCGCGCGCTGCTTAGGCGTTCTTCGGAAGTTCGGAGAACGGCGTCGCCGGGTCGGGCCCCGGCTCCTTCGGCAGGCCGAGCGCGCGCTCGCCGATGATGTTGCGCTGGATCTGATCGGTGCCGCCGTAGATCGGCGGCGCCTGCGCGTACAGCGCGGTCATCGTGATCATGCCGATGAACGGGTTGCCCGTCGCCTTGTCGTTCACGTCGCGCTGCTCGTCCTTGTAGGCGTGCAGCATCCCCTGCGCGCCGAGAATGGCGAGGCCGAGGTCGCGGCTCGTGCGGACGATCTCGGACTGGCTGAGCTTCGAGATGTTGGCCATGCCGGGGATGTCACCGCCGCGGGAGCGCACACCCTTGAGGCGTTCGCCGTTGAGGCGACCGATCTCGCCGAGCGTGTGCAGTCGCGCCAGGCCCTGACGAATCGAAGCGTCCGTCGACTTGCCGTTGCCCTTCGCCATGCCGATGAGCATCTGCGCCGTCGATTGGCGCGCCCCGCTGCCACCCTTCGGTCGTGCGGCGCGCGACTCGGTGCGCGCCGAGGCGAAGTCGCCGGCGCGCATGTCGAGCTGCTTGGCGATCGTGCCGGGCATGGCGCCACCGCCGCCGCCACCGCCGCCGGCGCCGAGACCGGCGCGCTCGTTGGCGAGCGTCGTGTTGGCCGCGGCCCAGCCGTTGTTCAGATCACCGATGACCCAGTTCTCGGGAACGATGGCGTCTGACAGGAACACTTCGTTGAACATGGCGTGGCCCGTCATCTCGACGAGCGGGCGCACCTCCACGCCGGCCTGGTGCATGTCGATCGCCATCCACGAGATGCCCTGGTGCTTCGGCGCATCGGGATTCGTGCGGGCGAGGAGCATGCCCATGTCGGCGGTTTGGCCCATCGACGTCCACACCTTCTGGCCGTTGATGATCCACTGCTCGCCGTCTTTGATGGCCTTGGTCGTCAGGCCCGCGAGGTCCGAACCCGCCCCAGGCTCGGAGAACAGCTGGCACCACGCTCTCTGGCCGGTGACGATGTCGCGCACGAGCGTGTCGATCTGCTCCTGGCTGCCGTGGGTCGCGATGGTCGGTGCGGCCAGCAGCAGGCCGAGGCCCGCCGGCGCACCCAGGGCGCCGTACGCGCTGATCTCGTTGGCGACGGCGACGGCGTCGGCGCGGCTCAGCTCACGGCCGTAGGCGTTCTTCGGCAGCGTCGGCGCTGCCCAGCCCGCCGTACCGAGCTTTTCCCACCACTGCGCGACGGTGAGATCCGGGTCCCAATTCTCGTCCAGCCAGGCTCGGAGCTCGTCGATGATCTCGGCTCCGGAGCGCGTATCAGTGGTTTCGGTAACTGCCATCCGTGCACGTTGCCAAAACTTGACCGACCGGTCAAGTTCGGGCGTGTCGCGCAGTGCGTGAGCAGCCGTCACACGAGGTGTGGCAAAGGTCACGCCCAAAATCCTGAACCAATCCGTGCGTCCGGGAGTTGGTAAGAGCATGCGCATTCTGGGGGTCCTCGTCTCTGCCGTCCTGCTCCTCGTCAGCTCTCCCGGTAACGCCGCCGCGAGCGAGACGACCTACCGCTACGTCGCGACGCAGGCGGGCAGCTTCATTGAAGGACCCGTCGCGCGGCCTTCGACGCCGGCAGGCCACATCGTCTTGCTCGGCGACTTCGTCTTCACGGCCGCCACGAACACATTCCGGCTGCGCATCGACGACCTCGCCGTCCGCGCTGGCCGCTCGGTGGGGGTATACGTCAACGCTGAGGGCATGCAGGCGGTGTTCGTGTGCGTCGCCGACAAGACGTGGCAGACCTTCGCCTCCCGGCCCGGCGGATTCGTGAGTGTGACGGTGTCAGCCTCTTGGCCCGACTACAGGTCAGCGTGCGACGCCGCCGGGACGACCGGCACAGCGTCGGTCCGCATCTGACAACGTTCGTTCGGCGTGGGGGCGGAACAGACGGTCACGGTTGTGACGCACGACGATGTCGACGCGTTTTGCCGCGCCCAGTACCCCCGCCTCGTCGGCCTCCTCGGTCTGTACTGCGGCGACGGCGACCTGGCGGAGGACTTGGCGCAGGAGGCGCTGTTGCGTCTCGTGCAGAAATGGTCCCGACTACCCACAACCGACGACGCGCAGCGCTGGCTCACGCGCGTGGCGCTCAATCTCGCCAAGTCGTCGCTACGCACCCGAGCGACGCGCCGTCGGATCCTCGATCACTACGGGGCGGGCCTCGCATCCGAATCGCACCGCGCAGACCCCACATCCGCAGTCGCGGTGCGAGCCGCGGTCGCCTCGTTGCCCGAACGCGAACGGCGGGTCGTGATCCTGCGGTACTTCGACGATCTGAGCGTTGCGGAGGTGGCCGAAGTGATGCAGTGCCCTGAAGGCAGCGTGAAGTCGCTCTCGCACGCGGCGATCGCGCGGCTACGCGCTGCGGGACTCGAGGTGAACGATGACTGACCTGTCCGCTGTGCTCCACGCGGCCGCGCCGGTGCCGCGTCGCGAACTCGACGTCGCGGACCTCCACCGCCGGGCGCGGCGGCGCGGGCTGCGTCGTCTCCTCGTGTGGCTCACCGGACTCTCCGCGGTCGTAGTCGCCGGCTTCGGCGTGACCGACGGCTTCGTCGTAACCGCGGGCAAAGGTGGCGGCGGCGCAACGCGGCTGCCCGACTCGCCGACCACCATCCCCGTCACCATGACGACGGCGGCGCCGGGCGCGGTCGTGACCAGCGGTCGCAATGCGAGCAGCGGCGGATCGGCGCGGACACCGGTCCGCACTCCCGACGCCGGGACCGGCATCGCGGCACAACCCGTGTCCGCCGACGCGTGTTCGGTCGACACCCGCGGCATGACGGTGGGAGGAGTTCGCCAGTGTCAGTTCGTCGCCGCTTCGCCGGGCGGAGCGAGCATGACGTCGAGCGGCTCGGCGCGGTCAGGGAAGGCGACCGAACAGATCGCGTCCGGCCGCGTGTACGTGACGCGCAACGGTCAACGCCGGCTGGCGTGGACGAGCGAACACTGCGGCGTCGACGTACACGCGGGCGACGGCGGGGTGTTCGCCGGCAGCTGCGCCGAGCGATTCATCGCGCCGGGTGACCTCGTGGACGTCGAGCTGACGCTCAAGCGCGACGATCCCTTCGTCGTCACGCTCGGCGCGGGCAAAGACTGGTAGCAGCCGGCCCAAAACGCGGCGAGGCTGTCGTGCAGCCTCAGCGCGTGATGTCGCGCATTTGCTTGAGCACTTCAGGCGTCAGCTTGGGCAACACGTCGAGCGCGCCGAAGTTGTCGACGACTTGTTCGGGGCGGCTGGCGCCGGTGATCACCGTGGACACGTGCTCGTTCGCCGCGCACCACGCCAGCGAGAGCTGCGCCAGCGAGCAACCGAATCCTTCGGCCATGTCGCGCAGCTGCTTGACCTGCTCATTGCGCTTGGGATCCTTCAGCATCCCCTGCAGCCACTCGTAGCCCGGCAGCGCGCCGCGGCTGTCGTCGGGGATCTTGCCGTCGATGTACTTGCCCGTAAGCAGACCGCTCGCCAACGGCGACCACGTCGTGAGGCCGAGACCGATGTCCTCGTACAGGCGCGCGTACTCGCGTTCGACGCGGCGGCGCTCGAACAGGTTGTACTGCGGCTGCTCCATCACGGGCTTGTGCAAGTTGCGGCGGTCGGCGATGTCCCACGCGGCGCGGATCTCATCCGCCGTCCACTCGGACGTGCCCCAGTAGTGCGCCTTGCCCTGATCGATGAGGTCGCTCATCGCCCACACGGTTTCTTCGATCGGCGTGTTGGGATCAGCGCGGTGGCAGAAGATGAGGTCGAGGTAGTCGAGACCGAAGCGCGCCAATGATCCGTTGACGGCGTGAATCAAGTACTTGCGGTTCAGCGTGTTGCGGCGGTTCGGGCCGTCGCTGAGTCCCCAGAAGAACTTGGACGACACCACGAACGACTCGCGATCCCAGCCGAGCTTGTCGAAGGCCTGGCCCATGATGCGCTCGGACTCGCCCGACGCGTACGCCTCGGCGTTGTCGTAGAAGTTGCAGCCCGCGGCCTGCGCCGCCGCAAGGCAATCGACGGCTTTGTTGACGTCGATCTGCGGCCCGAAGCTCACCCACGACCCGAACGACAGCACCGACACCTGCAACCCCGACCGGCCCAGCCGGCGATAGATCATCTCTGACATGCCAGAGTTCTAGCCCGTGGGCAAGATCTCGTTTCCGCAGCGCTACAAGAACCTCGCTGAAGAGGACCCTGACCGCACCGCTCTCACGACGGTCAACGGATCGTGGACGCGGGCCGAACTCGAAGAGCGCGCCGACACGTTCGCGCGTCACCTCCGCGACCTCGGCGTGAAGCTCGGCGACATGGTGACAATGGCCCTGCCGAACACAGAGGCGTGGCACATCTCTGCGATGGCGTTGTGGAAGCTCGGCGCCATCCCGCAACCCGTGTCGCCGCGGCTTCCCGTACGCGAACTCGAAGCCATCGTCGAACTCGCCGACCCGCCCGTGGTGTTGGGGACCGAGACGACACCGCCGACAGCGCGACCGTTCGTCGACGTCCCCGCATGGTTGGCGGCCAACCCTGACCCGTCGACCGAGACCGAACCGCTGCCGGACGCGGTATCGCCGTCGTGGAAAGCGCCGACCTCGGGAGGCTCCACGGGGCGACCGAAGCTAATCGTGTCGGGCGACCCGGCGATCTACGACGACGAGTTGCCCGTGCCGTTGCTGATCACGCCGAACGGTTGCATGGTGATGCCGGGCCCGCTGTACCACAACGGTCCGCTGATCTGGTCGAGCACAGCGCTGCGTTTCGGCAACCACGTCGTGCTCCTGTCGAAGTTCGACGCCGAGGCAACGCTGCAGGCGCTGCAGGACCACCGCGCCGACATCGTCTACATGGTGCCCACGATGATGAAGCGCATCCTGCGCCTACCGGCCGAGCAGCGTCTGTCCTACGACCTGTCCGCACTGCGCGTCCTGTGGCACCTTGCCGAACCGTGCCCCGCGTGGGTGAAGGACGCGTTCATCGAATGGCTCGGCCCGGAGAAGATCGTCGAGTTGTACGGCGGCACCGAAGGGCAACTGGCGACGACGATCACCGGCGTCGAGTGGTTGCAGCACCGCGGTTCGGTCGGCAAGCCGATGTTGGGCCAAATCATGATCTGCGACGACGACGGCAACGAGGTGCCCAACGGCACGATCGGCGAGGTGTGGTTGAAGTCGGGGCGCGCCACGCCGACCTACACCTACATCGGCGCCGAAGCGCGCACGCGCGACGGCGGCTGGGAGTCGCTGGGCGACAACGGCTGGGTCGACGACGACGGCTACCTCTATCTCGGCGATCGCGTCGGCGACATGATCCTGTCGGGCGGCGCCAACATCTACCCCGCCGAAGTCGAAGCGGCGTTGGACGAGCATCCCGCGATCCACAGCTGCGCCGTTATCGGCCTGCCCGATGACGACTTGGGCAGCGTCGTGCACGCGATCGTGCAAGCGGACGCGGCGAGCTTCGACGAAGACGATGTGCGCGGCTTTCTCGCCGACCGACTCGTCCGCTACAAGATCCCGCGCACGTTCGAGTTGGTGAGCGAACCCTTGCGCGACGACGCCGGCAAAGTGCGGCGCAGCGAGCTACGCGCGCAGCGCGTCAGTTAGTACTGGCAGCGGCGCGCGCTGCGGAAAGCTTCGTCGGCGGCGCGACGGGCTCGGGCGGCGCCACCGCCGTCTTGTGTCGCGTCGCCAGCCACACGATGCCGACCGCGATTGCGCCACCGACCACGATCCCGAGGAGGGAGATGCTGTGGTCGAGCGCCAGACCGTGGAAGTCGCCTTGCTTGGACGGGAGGCCGAGCCGCAACCGCACGGAGATGCCATTCGAGGACGCTTTCACCATTGGCGAAGCAGTTTACGTGAGATACATGACGCCCACCACGGCGCTGGCAAGAGCGGTCGCGAGCGTGACGTAGCGATAGACACGGCCGCGGGTCGACAGCGTGTGCCAGCCGAACGCCGTCGTGAGCGCCATCGCGCTCGTCGTCACCACGATGCCGACGACGAACGCCCCCAGGACGGCGACGGCAGCCGCGGTCGACGAGATCCGACTGGCGCTGACGAGCACGAGTGCCTGCGTCCCCGTCTCGGCGCCGACGCCGTGCAACAACCCGACGGCCATCGCCCCTGCCACCGTGTACCGCGTGACGTCGACGGCGTGGACGTGGGTCGTGGTGACGGTGAGCGGCGTGTCGGCCTCCGGATGCGCGTGGACGATCTCGACGCGACTCGTCCGCCGGACGCTCTGGCGGACGCGCCGCAAGCCGTCGAGCAACAGCATGCCGCGGCTCGTGGCGCGTCCGCGGAACGCCGAGCGCGCCAGGACCACCGCGAGGATGATCAGCGTCGCCCCGACGACGCGCTGCATCACGGCGTCGGTCCAGGGCGGAAGCCGGTCGCCGAGGACGATGGCGACCGCGCCGAGGCCCATGACGGCGACGCCGTGGCCGAGGGCGTACAGCACCGCCAGCCACGCGGCGCGGCGCTTCTCGAATTCAGACCCGGTGATATCGGTGATCGCCGAGATGTGGTCCCAGTCGACGCCGTGACGCAGCCCGAGGCCCAGGCTCGACAGCAGCAGGGCGAGGTCCACGGGCGCTCACGTTAGGTTGTCGCGCCGTGGCCGTCCGCATGACCGACGACGAGCGCCGCGCCTTCATGCTGGAGGGCACGCGCACCGGCAAACTGGCGACGACGAGCGCGAACGGCGCGCCCCACGTCACCCCGATCTGGTTCGTGCTCGACGGCGACGACATCGTGTTCACGACCCACGAAACCTCCGTCAAGGGCAGGTCGCTGGTGCGTGAGGCGCGCGTGTCGATGGTCGTGGACGACCAGGCGCCGCCGTACTCCTTCGTCATGGTGCAGGGCACCGCTGACGTGTCGCGCGACCTCGACGAGTTGGTGCGCTGGGCGACGAAAATCGGCGCGCGCTACATGGGCGCCGATCGCGCCGACGAATTCGGCCGGCGCAACGGCGTGGCCGGCGAGCTACTCGTGCGCATCACGCCGACGAAGACGGTCGCGATGAAAGACGTCAGCGACTAGAGCGCGTCGCGCCACGGCGCTACGTCGAGCCCGGGGTACTTCGCCGCCAGGGCCTCGACGACGTCGGGCGTCCAGTAGGCATGACCGGGGCGCGGTACGCCGAACAGTGCGAGGTCCTCAGGCGACTTGCCCTTGACGAAGGTCGCCCAATGCGAGCTGTTGCCGTGACGCTCAAACGCGTCGTAGCCGAACCAGTCCGCCGACGCCGGACGGAAGCCTTCGACGAGCACGAAGCGAGACGCGCCGGCGCGACCGAAGTCGGAGCCGCGATGCCACACGTCGGAGCGGTACGCCATCAGCGTGCCGCGTTTGGCCGTCGCCACGACCTCGTGGTTGTACAGCTCGTCGTAGGCAACGTTTGACTTGCTGCGCGGCACGAGGCGCGGCGGCGCGCAGTCTTCGTCGACGTCGGAGAGAAACAGGAAGACCTCGAGGTGCCAGAAGCCGCGTTCCATGCGAGGAGGGAGCAGCGAGTGGTTCGTGTCCTGATGCATTGGCTGCTCGTAGTTGACGTTTCCCGCCCACTTCCCCCACACCGCCGCTTGGTAGACCCGCACGTCGTCGTCGGCGAGCGCAGCGCGCGCGAACTCGACGACGCGCGGATGCACGAACAGGTCGTTCAGCGCGTGACAGCCGTGCAGGGGAAAGCCCCGCATGCCGTCGAACTGCGAGGCGCGGAACTGCTTGCCGTCCGGATCGCCGTCGCCGAAACCCTTCGCCTTGTTGTAGTTGTCGAAGGTGTCTTCGCCGTACAGACGGGCGAGGTCGTCGCCCACGGCGTCGATGTCTGCTGACGGAACGAGCCCTTCCACGAGCGCGAAACCTTCGTGTTGCCACTGCCGCGCCTGCTCCGCGAATTTGTAACCCACGCGCGGAGGGTACTTTCGCTTGATATGGACGACGCAGCGGATATCGCCAAACGCCTCCTGGACGGCGACACCGCGCTGTGGCCCCAACCGAACGTCGCCGACACGCGCCTCGGCTGGCTGACGATCGCGGAGCGGCTGGCGGCCGAAGCCTCCGAGTTGCGCGCGTGGGCCGACAGCGTCGAGCGTTCCCGCGTCGTGCTGCTCGGAATGGGCGGGTCGTCACTGGGCCCCGAGGTGTTCCGCGCCGCCATGTTCAGCAATCACCTGACCGTGCTCGACACCACCGAGCCGTCGACCGTCGCCCAGGCGACCGACGACCTGTCGAACGCGCTGATCCTCGTGTCTTCGAAGTCGGGGGGCACGCTCGAGGTGCAGACGCTGCTGGCGCGGTGCTGGGAAGCACAGCCCGATCCGTCGCGTTACGTCGCCATCACGGACCCGGGCACCGGCCTCGACCAGCTCGCGACAGAACGCGGCTTCGGCAAGACGTTCCGGAACGACGCCAACATCGGCGGTCGGTACTCGGTGCTGTCGTACTTCGGCCTCGTGCCCGCCGCGCTGCTCGGATACGACGTGGGCGCGTTGCTCGACGCCGCCGCGGGCGTCGACGCCGTCGACGCCGTCGAGCACGGCCTGGCGATGGGCAGCGCTGCTGCCGAGGGCCGCGACAAGGCGACGATCCGCGTGCCCGAGGCGTACGCCGAGTTCGGTCTGTGGGTCGAGCAGCTCATCGCCGAAAGCTTGGGCAAACACGGCAAGGGCGTCGTGCCGGTCCCGACGACCGAACCCGAGCACGGCGAGGACCGCCACGAGATGACGGTGTCGCTGTCGTCGCCCGAAGATCTCGGTCGCGCCTTCATGTGGTGGGAACTGGCGACGGCGGCCGCGGGGCACGCCATCTCCGTCGACCCCTTCGACGAACCGAACGTCGCCGAGAGCAAGGCGAACACCAAGCGCGTACTCGACGAATTGCCGCTGCCGTTGGTCGACACCGTCGCCCCTGACGCCGTCGGCGATTGGTTGCAGCAACAAGTGCGCACCGGCGACTACGTCTCGCTGCAGGCGTACATGCCCTACGGCGATTCGTTCGGCCTCGACCAGGCGCGTCACCGCGTCCGCGACGCGCTCGCGGGAATGGCGGTCACGGCCGGATACGGCCCGCGCTTCTTGCACTCGACGGGGCAGCTCCACAAGGGCGGACCCAACTCAGTGGTGGTCGTGCAGATCGTTCCGCGCTCTGCGCGCGCCGCGCTCGCCATCCCGGGATTCGGGTACGACTTCGCCACGTTGATCGACGCACAAGCCATCGGCGACCACCAGAGTCTCGTGCAGCACGGTCGTCGCGTCCTGCGCGTCGCCGTCGACGACTTCGCAGAGATCTACTAAGGAGCGCCATGCGACTCGCGATGCTGGGACTCGGACGCATGGGCGCGGGCATGAGCCGGCGCCTGATGCAGGCGGGCCACGAGGTGGTCGGTTTCGACCTCAACCCCGAAGCCGTCGCTGACCTCGTGCAGGACGGATCGATCAAGGCGGAGTCGGTCGAGGACGCGATCAAGCAGTTGGAATCGCCACGGGTGGTGTGGCTGATGTTGCCGGCGGGCGCCCCCACGCAGGACACCATCGACCACGTGGCCGGCATCCTCCGCGGTGGCGACATCGTCGTCGACGGCGGCAACTCGCGCTACACCGACGCCGTGGCGCGCGCCGCCACGCTGCAACTGAAGGGAATCCACTTCCTCGACGCCGGCGTGAGCGGCGGCATCTGGGGACTCGAGAACGGCTTTTGCCTCATGGTCGGCGGCGTCGAAGACGCCGTTGAAGTCGTGCGCCCGGCCTTCGAGGCGCTGGCGCCGCCGAACGGCTTCGCGCACGTCGGTCCAGCGGGCGCCGGTCACTACGTGAAGATGGTGCACAACGGCATCGAGTACGGGCTGATGCAGGCGTACGCCGAAGGCTTCGAGTTGATGGACGCAGCTACCGAGTTCAAGCTCGATCTGCATCAAATCGCCGACCTGTGGCGCAACGGTTCGGTCGTTCGCTCGTGGCTACTCGACCTCGCCGAGAAGGCCCTCGAAGAAGGGTCGGGGTTCGAGGCAATCCAACCGGTCGTGGCGGACTCCGGCGAAGGGCGCTGGACGATCCAGGACGCGATCGACCGCGCCGTCCCGCTGCCCGTCATCACCTCCGCGCTCTACACGCGCTTCGCGTCGCGCGACGTGAACGCGTTCGCCCCGCGCCTGTTGGCGGCGTTGCGCAACCAGTTCGGCGGTCACCCCGTGCTGGTCGACGATCAAGCCGAACACCGCGACCCGAAGTCGTCGTGAACCGCAGCGCGCCGCCGGCGGCGTTCGTGATCATGGGCGCGTCGGGCGACCTCACGGCGCGCAAGCTTCTCCCCGCGATCGCCGCCCTACACGAGGGCGGCTTTCTCCCCCACGGATTCACAATCGTGGGCACGGCGCGCAGCGAGATGTCCGACGACCAGTTCCGCAAGGCGCTGCACGAAGCCGCGCCCTCCGGCGGCGACGGGTGGCGCGACGTGATCAACCGCTCGCGCTACGTCGCCGGCGAATACCACGCGCCCGAGACGTACGCCACCCTGGCGAAGGTGCTCGAAGAAGTCGACCACGAATGCGCCACCGGTGGGAACCGCATCTTCTATCTGGCGACGCCGCCGCAGGTTTTCCCCACGATCATCGAACAACTCGGCGCGGCCGGGTTGAACCGCCCTGCGGGGGACGGCAGCTTCGTGCGCGTCGTCATCGAGAAGCCGTACGGCCGTGACCTCAAGAGCGCGCAAGCGCTCGACAAGACGGTGCACAACGCGTTCGCCGAGTCGTCGGTGTACCGCATCGACCACTACCTCGGGAAGGAAACCGTCCAGAACGTGTTGGCGCTGCGCTTCGCCAACGCCATCTTCGAGCCAGTGTGGAACCGGCGCTACATCGACAACGTGCAGATCACGGTCGCCGAGACGCTCGGCGTCGGACACCGCGCCGAGTTCTACGAGAGTGCGGGCGCGTTGCGCGACATAGTGCAGAACCACGTGCTGCAAGTGCTCACCCTCGTCGCCATGGAAGCCCCGGCGCGCATCCAGCCCGAGGAGATCCGCGACGAAAAGGTGAAGGTGCTGCGCGCCATCGACGTGATGTCGTCCGCCGAGGTCAACGACTTCACCGTCCGCGGTCAGTACGGAGCGGGCACGATCGCCGGCGATCGCGTTGCCGGTTACTGCGACGAAGAAGGCGTCGCCGAGAACAGCACGACCGAGACGTACGTCGCTGCGAAGTTCATGGTCGACAACTGGCGCTGGGAGGGCGTGCCCTTCTACGTGCGCACCGGCAAGCGTCTCCGCGCTCACACCACGGAGATCGCCATGCAGTTCAAAGGCGTGCCGCATTTGCCGTTCAAAGCCGTCGATGCCACCGACCTCGGCCCGAACGTGCTCATCGTCCGCGTACAGCCCGACGACGGCATCACGCTGCGCTTCGGCGCGAAGGTCCCCGGGCAGGAGTTCCGCGTTCGTTCCGTCGACATGGACTTCACGTACGCCGAAACCTTCACCGAGGAATCGCCCGACGCCTACGAGCGGCTGCTGCTCGACGCGCTCGTCGGCGACCCGACGCTGTTCATTCGTCAAGACGAAGTGCGCAACGCGTGGAAGATCTGCGATCCGATCCTCAACGCCTGGCACGAGGGCCGCTCGCCGTTGACGCACTACGGCGCGGGTACGTGGGGGCCGAAGGCCGCCGACCGACTCCTCGCGCGCGAAGGCCGCGAGTGGCACGAACCCTGCGCGAAGTGATCGCGTGTTCGGTGACCTCGTCGTCGTCGACGACGTAACGGAAGCGTTCGTCGGGCGGGTCGTCGATGCGTGGCAGACACGCCCGCGCGCGTTCTTCAGTCTCGTCGTCTCGGGCGGTGACCTGGCGCGGCGGTGCTACGAGTGCCTGGCGGCGCAGGCGCGCGACGCCATCGACTGGTCGATGGTCGACATCTACTGGGGCGACGAGCGCCTCGTCCCGCGCCGTCATCCCGACTCGAACGAACTCCTCGTTCGCGACGCGCTGATCAACCGGCTCCCCCCGGTGCGCGGGGTGTTCCCGATGCGCGTCGAATCGACCGCCGACGAGTACGACGCGCTCGTGCGCAGCGCCGCGCCCTTCGACGTCGTCCACCTTGGTCTCGGACCGGACGCGCACACGGCGTCGCTGTTCCCCGGTTCCGAAGCGCTCGCCGCACCCATCGACCGCTACGTCGTCGACAACGACGATCCGTCGGGCGCCAACTTCCATCCTCGGCGGACGCTCACCTTCGCCGGCATCGCCATGGGCGACCTCGTGCTGGTCACGGTCGACGGCGAGGCGAAGCGCGACGCGGTGGCACGCGTACGCGCCGATGATCCGTCCGCTCCCGGCTCGCACATCCGCGCACCGCGCGTGGAATGGTTGGTGGGTGAAACCGCGCTTTGAAGGACGAACCGCTGTCGTAACCGGCGCCGCGTCAGGCATCGGATCAGAGATCGCACGACTGCTCGTCGAAGAAGGCGCGCGCGTGCTCGGCGCCGACGTCGATCCAACCAACGTTCCTGCGGGCGTGTCGGCGTTCACGGCGGACGTGTCGGATCCCGGCGACGTCGACGCGATGATCGCCGCGGCCATCGCGGAGTTCGGGCACATCGACATCCTGTGCAACAACGCCGGCATCGGGTCGGTGCACGACGTACTCGGGTGCTCGCTCGAAGAGTGGGAGCGCTTGTTCGCCGTCAACGTGCGCGGAGTGTTCCTAGGCATCAAGGCGGCGCTGCCGTCGATGCTCGAACGCGGCCACGGCGTGATCGTCAACACCGCGTCCGTCGCCGGGATGATGGGACTGCGCGATCGCGCCGCCTACTGCGCCACCAAAGGCGCCGTCATCTCGTTGACCCAGCAAGTCGCGGTGCAGTACGCCGGCACGGGGGTGCG
>JBEEFR010000006.1:0-6501 GCA_041166285.1 Actinomycetota bacterium | reverse complement strand
GTGTCAGCGACGCCGGCTTGGCGATCACCGCACAACCCGCGGCAAGGGCGGGCGCGAGCTTGCGCGTCAGCATCGCCGCCGGGAAGTTCCACGGCGTGACCGCCAGCACGACGCCGATCGGCTGGCGCAACACGATCTTGCGCCCGGTGCCGTTCGGCAGTACGCCCACGTCGCCGTCGAGGCGCACCGCTTCTTCGGAGTTCCAACGGAAGAACTCCGCGGCGTACTTCACCTCGGCGTGACCATCGGCGATCGGCTTGCCGTTCTCGCTGGTGATCAACCGGGCGAGGTAGTCCTCGTTGTCGAGCATCGCCTGCCAGCACGCCCGCAGAATTTCGCCGCGTTCGCGCGGCGGCACCTTGGCCCACTGTTTCTGCGCGGCGTCGGCGCGACCGACGATCGCCGGTACGTCCTCGACGTCGAAGGTTGCGACCTCCGTCAGTTGCTCCCCAGTCGCGGGATTATGGACTGCAAGCGTCATTAGGTAGGAAAGCTAATGCCCCGTTCCGCGGCGACTTTCTTCGCCTCGGGAATGACGTTCTTCGTCAGATAGAGGTCGCTCATCATCTGGTAGTCGGGCGCGAGCCCCTTGACGTAGCGCTCGAAGTAGAACACCTGCTTCGAGACGAGCATGAGCTCTTGCGGAGCCTTCGCTCCCATGGATTCGGCGAGGTCGATCTGCTGCTTCATGACCGCGCCCAGGTCGACGGAACCCGCCGCCTGGAGGAACATCGGCTCCATGACCATCTGAAGGCGCGCACCGACCTCATCGTCGGGGCCGACGTCTTCGGACAACACGCCGACGTCCTTGTAGTTGCGCACCACGCGCGCCCAGTCGTTGTCGACCTGCACGGTCTTCAGCAGGTCGATCATCAACGACTTCCAGCGGTCCGGTAGCTCGCCCATCAACCCGAAGTCGAGGTACGCGGCGCGCCCGTCGTCGAGCACCCAGATGTTGCCGGCGTGGACGTCGCCGTGGAACGGCCCGTGCACGAGCATCGCCTCGAACGCGACCTTCATTCCTTTGCGCAACAACAGTTCACCGTCGATGCCGCGCCGCGCGAACACGTCGAAGGAGTCGATGGGCACGCCGTACATCCGCTCCATGCAGATGACGCGCGGCCCGCAGTAGTTCCAGTACACCTCCGGCGCGGTGATGTCGGGGTTGTCGCCGTAGTCGTCGATGTGGTCGCGGTAGCGCGTTTGGCGGTGTGCTTCGAGCGCACAGTTGACCTCTTGGTTGGACACGAGGTGCATGTCCTCGACGAACTTCGTCGGTTGCAGCCGCTTGCCGAGCTTCGTGCGCTCGGCGAGACGAGCGATGAAATACAGGTTGCGCAAATCGCTGTTCATGGTGCGGCGCACGCCCGGCCGCTGGATCTTCAGTACCGCTTCCCGTCCGTCGGGCAACACGACGGCGTGCACCTGCGCGATCGACGCGCTCGCCAGTGGTGTCTCCTCGAACTTCAAGAACAGCGCGTGCGGTTCGTGGCCGAGGTCTTCGCTGATCACCTTGCGCACTTGGTCGGGGTGGAAAGGGGGCACCTCGTCGAGGCAGCGCTTGCACGCGTCGGCGAGCGGAGCCGGGAACACGCCCGGCGACGACGTAATGAGCTGGCCGGCTTTGACGAAGGTCGGCCCGAGCTTCTCGAATGCGTCGACCAAACCGTCGCACGCGGCGCGCACGACGCCGCGGCCGCGCCGACGGACGACCCACGCCGCCACGGCGCGCGCGACGCACCACGCGATCGTCGCCTGCACAGCCACGGCACGCGCGAGGTCGCGCCACCCGATGTGCGTGACGTCCGGGGCGTCGATCTCGAGCGCCGACGGCGGGGGTCCGCCGGCGTACGGACCGCGGAAGTCCTCGATCATGCGGCGAACGGCCCGGCGAGCACTTCGCGCCGTCGGACGCGCAGAATCGTCGGGCCTGCGTGGCGCAGGACGGGCGGCAATACGGGCCTTGACGCGCGATGTGCGCTGGCAATGGCGGCGAACGTGCGCTGTTGCCGCGGTCCCCACGGAATCCGGTACTTCGCGCGCAGGTCGCGGCCCATCGTCCCCCGTCCGAGGAACGCGACGTAGCGCCCGAGCGGGACGCCGGCCATGGCCCACGCGCGCGACGGAAGCCACGGGAAGGGTGAGCCGCCGGTGGCGTGCGACGCGGTGTTCTGCACGACGTCGACGAGGTCGTTGTACTCGAGGACGTCTTCGATCGTGTGCTGCACGTATTGCTGCAACTCGTTCCACGTCGGTGGCAAATGACCGTCGCGCACGCCCAAGAGGTGTCCGAGCTCCAGCCACTCGCGCCAGAACTGTTCTTTTTCGTCGCGGGTGAAGGGCGAGCCGAAGATGCGGTGGCCGCGCACGAGTGCCTCAGCGAGCGTGGCGTGCACCCACGCATACGCGTGGGGTTCGAGCGCTGAGTATTTCTGGCCGTGGGCATCGGTGCCGCGAATGCGCGCGTGCATCGCGCGCAGGTTGCGCGTCGCTGTCGCCGTCTGTTCGGGCGACCCGTAGACGAGCAGGTTGACGAAGTCGATCGTGCCGAAGAAGCGCCCCCACGGATCGACGGTGAAGTTCGAGTGATCGCGTACGCCGGCGGCGACCGTCGGGTGTCCGATCTGCAGCGCCAGCGCGTATCCGGCGGCGCCCAGGAGGCGGAGGTCCGAAGCGCGTCGCTCGACGAGTGTTCTGGTCATGCGTTCACCACCATGGGGAGGAGGAACGTGCGCGCGAACGCGCGCACGTCGTCGCCCGTCTTCAAGCGGATGACGCTGTCGGGCAGCAGCACAAACGTCGCGGTGAGGCGCACGATCAATTCGGCGACGGGGCGCGCGTCGAACCCGGGACGCATGGCCGCGATGCGCGCCGCGAGGTAGTCCCGGGGCAGCGCGATGATCGCCGCCGCCTGCGACGACAAGACTCCTGTCACGAGATCGGGCTCGCTCGAAAGTGTGCGCTTCACGATCGGGTGGTTGCGGACCGATTGCAGCGCGACGACGAAGCCTTCGACGAGTTGATCCTCGGGGCTCGATTGTTTGTCGATCGCCGCGTCGACGCGAGCGAGAAGTCTTCGGGCTTCGCGCAGTGCGACCGCCGCCAGCAGTGCGTCCTTGTTGGCGAATCGGCGATAGATCGTGATCCGAGCGACGCCGACGCGCTTGGCGATGTCTTCGACGCTCACCCCTTTGACGCCGAAGTGCAGCAACTCCTCGTAGGCCGCGTCGAGGATCCGTTCGGTTGTCGCGTCCGTCACATGCGGTGTAACAGTGAGCATCGGAATGTAACAGTGACACACCGATGCTGCCTGCGGCAAGCAGCCTGGCAAGCTGGAGGCATGCCCCGGAAGTTCGTCGTCGTTGTTTTCGCGCTCGCGTTGCTTGCCGCGGGGTGCGGCGGAGGCAAGAGCGATGACAAGGCCAGCACCGTTGCGCCCAAGCGCACGACGACGTCTTCGACGATGGCCGCTGACGACGCGACCACGTCACAGCTGGCGCCTTCGGCCACGACCACCTCGACCCAGCACCGGGGCTCCGGCGCTGCGGCGTCGTCGGCTCCGGGGAGTGCGGATCCGAACGCCGCGCCGGCTCCGGCGACGCCGGGGACGTACGACTACGCGCAATCAGGGTCGACCAACCAGGGCAGCGTGCCCCCGAGTGGCACGTTGGTCGTGCAAGGCGCGGGCCCTTCACAAGTGTTCGCGCGCCACGCCGACCCACAAAGCGAGGGCGACCTGTACTTCACCTTCGGTGCAGACGGTCCCCACATCACCCGCGTCGTGCTGAAGCAGCAGGGCCTCGTCATCACGTGCACGTTCGCCACGCCGGTCCCAGCGCCGCCTTGGCCCCCGACGACGGGCAAGACCTTCAACGGTCACGCCGCGTGCGACAACGGGTTCGCCGCGGACTTCTCGGGCAGTATCACCGGACACCAGAACGACAGCGTCGGCGGGCGGTCGTTCGAAGTCGTAGTCGTGGCCTCGACGTTGCACGTCACGGGCAACGGCATCGACGTGAACGTGAACGACACGCAGCATTGGGCTCCGGCGTTGCGCGTTCCTACCTACAGCCACGAGGTCGTGAACGGTACGGGCCCGTTCGGCTCGACGATCACCGGCGACGTGACGTCGACATTGGTGAACGCGTCCCCGCACTAGCGGGTATTGCAGCCACATGGCTGTGAACGAGCGAGACGAGAGCGAAGCGAACGACGACACGCAGAACTCACCGGCCGGCGCGATCCTCCGGCCGATGATGCCCCTGGCGGAACGGCGCAAGCGCGACATGGAAACGATCGCGGAACTCGAAGCCGAGCGCGAGGCAGAGAGCGGGAAGCGGGCGCAGACGCGCCACATCGAGTCGGCCATCACGCCGCAAAATGCGAGGCCGACTCCGCCGAAGCCCAAGACGCCCCCCGCGGCCGACGACGACGCCGACAACACCCCGGCGGGAGCAATCCTGCGGCCGATGATGCAGGCGAACCGGAAACCTTCGTCTTCGCATTAGGCATGGACCGTCGAATAGCGGGTATGGCGACGCGGTGCCTGCCACCAAACAAAAAGACGGCCCGCTGCGACGCCTGTTGAAGAAGGTGTCGCCCGAGACCGAAAACGCGCAACCGGAGGACGTCGACGTGTACACGCCGCCCGCCGCCGAGTTGTTGCGCGAGACCGAACAAGCTGCGCCCGCCGAGGGGCTGCGGCTCGCCGCGGCCCAGGCCGAGAGCGTGCGCGCCGTGACGAAGACCGCAGCGAAGCCGGCGTCGAGCAAGCAGACGGTGACGAAGCAGGCTGCAACCCCGTCCAAGGCGAGTGCGAAGAAGTCGCCGGCGAAGAAATCGGCCGCCACGAAGTCTTCGGCGAAAAAGGCGGCGCCCGCCAAGAAGGCCGGCGCGGCAAAGCAGTCGACTGCGAAGAAGTCGGCGCCCGCGAAGAAAGCGGCGGCGAAGAAGTCGTCGCCCGCGAAGAAAGCGCCGGCGAAGTCCACGGCCAAGAAGGCCCCGGCGAAGAAGGCCGCGAAGCGCTAACTGCGGTCCAACAAACGCGACAACACGATGATCGTTTTCGTGCGGTCGACGTGCTGGTTGTTACGAATCCGCTCGAGCACCTCTTCTAACTCGGCGATGTCGCGCGTGCGCAGCATCAGCAGCGCGTCGGCCTCGCCGCTCACGGTGAACGCTTCGACGACCTGATCGAACGGCGCCACGATCTCTTTGATGTCGGACGGGGCGGTGCGACCCGAGCAGTAGAGCTCGACGAACGTCTCGGTCACCTTGCCTTCGACGTTGCGGTCGATGCGCGCCGTGTAGCCGAGGATCACGCCGGTGTCCTCGAGGCGGTCGACGCGGCGCTTCACCGCGGGCGCTGACAGCCCGACGTGCTCGCCGATGTCGCCGAAGCTTCGTCGCGAATCTTGCACCAAAAGCGACACAATCGAGCGGTCTATTTCGTCACGCAGCGTCACGACACAAGTTTATTGCGTCGAACGCAAGCTGTACCCGTTGTATTCGTACCGGATCGTCCGTACTTTCAATGCATGGCGATGAGTTCGGTCGCGCAGCGATGCAGTGATCCTGGTGAGGCGTACCGGCCCCGTCACGTGCTCATGTGCCGTCCCGCGTTCTTCGCCGTCTCCTACGAGATCAACCCCTGGATGCACGCGGGGGTTCCGGTGGACCGGCGCGTCGCGACGCGCCAGTGGGAAACCATCGTGCGCACGTACGAGGCGCTCGGTCACACGGTCGAGTTCGTCGAGCCCGTTCTCGGCCTGCCTGACATGGTGTTCGCCGCCAACAGCGGCCTTGTCGTCGACGGCCGCGTGTACGCCGCCAAGTTCCGCTTCGCGGAACGTCAAGGCGAGGAGGCGCCCTACGCGCAATGGTTCCGCGACCACGGGTTTGATCACGTCGTGCGCGCCACGGAAATCAACGAGGGCGAGGGCGACTTCGCCGTCGTCGGCGACACCGTGTTCGCGGGCTACGGCTTCCGCACCGACATCGCGGCGCACGACGAACTGCGCGCGCAGATGCACGTGCCGGTCGTCAGCCTGCGCCTTGTCGACCCGCGCTTTTACCACCTCGATACGGCGATGGCCGTGCTGCGCGACGACAACGTGGCGTACTTCCCGGGCGCGTTCGACGCCAACTCCCGCGCGTTGCTGCAACAGCGATTCCCCGACGCCCTCATCGTCGAGGAGCGCGACGCCGAGGCGTTCGGGTGCAACGCCATGAGCGACGGCCACCACGTGATCGTGTCGGCGCAGGCGACCGGATTCATCGAGTCGTTGCGGTCGCACGGTTACGACGCCGTGCCGATCGACACCAGCGAGTTGCGCAAGGCGGGCGGCAGCGTGAAGTGCTGCACCCTCGAGCTTCGGAGGCAGCGATGACCGACCTACTGGCAGCGCCCACGGACCTCGAGTGGCAGCACGCCGCGCACAACTACAAGCCGCTGCCGGTCACGCTCAGCCGCGGCGAAGGGTGCTGGGTGTTCGACACCAG
>JBEEFR010000005.1:0-18408 GCA_041166285.1 Actinomycetota bacterium | reverse complement strand
CTACGTCGCGTGGGCCGGCGACCCGACGGATCCCGCGCTGCCCGACGCGCTCACCGCCTGGTTCGGCCCGCCCCGCTAGTCGCCGGCGCTCGGCTCGAGCTCGCGCTCGCGCTCTTCCCGCAGCGCTTCCTCGTGCTCGTGTTCGAACGCCGCCGCGCCCTCGGTGCCTTCGACCGCGATGTTCGGCAGGATGTTGTCGAGCCACTTCGGCAGCCACCAGTTGCGGTCGCCGAGCAGCTCCATCGTCGCCGGCACGAGCAGCATGCGCACGACGGTGGCGTCGAGCAGGACGGCGACGCTGAGGCCCGTACCCATGAGCTTGAACGTGCGGTTGTCTTCGAGCAGGAAGCTGCCGAAGACGACGACCATGATCGCGGCCGCGGCGGTGATCACCTTGGCGGTCGCGGCGAGTCCGTCGGACACCGACGTATGGCTGTCGCCGCTGTGCAGCCACTCTTCGCGGATACGCGACAGCAGGAACACCTCGTAGTCCATCGACAGGCCGAACACGATGGCGAACAGCATCATCGGGGCCCACGGCTCGATGGGTCCCGGCGACAACCCGGTGAGCTTGCCCAGCCAGCCCCATTCGAACAGCGCCACGATCACGCCGTACGACGCGCCGATCGACAGCATGTTCATCACGACGGCCTTGAGCGGCACGAGGATCGACCGGAACACGGTCATGAGGAACAGGAACGACAGGCCGAGCACCGCGAGGAAGAAATACGGCAGGCGCTTGCCCATCAACGCGGAGGCGTCGACGTTGCCAGCGGTGAAGCCCGTGAGGTGCACGTCGGATCCGATCGTCTGTTCGACGCCGGGAAGCACGCCGCTGCGCAAACGGTGCACGAGCGACGCGGTCTCCGCGTCTTGTGGCCCTGTCTTCGGCGCGACGTTCCACAACGCGGCGGTCGGCGCCAGCGGGCTGTTCGGGATCGGATCGCTCACGAACGCGACGTTCGGATCGGCGGCGACGGCAGTCTTGAGCGTCGTCAGTTGCGCAAGCGTCGTGCCCGGTTTCAACTCCGTCACCAGCAGCAGCGGACCGTTGAAGCCCTTGCCGAATCCGGCGACCAGGAGGTCGTACGCCTTGCGCGTCGTCGTCGACTTGGCGAAGTTCGACTCGTCGGAGAAACCGAGCCGCAGGCCGAGGATCGGCACCGACAAGATGAGCAGCGCACCACCCGCGGCGACGAACGCGGTCCACGGGCGGTGCTGGATGCCGCGGCTCCAGCGGTACGCCAGGGTCTCCCGGCGCGGACGCGGTGCGCGGTGCCGTACTTCTTCCTTCAGCTTGGGCACGAAGAACCCGAGCACCAACACCAGCAGCGCCAGCGGCGTGCCGACCATGAGCGGCTTGAACTGGAGCCCGTAACCGACCAGTCCCACGGCGACGAGGCCCGCGGCCACGAGGCCGCGCCAGCGCGTGCGCTCGACGTTGGCGCCGGCGAAGCCGAGCAGCGCCGGCAGCAACGTGAGCGACGCCAGGACGGTGATGAGCACCGTGGTCGACGCGCTGACGGCGAGGCCTTGTACGAACGAGACGCCCATCAGCAACATGCCGAGGAGCGAGATGACGACGGTGCCGCCGGCGAACAGCACCGAACGCCCCGCCGTGTCGAGCGCGATGGCGACCGACTCGCGCACGGTGTGATCGAGGTGCAGCTGTTCTCGGTAGCGCGTGATGATCAGCAGCGCGTAGTCGATGCCGACGCCGAGGCCGATCATCACGCCGAGGAACGGCGCGAACTCGGGCACCGACAGGATGTGGCTGAAGAAGATCACGCCGGCGCCGCCGATGCCGATCCCGAACAATGCGACGGCGACGGGCAGGCCCATTGCCAGCACCGAACCGAAGGCGATGATCAGGATGACGATGGCGAAGCCGAGACCGATCGCTTCCGTGGTCGGTTGCTCAAACGCCGCGAGGATCTGACCTCCGAGTTCGATCTGAACGCCGTCGATCTTGGGCTCCGCAGCGAGGATCTGCTTCTTGATGTCGGGGATGGTCCCGAAGTCGACGTCGCGCGGGAAGTTCACGTTGGCGTAAGCGATCTTGCCGGCGCTGTCACCGTTCGACGAGACGAATCGCTGTCCACCGGGGTCGTAGGGGCTCTCGACGCCGGCGACGCCTTTGATGGCGACGACGTTCGTCAGGAACGTGGTCATGGCGGCCTTGACGGCGGGGTCGTTGACACCCTGGTCGGCCTTGAAGACGATCGTGCCGCCGACGCCTGGCGCCTTGCCGCCGAACTGCGCCTTCAGGATGTCGAAGCCTTTGGTGGAGTCGGCGCCGGGGAGGCTGAAGTCTTGCTTGTAGTCGGACTTCACCGCGCCGTTGGCGATGCCGTTGAGGACGACCAGCACCAAGATCCAGGCGACCAGCACGAGGCGGCGCCGGTCATGGCACCACGTGCCGATGCGAGCGAACATGCCCGAACGTTACTGACGAGGTGTAGCGCCGAAGAATTAGTTGAGAAGGTTCAAACGTTCGACAAGTTTCTCGGGCGCCGCCGTCTAGTTTCGTCCTGATGCGACGGGTCCTGTCGAGCGTCCTGATCTTCCTCGTCCTCACGGCGTGCGCGGACAAGCCGCGGCAACCGGTGACGGTGTTCGCAGCGTCGTCGCTCACCGGCGCGTTCACCGACATCGGCAAGGCGTTCGAGCGCGCACACTCCGACACCAAGGTGACGTTCAACTTCGCGTCGTCCTCCGCGCTGGCGCGCCAGATCACCGAACGCGCGTCGCCCGACGTATTCGCGTCAGCCGACATGAAGAACATCACGCCGCTGCTGGGCGCGAAAAAGGTAGACGTGCCCGTGTTGTTCGCGCGCAACCGACTCGTCATCGCGACGAAGCCGAAGAACCCGGCGCACATCAAAAGCCTCGCCGACCTCGCGCACGCAGGCACCGTGTCGTTGTGCGCGGCGGGTGCGCCGTGCGGCGCGTACGCCGCGCAGGCGCTATCGCGAGCCCGGGTGTCCATCGACGAGTCGCACGTGTCGCGCGCCCCGAACGTCGCCGCCGCGCTGTCCGCGGTGACCGACGGCGACGCCACCGCCGCCGTCGTGTACCTGACGGACGCGAAGGCCGCCGGCCGTCGGTGCCACATCGTCGACATCCCCGACACCGAGAACGTCATCGCGATCTATCCGATCGCGCGTGTGTCGTCCTCGACGCACACCGCGGCGGCGCGCGCCTTCATCGCGTTCGTGCGCGGCGCCCAGGGGCGCAAGATCCTGCGCCGCTACGGCTTCCTCGACGCGTGAACCGCACGCGACGATTTCCTGCCGCGATCGTCGCCGTTGCCATCGTCGGCGCGACGTTCATCGCGCTTCCGGTGTTCGGTCTGCTGCAGCGCGCTCGCTGGTCGACGGTGGCGCACGACCTCACGACGCACGCCACGCTCGAGGCGCTGCGACTCTCGATCGAGTGCGCGATCGGCGCGACCGTTCTGTCGATCGTTCTCGGTACGCCGCTGGCGTGGCTGTTGGCGCGCGGCGAGTTCCGTGGGCGACGCCTGCTGCGCGCACTCGTGTTGCTGCCGCTCGTACTGCCGCCCGTCGTCGCCGGCGTCGCGCTGCTTGCCGCCTTCAGCGTCCACAGTCCCCTCGGCCGACTACTGCACGACGTACTCGGCGTGCAGCTGACGTTCTCCGCGGCTGGTGTCGTCATGGCGCAGACGTTCGTGGCGATGCCGTTCTACGTCATCACGCTCGAAGCCGCACTGGCAGGCGTCGACCACCGGTACGAGCACGCGGCCGCGACGCTGGGCGCGTCGCCGTGGCGCGTGTTCACGCGCGTGACGATGCCGCTCGTGGCGGGATCGGTCGCCGCCGGCGGCGTGCTGGCGTTCGCGCGCGCCCTCGGCGAGTTCGGGGCGACGATCACTTTCGCCGGCAACATTTCGGGCCGCACGCAGACGCTGCCGCTCGACGTCTACCTGTTGCTGGAAACCGATCCACGCGCCGCGATCGCGCTGAGTTTGCTGCTCGTCGCCATCTCGCTCGGTGCGTTAGTCGCGTTGCGCGATCGCTGGTTGGTGCGCGCGTGAGGGTGACTGTGCGCGACATCGACGTGTCGTTCGAGGCGCCGCCGGGAGTTGTCACTGCCTTGCTCGGTCCGAACGGCGCGGGCAAGAGCACGGTGCTGCGCGCCATCGCCGACGCCGAGACGCGTCGCGTCGGGCTCATGTTCCAAGACCACCTGTTGTTCCCGCACATGACTGCGCTCGACAACGTCGCCTTCGGTCCGCGCTCGCGCGATGTGGGACGCGCGTGGTTGGAGCGCGTCGGCCTCTCGGCCTTCGCGGGCGCGAAACCCCGCACGTTGAGCGGCGGGCAAGCGCAGCTGGTCGCGCTGGCGCGCACGCTGGCGGCTGACCCCGACATCCTGCTGCTCGACGAGCCGCTGGCCGCTCTCGACGCCGCGACGCGCGTCGTCGTCCGGCGCGACCTGCACAAGTTCCTCTCCGAATTCGCCGGGCCGACGGTGCTCGTCACGCACGACCCCGTCGACGCGTACGTGCTCGCGGATCGCGTCGTCGTCATCGAGAACGGGCGCGTCACGCAGGAGGGATCGCTGGACGAGATCACGGCGCGGCCGGCGTCGCGCTACGTCGCCGAGATGGTCGGCACCAACCTGCTGCGGGGCGTGGTGGACGGGCTTCGGCTCACGGTCGAGGGCGGGCTGGTCGCACTCACGATCGCCGAAGAGTTCGACGGCGCCGTGTTGGCAACCATCGCACCTGAGGCGGTGACGCTGCACCGCGACGTCACGGTCGGCGGGAGCGCGCGCAATCAGTGGCTCACGCGCGTCGCCCACGTCGACGCCATCGGACCGCGCGCCCGCGTGCAACTCGAAGGCCCGCTGCCGCTGGTGGTCGAGGTGACGACCGCCGCTGTCGAGGAGTTGGGCCTCGCCGCCGGCGTCGAGGTTTGGGCGAGCGTAAAAGCGACGGAGATCACCACATATCCGGGCATCTAGCAGGGAAAACACCTTGTATTCGTACGTACGTTCGGGTACAATGAAGGCACCTTCGCAGCCAGCGGCTCGCCTTTGTCGTTCAGACGTCATTCGATTGTGAGGTTGCTATGTCGACGTCTGTTACTGAGCAGGGCCGCGAGTTGATTGCGGCGTGGACGCAAATCGACCGCGGAGTTGCGGAGTGGGTGCTCAAGCTGGCGGAGTTCGATGCCAGCGGCGTGTGGGCTGAGGATGGTTACGGGTCGTGTGCGACGTGGCTGGTCGCGCAATGTCAGATCAGTCGGTCCAGTGCGTTCGAGAAGCTGAAGGTGTCGCACGTACTGACGCGGCGGCATGTGGTGCGAGCCGCGTTCGAGGCCGGCCTGCAGTGGTCGAAGGTGCGAGTACTCGCGCGCCCCGATGGGGTTGACGACGAACGCGATGAGGTCTTCGTGGAACAAGCGAAAGCCGACTCCGTGCGAGTGCTCGAGCAGCGCGTTGAGACCTGGAACTACTACAACAACCAGGACAAGAAGCCGACGAACCTGGACGACCACTACGGCATCGTGCGCCAGCGCGGGTTCGGCGGCGGGCTCGGGAAGGTGGTGATCGAGGCGCCGGACGACATGCTCGACCGCTTCTTCTCCGTGATCGATGCGTACGGCGATTACCTATTCCGCAACCATGAGTCCACCGTGTGGACTCATCCACAGGCTGTGGATAACTCCGACGACGAGGAGCCGAAGCGAGCGCCGGGCGCCAAGCGCCTCGACTGGCTGTTCGATCTGATGGAGGAACGGGCGCTTGTGGATCCGCAGAAGATCGATCCGTACAAGGCCGCGGTCGGCGTCACGATCCAGTACGAAAACTTGATCAACGCGTCCGGACCGGGGTTGTCGTCGCAAGGCACATGGCTCACCGGCGAAGCGGTGCGACGCATGTGTTGCGACGCCGGCATCCATCGCATCGTCGTCAAAGGCGAGTCCGAGATCCTCGACTTCGGTCACGAGGAGCGCCTGTTCAATCGCGTGTTGCGCCGCGCCATCCGGTTCCGGCACATGCACCAGTGCGCGGTGCGCGGGTGCGGGCGCCGCATCACGCACACGCATCACATGAAGTGGTGGGAGCACGGTGGCGACACGTGCATCGACAACGGGATCCCGCTGTGCAGCTACCACCATCACCTCGTGCACGAAGGCGGATGGACCGTCGCTTGGAACCCGACCACCGGCGTCACCCGCCTCGACGGCCCGAAAGGTCAGGTCCTCGAAACGACGACCACCTTCCGGCTAGCGGCGTGACCGTTACAGCGGCAGCCACTCGACGGTGTCCGCGGGGACGCCGTCGGGTGGGATGCGCACCAACGCTGTTGCTTCGGTGAGATTGGAGAGCATGTGGCTCGCTTGATGGCCGAGTTGTTCGAGCCGGACGCGACCGTCGTCGTCGCCGTAGACGGCGCGGGCGCGTAGCCAGAACGTCTTGTCGCGCTCGCGGCGGACGCCGTGGGGCATCGGCGCGCGGCGCCAGCGAGCGCGCGGGTCGAGGCCGGCCATCACGTCGAGCGCGGCGCGCACGTACACGTGCAGGTTCACGAACACCGCGCCCGGGTTCCCGGGCAGACCGATGAGGACGCAGTTGTCGCGCTTGGCGACGAACAGCGGCATACCCGGCTTCTGCGCGACCTTGTGCAGCAGCACTTCAGCACCGAGATCGCACGCGACCTTCGGGATGAAGTCGTAATCGCCGACCGACACTCCCCCGCTCGTCAGCACGAGATTCGAGGCGCCCAAGGCGTGCTCCAGCGCGTCACGCACGGCGGTCTCTGTGTCGGCGACGTGCTCGACCGCCACGGGTGTTGCGCCCCACGACTGCAGGAGGGCGCGCATCAGCGGGCCGTTCGTGTCCGGCACCTGGCCGAGTTGCAAGGCGTGTCCGAGCGGGACGACTTCGTCACCGGTCACGAATACGGAGATACGCGGCGCGGCGCGCACCGTCACCTTGTCGACGCCGGCGAGCGCCAGCGCACCGCACACACCGGGCGTCACGGGCGCGCCCGACGGAGCGATCAGGCTCCCCGCCGCCAGTTCATCCCCCGCGTGACGCATGTCGGCGCCGAACTCAACGGGGTCGTTCACCGTTATGCGCTCGTCTCCGCCGGGCAGCGTTGCCTCTTGCCGCACGATCGTGTCGGCCCCATCGGGCACGACGCCGCCGGTGAAGATGCGCATCAGCGTGCCGAGATCGAGGAAAGGCCGCTTGTCGTAGCCGCGCGCCGCCACGACGCCCTTCACGGGAAGCGTCACCGGCACGCGTGCGATGTCTGCGTGGCGCGCCGCGTATCCGTCGACGGCGCTCTGGTCGAACGGCGGCAGCGGGAAGGCCGCGCTCACGTCGGCGGCAAGCACGCGACCAAACGCGTCGCCCAGCGCGACGGTCTCGGTGGGAAGTGGTGCGACGGCGCCGGTGACGATCCCTAACGCATCGTCGACGGGGATCACTCGTAACCGCCGTCGTGCGGGAACTTGACGTGCACGACGTCGACGAGGTGCCGCAGTGCTTCGGAGATTGCTTCCATCGTCTCGGTGGCGCCGCCGCGCGAGCCGGGCGCGGTGATGACGATGGTCGTGCCGATGAGTCCGGCGATGCCGCGCGACAACATGGCGTACGGCGTCTTCGTCATTCCGTAGGCGCGGGCTGCCTCCATGATCCCCGGGATCTCCATCGTGAGCATGGGCCGAATCGCGTCGGGCGTGTGGTCGCGCGGACCAACGCCGGTGCCGCCGACGGTGACGATGACCTCGGGCCGCTGCAAGAGCCAGCGCTGCATCGCGACGATCAGTTCGTCGGGTTCGTCCGGCAGGACTTCGCGAGCGACGACGCGGATGCCGGCGACGGCGAGGGCGTCGGCGACGGCCTGGCCCGCGGTGTCGTCCTTCGCACCCGACGCCACGGTGTCGGAAAGGGTGAGCACGACAGCGGTCGGATCGGGATGTCGCTCAGGCAAGCGCGCATCCTTCGACGTAGGCATGCGTGCCGTCGGCGTAAAACTCTTCTTTCCAGATCGGCACGCGACGCTTCACTTCGTCGATGGCGTACCGGGACCCCTCGAATGCAGCGTCGCGATGCGCAGCGCGCACCACGACGAGCACCGCGGCCTCGCCGATGCGCAACTCGCCGATGCGGTGCTGGATCCGGCAGGCGCCGACGGCGAATTTGGTCAGCACCTCTTGCTCGATCTCGCCGATCATGCGCTCAGCGACGGGCGTGTGCGCGGTGTAGATCAAGCGCGTCACCGCCTTGCCGTCGTGATGGTCGCGCACTGTGCCGGAGAACACGACGAGACCGCCGCAGTCGGGCAGGTCCGTTTCCGCGAGCAACGCGTCGAGACGCAGCGGTGCTTCCTGGATGCGCATCAACAACCCCCCGATACCGGCGGCAGCACGGCGACTTCGTCACCGGCGTGCACGACGAAGTCGCGCGGCACCAACTCGTCACCGACGGCGATCGCGCAGTGGGGCAACAACTCGGCCAGTCCGGCGTTCGCCGTGGCCAGCGCGGCGACCAACTCGGCGACCGCCGCGGGTAACGCCACGTCGACCGTGATCGACTCGCCGCCGACACGCTCGCGCGCGGGACCGAACACGAGGACCTCAACCACCGCGGGTGTGCATTTCGAGATGCGGGTCGCGCCGTAACAACGTCACGGGAACCGAAGGCTCGCGTGGCGCCGAGCCGGCGCGGTCGACCGCGCCCTGATCGGTGCGCTCGGACCACAGCGCCGCGATCAACGCCGCCATGTCGTCGGTAGACGCACCAGCGCGCAACGGCGCACGCAGGTCGGTCCCCGTGGGTGCGTACAGGCAGCGATACCACGCGCCGTCGGCGGTCACCCGGGAGCGGTCGCAGGCGCCGCAGAACGGCGTCGTCGTCGACGCGATGATGCCGAACACGCGTCCGTCCGGCAGCTGGTAGCGCACCGCGGGCGCGGAGGGACGCGACGGAATCGCTGTTGGGAAACCGAGGGCGTCGCCGATGCGATCCAACATCTCGCCGGCGCTCACGACCATGTCGACGAGCTCGTCGTCATTGACGCCGCGCATGACGACGGTGTTGATCTTCGTACCCGTGAACCCCGCGCCGCTGGCGGCGCCGATTCCCGCCAGCACCGTTGCGTGGTTGTCGCGCGATGTGATGGCGAGGTGGCGCGCCGGTTGCAGCGTGTCGAGGCTCACGGTCACGCGCGACAGACCCGCGCTACGCAGCGCGGCGGCGTAGCGCGCCAATTGCGTGCCGTTGGTGGTGAGGCTCACTTCGTCGATCCCCTCCACGTTGGCGACGCGCGCGACCACCGCGGGCAGGTCGCGCCGCAACAACGGTTCGCCACCGGTGATACGCACGCTGCGCACGCCCACTGCGGCAAACGCCGCGACGAGGCGCTCGCACTCTTCGAACGTGAGGATGTCTTCGCGCGGTAGCCACTCGTAATGCTCTTCGGGCATGCAGTACGAGCAGCGCAGATCGCAGCGGTCGGTAACCGACAAGCGCAGGTCGCGCAGCGGTCGGCCGCGGCGATCCTCGACCATTACTTGAAGACGAGCGATCCGTCGGCGAAGTCAGCGGTCGGGAGGATCTCCTTTTCCGACGTGTAGTCGTGGCGCAACCGCCACGGATCCTCGGGTCCCTGCTTCGGCATGAGGTGCAGCGAGCGCGTGAGGTAGCCCGGGTTGAAGTTGTCGGGTTCGACCCACGGCAACCGCTCCATGTCCTCGAGTTCTGGCGGCAGTTCCGGTACGACCATCGTCGAGCCGTTCGCGTCCATGTACGACAGGAGACGGCACACCATTTCGCTGATGAGGTCGGCGCGCAGCGTCCAGCTCGAACGGAAGTAGCCGAAGACGTAGGCGAGGTTCGGCACGCCGGTGAACATGATCCCGCGGTACGTGACCTTGTCGGCGAAGTACACGGGCTCGCCGTCGACGCTGAATTGCACGTCGCCCATGACCGCAAGGTCGAAGCCCGTCGCGGTGATGATGACGTCGGCCTCGACCACGTCGCCCGACGCGAGCGCGATGCCGTGCTCGGTGAAGCGCTCGATCTTGTCGGTGACGACAGACGCCTTGCCGTCGCGGATCGCCTTGAACAAGTCACCGTCAGGCACGAGGGCGATGCGCTGTTGCCACGGCCGGTACGACGGGTTGAAGTGCTTGTCGACGTCGAAGCCTTCCGGCAGGACGCTCCTGACGCTGTCCATGAGCATCGTTCGCACCATGTCGGGATACTCGTAGGACATCTTCGCGACCATGTCGTGCTGCTCGACGATCTGGGCGCGCACGCGTTCGTGGATCTCTTCATCCGCGATGCCCGCCTCGCGCAACTCGTCGGCGAGCTGGTTGCGGTTCTCGCTGACGAAGAAGAACGTCGGCGACCGCTGCAGCATCGTCACGTGTTCGCAGTCGTAGGCGATGTTGGGGATCAGCGTTGCCGCGGTCGCGCCAGAACCGATGACCACGACGCGCTTGCCCGACAGGTCGACGTCCTCGGGCCATTCCTGCGGATGGATGACCTCGCCCTTGTACGCGGCGAAGTCGGGCCACTCGGGCGTGTAGCCCTGGCGGTGGCGGTAGTAGCCCTGGCACATGTACACGAAGCCCGCGGTGACGGTGTACGGATCGCCCTCGCCGGGCTGCATCGTCACCGTCCACCGACGGTCGTCGGTCGACCACTCGGCGGACTCGACGCGCGTGCTGTAGCGGATCTTCGGCTCGAGGTTGTTCTCCTCGATCACTTCGCCCATGTAGTGCAGGATCTCGTCGGCCGACGCGATCGGCGCCTTGCGCCAAGGCTTGAACTTGTAGCCGAACGTGAAGAGGTCGGAGTCGGAGCGCACACCGGGATAAGTGTGCGTCCACCAGGTTCCGCCGAAGTGGTCGAGCGCGTCGACGATCAGAAATGACTTGTCGGGGCACTGCTGCTGCAAGTGAACCCCCGCGCCGATCCCGGAGATTCCGGCGCCGACAATCAGGACGTCGAAGTGTTGTTCGCTCACCGAACAAGTATGACGAGCGGCGCCGCGGCGAGCAGCACCGCGATCACGGCGCGGCACCGTACATTCGGCTTCGTGAGCGAGAGCCGTTCTCCAGCAGCGCCTCGGGTCGCCACGTTCCTGCTGTGCGAAACGCTCAGTGCCATCGGGACGTTCGGCACGATGATCGCCATCTGGGCGTACGGGGCCTACCGCTACCACGCGACGCCGGGCCAGATCTCGCTCTACGGCATCGCCTTCACGCTGCCCGGTTTCATCCTCAGCCCGATCAGCGGCGTGGTGGTCGACCGCCTCGGCCAGCGGCCGACGTTGATGGCCGCCAAAGCGCTCGGCGTCGGCGCGTCGCTGGCGTTGCTGAGCGCGCACAGCTTTGGCGCGTTGACGCTGCTGAGTGCGCTCCACGGCGTCGGTAGCGCGTTCGCCCGTCCCGCGTTCGCGTCGCTACCGCCGCGCATGGTCGACGACGAACACCTGGCGCGCACGAACGCGCTGATGGGGATGACCGAGCAGCTGTCGATCGTGTTGGGACCCGTGTTCGCGGGCGTCGCCATCGGACTGTTCGGCTTCAAGGGCGCGTTCGTCTTCGACGCCGCGACGTATGCGCTCGGCATCGTCGTGCTTCCGATCGTGCGACTAACACCCGTCGCGCGCGATCCCGAGGTACACGCGCAGCACCCGCTGCGCGAGGCCGCCGCGGGCTGGCGCGTCGTCGCCACCAATCCGCTCGTGCGCCGCGTCATCCTCGCCGGCTTCACGCTGCACGTGCTGTACGGCTCTTCGATGCTGGCCGAGCCGCTCTACGTGCGCGACGTGTTGCATCAGTCGCCGAGCGTGTTCGCCTCGCTGCAGACCGCATTCGGGATTTTGCTGATCGCGGCCGGCGCCGTCGCCGCACGCCAGGGCGACCGCATGGCGAAGTTCGGCTGGATCGTGACGGGCGTCATCGGCTCCGGTATCAGCGCGTTCATCTACCTGGGCACGAGGAGCGTCGTCGTCGCTTTCGCCGGCGTCACGGTGTGGGGCTTCTTCACGGGCGTCATTGGTGGCCCGTCGGCGACGCTGCTCCAGCGCTCGACGCGCGCGTCGTTGCACGGACGGGTCATGGCCGCCGACATGCTGGCGAGCAGCGCCGCGATGTTCCTCGGCCTCGCGCTCGGCGGTGTCTTCGTCGGTGCGTTCGGCGTGCGCGCCTGGGTCGTGGTGCTGGCTACGGCGGTCGTGGCGATGGGCGTCGCCCTCGGTCTCAGCGACCGAGCCGATCGGCGTACTGCTCCAGCAGCGCATCCTGTTCAGCCGTCTGCGGACCAGCCGCAGGACGCGCCGCCCGTACCGCGCTGAGCGCGTCGCGCAGCGACAAGCCGAGGTCCATCAGCAACGCAGTCGCCGTCGTGCCGGCGCGCCCGATCCCGGCGCCGCAATGGATGATGAGGCCGTCGCCGGCGCGCAACCGGTCCTTCAATGTGTCGAGGAATTCGGCGAACTCGTCGACGGGCGGTGCGTGCATGTCGGGCCACGGATTCCACATCGCGTGCCGCCGTTGGCGACGAGCCACTCGACGTAGTCGGGGTATCGCCCGCGCAACTCGTAACCCTCGTTCAGGCACACGATCGCTTTGGCAGCGGTGCGCGCCAGCGCGCCGTGGGGATCCGGACCGACGAAGTGCTTGCCGCAAAGCCACAAACGTCCCCACGTCGGGTCGGGCAACGGCACCTCGTCGATGCCACCGTTGCGCGAGCGCTCAGAAAGCCACGACATCTGTGTCACGGATACCACCTCCGCGGTGTCTTGTTAGTAATGCAAGCTGTTCTTGTGGCGGAGCGAGGGGCGGAGCCGTTGGACGACGCGGGGCTGTTTGCGGCTATTTATCCCTCCTTGCGGGCGTTCGCGGCGGTGACCGGTGCGGTGGATGTCGAGCCGGACGATCTCGTCCAGGAGGCCGTCGCCCGGACGCTGCGCAACCACCGCCTGGTCGACCTCGACGACGCCGGCGCGTACCTGCGCCGCGCCATCGTGAACCTGGCGGCGAACCGCCGACGGTCGATGGCGCGTTTCCGTCTGGCGTTCGCGCGCCTCGACCGCGTGGACGAAGCGGCGGCGGCGGAGTACCCGAGCGACATGACCGAACTGTTGCGGCTCGACCCCGAGTCGCGCGGGCTGCTGTTCATGATCGAGGTCGAGGGCCACAGCTACGCCGACGCGGCGGAAGTCCTGGGGATCACCGAAGAAGCGGCGCGGGCGCGCGCCGCACGGGCGCGCAAAAGGTTGCGCGCCGAAGTTGAAGGAGCACGCGATGAGTGACCTGTCCGATCGTCTACGGCGGCTGGCCGCGCGCGGGCAGACCCGCGGCGCGGCCGACGTGTTCGCCGCCGCGCAAGCCGACGCCACTTCCCCGGCGCCGGCAAGCAACGTGACGCCGTTGTTTCGCCAGCCGCGCGTGCGTACCGCCATCGCGGCGACGCTCGTCATGGTCGCAGGCATCGCCGGTGCGCTCACCGTCGGCGACGACGATGGGAGCCAGATCACGCACCGCCAGGCGATCGCCACGACGTCGACGTCGGCAGGCCCGGCGACGCCGACGACGTTGAGTGAGGCCACCAAGGTGTACCTGGCGTCGACTCGGCTGATCCCGTTCAACCAGTGCGGCGCGCTGTCGAGCTACGCCAAGTCGCAAGCGCTGAAGGTTGTCGGCGCCTACGGCCTACCCGGCGCCGGCGCGACGGGCGGCGGCGACATGGTCCTGTCGGGGACCGCCTTGGCGGGCCGCGCGTCCGGCGGCGCTGAGGACTCATCCGCGCCGAAACAGAGCGTGGCGGCAGACACCGTCGCGCCCGCGCACTCCGACACCAACGTGCAAGAAGCCGGCATCGACGAGCCCGACTCCGTCAAGACCGACGGTCACACGATCTTCCAGGTGTCGAACGGCAAGCTGTTCGCGGTTTCCGCCGGCGACAACCCTGCGCTGATCGGGTCGCTGCAGATCGACGGCGCCAGCGAGATGCTGCGCGTCGCCAACAAGCTCATCGTGGTTTCGCCGAGCGGCGGCGTGTACGCCGCGGACACACGCAGCGTCGCGCCCGGTTCGTATCCGTACGGCGGCGGTGGCTTCAACACGCGCTTCACCGTCGTCGACGTGTCGAACCCGAAGGCGATGAAGGAAACCGGCCACCTCGACGTCGACGGGAGCTACATCTCGGCGCGAACCGTCGACGGCGTCGCCCGCATCGTCGTGCGCTCAGCGCCGAACCTGACGTTCCAGTATCCGCAGGACGGCACGCCCGAAGCGCAAGCACAGGCGAAGTCGCACAACGCGGACGTCGTGCGCAGCGCGACGGCCGACACGTGGCTGCCGCACTTCACGGCCACCGACGCCAACGGCCATCCGCAGAAGGGCCAAGCATTCGCCTGCGACGCCAGCTACCACCCGCCGCAGTTCTCCGGCTTCGGCATGCTCAGCGTGCTCAGCTTCAACACGGAGAACCCGAGCTACACGCGAGCGGCGTCGGTCATGGCGGGCGGCGACATCGTGTACGCGTCGCCGACCCGCGTCTATGTCGCCACCAACTCGTGGGGCGAGGTCGGCCCGGACGGCCAGAATGTGGCGCCGACGTCGTCGACGCTCATTCACGCCTTCGACATCAGCGATCCCGTGCAAGCGGTGTACCGCGAGTCGGGTCGCGTCAACGGCACGGTGCTGAACCAGTTCTCGATGTCGGAGTACAAGGGGGCGCTGCGCGTCGCGACGACCGACGCCAGCGGTGGGTCGCAGAGTTTCGTCACGGTGCTCGGCGATTCGGGCGCGGCGCTGATGCCCGTCGGCCAAGTCGGCGGACTCGGCAAGGGCGAACGCATCTACGCCGTCCGATTCATCGGACCCGTCGGGTACGTCGTGACGTTCCGCCAGTTCGATCCGCTGTACGTCGTTGACCTCAGCGAGCCGACGAAACCCAAGGTCGTCGGCTCGCTCGAGGTGTCGGGCTACTCGGCGTACTTGCACCCGATCAGCGACGGGCTGCTGCTCGCCGTCGGCGCGGAGATCAAGCAGGGCGAACCCGACGGTGTGCAGATGTCGCTGTACGACGTGCACGATCCGGCGAACCCGAAGATGCTCGTGCGCAAGGAGTTCGGGTCCGGGTTCTCCGGCGCCGTCGAGCAGTTCGACCACCACGCGTTCCTCTACTGGCCGGCGACGAAGCTGGCGGTCGTCCCGCTCAACACCTACTCGTATTCGGGCGATCCGTCGCAGAGCTTCAACGGCGCGATCGGTGTACATGTCGGTGACAGCGCGCTCGACGAAGTCGGCCGAGTGCAGCCGCCGAACAACAACAACCAATACGGGCAGCCGAACGTCGAACGCAGCGTCGTGATCGGCGACCGCCTGTACCTGACGACGTACCAAGGCCTGCTCGTCACGCGCCTCGACAACCTGCAGCAAACGGCGTGGGTCGCGTATCCCGTCGACCAACCCCAAAGCCAGCCCGGCGGCGGGCCGAAAGCCGTCGACTAGGGGCTTCAACCTGAACTTGTGTTCGCTTAGGCGCGCGCCACGCTCACCGGGATGCCGTTGAGGATCGAGTTGCCGGAGACGGGGTCGACGCCGGCTTCGTCGGTGAGGATGTTCGTGTTGACGCCCGCGTGTTCTTGGGCGACGCGCAGCTTCACGTCGGGGTCGCCGTGGCCCCAGCCGTGCGGGATCGACACGACGCCGGGACGGATGCCGTCGGTGAGTTCGACCGGGACCGTCACCTGACCGACGCGGCTGGTGACGACCGCGGGGTCGCCGTCGGCCAGCCCGAGTTGCGCGGCGTCGTCGGGATGCAGCTGCATCGTGCAGCGGTGCTTGCTCGACTTCAACAGGATCGGCACGTTGTGCATCCAGCTGTTGTTCGACTTCACGTGGCGACGACCGACGAGCAGGAACGGTCGCGCTGGGTCGAGCCCGGCGGTCATGGCGTCGGCGAGGCGCGGCAGGTCACTCATGATCTCGACGGGCGCGAGTTCGATCTTGCCCGACGGGGTGCGCAGCGCTTCGGGCATGCGCGGTTCCAGCGCGCCGAAGTCGATGCCGTGCGGGTTATCGATGAGATCGTCGAGCGTGACGTCGTACGGACCGGTACGCAACATGAAGTCGACGATGCGCGCCGGGCCGCGCCGACCGGTCTTGTCGATGGCGTTGCGGACGTCGTCGTCGGCGTGCTCGGCCATCGCGTTGTACGTCATGTCGTCGGCGATCGACGGGTCGGCGTCGGCGGCCGCGACGCCGCTGACGATCATCGCCAGCGTCGCGAGGACTTCCCACTCGTCGGGCTGGCCCTCGTCGAGCGGCAGGACGGGCTCGGACCAGTTCGCCACGTTGCGGATCGCCAGCTGCAGCAGGGACAGGTCGTAGTGCGGCTTCTGCAACGCCGACGGGACCGGCAGGATCACGTCGGCGTGACGCGTCGTCTCGTTGAGATAGATGTCGACCGACACCATGAAGTCCAGTTGCGCCAGCGCCCGGTCGAGGCGCCCCGCGTTGGGCGTCGACAGCACGGGGTTGCCGGCGATCGTGACCATGGCGCGGATCTGGCCGTCGCCCGGCGTCTCGATCTCCTCGGCCATCACGGCGACGGGCAGCTCGCCGAGCGTGCCCTTCATGCCGCTGACGCGCGATTCGCCGCGGTAGACGCGCATGCCGCGTCCCTTGCCCGGCGTACCGCGCGTGTTCGCTTGGCCGGCCGCCGCTTTCGTGAACATCGCACCGCCGGGCTTGTCGAGGTTTCCGCTCAGGATGTTCACGACGTCCACGAGCCAGCTCGCCGTGGTGCCGAACGCTTGCGTGGTCGTACCGATGCGTCCGTACACGCATGCCGTCGGGGCCGCGGCGAGGCGACGCGCGATGTCGCGGATGGTGTTTGCAGCGATCCCGGTGACGTCAGCGACCGCCTCGGGCGTGAACGGCTGCAGCGCGGCGACGACTTCGTCGTAACCAGCGACGTGGTCGGCGATCGCGCCCATGTCGACGAGCCCGTCGGCAATCAGCACGTTGGCGATCGCCGCAAGGAAGTGGGCGTCGGTGCCGGGACGAATGGCGACCCACTGCGACGCCGCCTCAGCCGTGCGGCTGCGGCGCGGGTCCACGACGATCAACTCGCCGCCGCGGGCGATCAGCGCCTCGAGCCGACCGGGCCAGTCGGGCGCGGTGGCGAGTGATCCGTTCGACGCGTACGGGTTGGCGCCGAGCATCAGCAGGAAGTCGGTCCGGTCGACGTCGGGCACCGGCACGGTGAAGCCGCCGAACATGAGCCCTGCCGAGATCTCCTTCGGACGCTGGTCGACGGTGCTCGCGGAGAAGAGGTTCGGCGAACCGAGACCCTTCAAGACGCCGCGCAGGTACAGACCGGCGCCGATGTTGTGAGCGTTCGGATTGCCGACGTACGCCGCCAGCGCGTTGCGGCCGTGCGCGTCGATGACGCGATTCAGCCCCGCCTCGACCGCCGCCCACGCGTCATCCCACGTCGCCTCGACGAACACGCCGTCGCGCTTGATCAGGGGTCGACGCAACCGATCAGGGTCGTCGTGCAGGTCTTTGAGCGTCGAGCCCTTCGGGCAGATGAAGCCGTGGCTGAACACGTCCTCCATGTCGCCGCGGATGCGGGTCACCGCCTCGTCTTTGAGCGTGATCTCCAGACCGCAGCCCGCTTCGCACAACGGGCAGGTCCGGTAGGCGATGCGCGTCGTCATGCCCAGACCGTACGCGCTAGGACTGCGACGTGAACCGAAAGTCCGTGTTCAAGTTCTGCAACACCCTGCCCAGCGTCACCGAGGAGTACCCGTTCGGCGACGAAGTCGCGGTGTTCAAGGTCGTCGGCAAGATGTTCGCCCTGGTACCCGTCGACGGAGACCTGACGATGACCCTCAAGTGCGACCCCGAACTCGCCGTTTGGCTGCGTCAGAAGTACGCGGCGGTCGAGCCCGGCTACCACACCAACAAGAAGCACTGGAACACCGTCACGCTCAACGGATCGATCGACGACGCCGAACTCCGCGAGATGATCGAGCACTCCTACGACCAAGTCGTCGCCGGTTTGCCGAAGGCGAAGCGCCCTACGTCGACCGCCTGACATCACGGAAGGGCAGCTCGCGCGACTCGTCGGGTTCGCGTGGCAGACCGAGGATGCGTTCGCCGAGGATGTTGTGCTGGATTTCGTCGGTACCGCCGGCGATCGACACCGCGGGAACCGAGATCAGCACCTCGGCGACGATCGGGTCCGCTTTCGTCATGCCGCTCGCACCGGCGAGAAGGGTGTGCGTGCGCGCCGACTGGCGGGCGATGTTGCTCGAGCTCAACTTGCCGAGCGACCCTTCGGCACCCGGTGGCTTGCCGACGGCGCGGGCCGCGGCTGCACGCGCAGCTGTCC
>JBEEFR010000004.1:0-7179 GCA_041166285.1 Actinomycetota bacterium | reverse complement strand
GGCGGCGCGTCGGGCGAGAACGCACTCGACGTCTGGGGCTGGTCCTGCGGCGGGCGCAGTACCGACGGCAGGATCATCAACCCGAGGATGAGCGCGAGCGCACCGGCCAGCGCGGGCGCCAGCCGATCACTGCGCTTCGGACCGCGCCCTACAGATCGCACACTCGTTATTGCAGGTCCCCCAACCGGTAACTCAGAAATCTGACGCTACTCTCAGGTTCGGGCGCGGGTCAACGCGGGCAGGCAAGATGCGCGTTATGGACAAGTCGCAGATCTGGGCCACCATCCACGCCGAACGCAAGGCGCTCGCGGCTGACCTCGAAGGCCTCACTGAGCAGCAGTGGGCGACCCCGTCGTTGTGCACTGGCTGGACCGTACGAGACGTGCTCGCCCACATGACAGGTACAGCGGAAAAGACAACGCTCAACTTCTTCCCAAGTCTCGTGGCCAACGGTTTTTCGCTGTCGAAGCTGCAGAACAAGGACATCAAACGCGTCGAGGCGACGGGCGACGTGCTCGGCGCGTTCAAGGGCGCGATGGGCAAGTCGACGTCGCCTCCCGGCCCCACGATGACCTGGCTCGGCGAGACCCTCGTGCACGGCGACGACATCCGTCGGCCGCTCGGGATTGCCTACGACTATCCCGCCGACGCCGCTGCCGCGGTCGCCGACTCCTACAAGGCGACGAACCTCGTCATGGGGTCGAAGAAGCGCATCGCCGGCGTGAAACTGGTCGCCACCGACACCGACTGGTCACACGGCGACGGACCCGAAGTGCGCGGACCGATGATGGCCCTGCTCATGGTGATGGCTGGCCGCGGCGCGGCGATGAGCGACCTGTCCGGCGAAGGCGCGGCGACGCTTACTTCGCGGCTGTAGCGCGCGCGAACGCTTCGTTGCGGAAGCGGTTGATCCGCTTCGACGACGGCGCGGCCGGGTTGTAGTTCTCGGACGCGTGAAACGCGCCGGGCGTCACGAGTAGTTCGGTCGGCACACCCGCCTGCAACAACTTCTGGGCGTATTCGATGTCTTCATCGCGGAACGCGTCGAGTTCGCCGACGTCGATCGACGTGGGCGGCAGACCGCGCAGCTGTTCAACCGTGGCGCGCGCCGGCGCGGCGTAGATGTCGATGTCGTCGGCGCCCGCGCGTCCGGCGAGATACGACGACCACCCGTACTGGTTCTTGTCGCGACTCCAGAACTGCGGCCACGTGACTTCGATGTTCGACGGCGTCGCGTCGCGGTCGTCGATCATCGGGAAGAACAGGATCTGCGCGCTCGGCGTGATCTCACCGAGGTCGCGGGCCAACAAGCACGTACCAGCGGCGAGCCCGCCACCGGCGCTACCGCCGGCGACGACGATGCGCGCCGGATCGACACCGAGCTCCGCAGCGTTGCGGTGCACCCAGCGCAGGCCGGCGTAGCAATCCTGGAGCGGGGCGGGATACGGGTGCTCGGGCGCGAGGCGGTACTCGACGGAGACCACGACCGCGCCGAAGCGCGACGCCCACACCTTGTTCATGTAGGCGTCGCCGTCGTAATGGCCGAGCACCATGCCGCCACCGTGGATCCAGTAGATGACGGCGTCGGTGGTGCGTGCGTCGGGCTCGTAGATGCGCACGACGACATTGGCGTCGCCCTCGGCGTAGCCGGGAACCTCGATGTCGCGGAACGAGACGTTCGGCACTTCGGGCATCTCGATTGCTTGCTGCATCTCGGTGTACGCCTTGCGCACGACGTCGATGCCGAGCGAGAAGTCGAGCACGCGCGGCGGTAGGCCGTCGAGCACCTTGCGCACCTCGGGATCAACCCGGTCGATGAACTCCACGTCTGTTTCCCCTCTACCGAAGTCGAATGACGTTACCGGTCACGAGGCGGGCCGCGTCGGTGCACAACCACGCGATCACTTCGGCGACGTCGTCGGGCGCCGCGACGTGGATGTGGTCGCTCGACTGCGCGACGAAGGCGCGGACGTCGTCGGTAACCCACCCGGTGTCGGTGACGGGCGGATAGACGACGTTGGCGGTGACACCGAAGTCCGCGAGTTCGATCGACGCCGTCATCGTGTAGTTGTCGAGCGCCGCCTTCGCCGCGCCGTAACTCGCTTCGCTGGGAAAGCCCATCGGGCCGCCCGAGGTCAGACTGACGATCCGCCCCCACGACGCGGCGCGTGCCGCGAGGCTCTGCGCGTACGCGGAGATGAGTAGCCCCCCGCCGCGCGCGTTGATGAGGAATTGCGCGTCGTGTGTGGCGGCGTCGACCATCGGCGACGGACGGCCGACCGGATTGGACGCGCCAACGCGGAACGTGTCGTGACCGACGCCGCTGGCGTTGTTGACGAGAATGTCGATGGGCCCGAGCGAGTCCTGGGCGGCGTCGAACAGTTCGCGCGGAGCGTCCACTTGGCGAAAGTCGGCCTCGAAGGCGAACGCCCGGCATCCGAGACCCGCGATCGCGTCGACTACCGCCGAACCGTCCTTGCGGCGCTCGTCAGCGAACGCGGCGGGATACTCCTCGGCCAGTTCGTCGGTTTGGAAATAACTGATGGCGACGTCGGCACCGAGCCGCGCCAGCGCCACGGCTGCTGCGGCGCCGATCCCCTGGTTCGCGCCAGTGACGAGCGCGACGCGTCCGCTCAGTTCGCCGGCCATAGGCCGAGGAACTTATAAGCCGCGACGCCGCGCGCCGAATGCAATCAGGCGATGCAGAACCGAGCCGGGCAGGCGCGCCAGGAAGTCAATGACGTTGGCGTCGGGACCGATGAGCGCGCGCCGGCGGTCGGCCTTGACCGCGGCGAGGATCTCGCGGGCCGCGCGGTCGGGCTTGGTCATGGCGATGCGTTCGAAGTTCTCGGCCATCGCGTGCTCGCCGCGCATGTTCTTGGCGATGTTCGTCTTGATGCCGCCGGGGTGCACCGTCGTCGCCGACACGCCGCAGCGTTCGACGTCGAGCTCGATGCGCAGCGCGTCGGTGAACCCGCGCACCGCGAACTTGGCGGCGTTGTACGCCGACTGCGACGGAATCGACGCCAGACCGAACACGCTCGAGACGTTGACGACGTGACCGTCGCCGGTCGACTTGAGATGCGGCAGGAACGCCTGCGTGCCGTGGACGACGCCCCAGAAGTTGACGTTCATCAGCCACTCGAAGTCGACGATGTTCATCGCCTCGACCGTCGCCGAAAGCGCGACGCCCGCGTTGTTGAAGATGAGGTTGACCTTGCCGTGTTCCGCCACGACCTGCTCGGCCCACGCGAACACGGCGTCGCGGTCGGCGACGTCGACGCGTTGCTGCGTCACCTTGACGCCGTGGCCTTCGCACAGTGCGACGGTTTCCGCGAGGCTCGCTTCGTCGATATCGCTCAGCGCCAGCGCGCAACCGGCGCCGGCGAGGTTGACGGCGAGGGCGCGACCGATGCCACTGCCGGCGCCCGTGATCGCTGCGACTTTGCCGGCGAAGGAGTTCATGCGAACACCATCTCTTCATCGGTGATCGGCTTGAGCTTCATGGCGCGATAGTCGGCGATGTAGCTCTGCTTGACCTGCCACGGGAAGGATGCGCCCTGGCGCGGCAAGCGATCGACGGCGCGGTTTATGTAGCCCGAGTTCAACCCGAAGACGCTGGCGTCGCTTTCCTCGGCGTTTGACGCGTCGGGCGTCGCTTGGCGGAGGCCTTCGTGGTGCATGTGGTTGAGCATGCGCGTCACGTAGTCGCACGTGAGGTCGCACTTCAGCGTCCACGACGCGTTGGTGTATCCGATGGCGAACGCCAAGTTCGGCACGCCGTCGAGCATCATGCCCTTGTACGTCAGCTTGTCGTGCGGGACCACCGGTGCACCGTCGACCGAGAGTTGGATGCCGCCGAGGAACAGCAGGTCGAGTCCGGTCGCCGTGACGATGATGTCGGCGTCGAGGTGCTTGCCGGAGTCGAGCGCGATGCCCGTCTCGTCGAACGCCTTGATCGTGTCGGTGACGACCGACGCTTTGCCCGCGGAGATCGCCTTGAACAGATCGCCGTTGGGCACGAGGCACAGCCGCTGATCCCACGGGTTGTACCGCGGCGTGAAGTGGGCGCCGACGTCGTAACCGGCCGGAAGCTGGCGAGCGACTTGACGCTTCAGGACCGACTTCACGAACTCGGGGCGGCGCTTGCTCAGGAAGTACGACGCCTGTGTCGTCAGCGCCTTGAACCAACGGATCATCGGGCCGCTAACGCGCGTCGGCAAGTAGCGCCGCAGCGCATTGGCCAACGGGTCCGACTCGGGCATCGAGACGATGTACGTCGGCGAGCGTTGCAACATCGTGACCTGCGCCGCCTTGTCGGCGAGCGACGGGATCAACGTGACCGCGGTCGCACCGCTACCGATCACGACAATCTTCTTGCCGGCGTAGTCGAGGTCTTCGGGCCAGTGCTGCGGGTGGATGATCTCGCCGCGGAACGCGTCGCGTCCTGCGAACTCCGGGGTGTAGCCCTCGTCGTAGCGGTAGTAACCCGTACAGCTGAAGATGAACCCGGCGGTCAGCTGGAACGTCTCACCGGTATCGGAGCGGCGCGCCGTGACGCGCCAGTGGCCGTCGTCCGTCGACCAGTCGGCCGACACGATCTTGTGGTTGAAGCGGATGTGCTTGTCGACGCCGGTCTCGCGCGCCGTGTCTTCGATGTAGCGCAAGATCGACGGACCATCGGCGATCGACTTCTTGCCGTCCCACGGACGGAACGAGTAGCCGAGCGTGAACATGTCGGAGTCAGAGCGAATGCCCGGATAACGGAAGAGGTCCCACGTCCCGCCGATCGCGTCGCGCGCTTCGAAGAGCGCGTAGCTCGCCCACGGACACTTGTCTTGCAAGTAGGCGCCGGCGCCGATGCCCGAAAGCCCGGCGCCGACCACCAATACATCGAGATGTTCCATCGGACTACGCGGCCGCGCCGGCGAGCTTGTCGTTGAGGGTGCCGTTCGCACCGAACAACTCCTCGCGCCATTCGGCGACGAGGCCGGTGTGCTCGGACTGGTTCGGGTGGAAATCGGGACGGTTGTAGTCCTTCAGCTGGTTCCACAGTTTCTTCGACAACAGCGGAGACTTGCGGACGCGGCGCAGGCTCTTGAGGACCTTCCGCGGCTGACGGCGCGCGTCCTTGTCGAGCAGCAGCGACACAATCACCTGTGCGGCGATGGCAATCGGAAAGCCGAAGCGCAGCGCGTTCATCGTGAACACGCGCATACGTTCCTTGCCGCCGGTCACCTTGTAGACGTCGAAGGCGACCGCCTTGTGCTCCGACTCTTCGAGCGCGTGCCAGAGGAAGAGGTTCTTCACCGTCTCGTCTCCGAACATGTCACGCGCTTCGGGGTCGCTGAGGATCAACTCGGCGAGCGTCGCCGTGAAGTGTTCGAGCGCCGCCGTCGTCGCCAGGTTGATACTCGCCGGCGCGAACTTCGTGCGCAGCTCGAGGCCCTTACGCGTCATCTTCTCGACGACGCGCGTGGGGTAGCCCATCGACTGGAAGTGCGCATTGAGTACCCGGTGCTCCCGACCGTGGATCGACTCCTGCCCGATGAAGCCGCCGACCTGGCGCTTGAGCTCGGGATCGGTCAGCTGGTCGCGGTAGTGACGCACCGAGCGCACGAAGAAGTCTTCGCCGTCGGGGAACACCGACGACAGGGCAACGGCGATGTGGCTCGACACGATGTCGCCGTCCTTGCCGAAGTGCTTGGGCACGGTCTGGATGGCGTCTTCGAAATTGATTCTGCGTACGGGGATATCCGTCATGCTTGCAATAGTAGATCAGTTGAGTGATTGAATCAATCCCTGAATTCTGGTAATCTTGGCTGCGTGACAAAGGGAGCGAAGACCCGGGACGCGATCCTGCGCGCGGCCATCGTGCGTTTCGCGCGTGACGGGTTCCGCGCCACCTCCGTCGCCGACATCGCGCGCGACGCCGGCGTGTCGGGCACCCTGGCCTACGCGTACTTCCCGAACAAAGAGGCGCTGTTCCTGGCCGCCGTCGACGAAGACGCCGCCGGTCTCATCCAGCTCGCCGTCGACCACCTCAACTCCCTGCACGACGTGAACGACTTCGACTGGCGGTCGTCGCTGCTGCTCACGCTCGTCGACGCCGTCGACGACCACCCGCTCGCCAAGCGGCTGCTCGGGGGCCTCGAGCCCGATGTCACCGACCGCGTGCTCGCCATCCCCACGCTCCAAGAGCTGCGCAAGGTCGTCGGCGAACGCCTGCGCAGCGAACAGCTCAGCGACATGGTGCGCGCCGACATCGATCCCTACGAAGTCGGCAGCGGACTCGTGTCGATCTTCCTGGCGTTGCTGATGTCGGTCACGCAGATCGGCCGCGACGCGATCGCGACGTACGCGCCGGGCATCGTCTCGGTCACCGACGCCGCGCTACGCCCGCCGACCAAGCCTGCGCCCCGGACGCGCCGCTAACCGAACTCCTCGTTCCGCCGCCGGTCCTTCGCACGTCCGACGGCACGCCGCATGGCGATCAAGTCGGGGAGACCGACGTAGTGCACCGTTAGTCCGTCGCGAACGGCCGTGTCGGCGCGCCGCAGGATCGCGTCGATATCGAGTTCGCCCCATGGCAACTTCGGCGTGCAGCAGTCTCCACTCGCGGTCGCGGTACGAAACAACACCTTCGCCAGCTCGAACGCACCAACACCTAGAGCGATCGATCGGCCGTCGGCGTCCGTAAGCGCAGCGCCTACTGACGCGAACGCCGCTGTCATTCGCGGTGCCTGCTCCGCCGATCCGTCCCACAAGAGATCGAAGTCACCGGTTGGCTCCACCGAGCCGTGCATGATTCCGGCAACCTGGCCCATGACAACGGCGCGCGCGCCGTGGCGTGACAGCGCGTCGAGCACAGGGAACGGGTCGAAGCCGATCGCGTCGTCGCTGCCGAAACTGCCGACGTCTTCGTCCGCGCTGTCATGGCTCACGCCAACCGGCGCGCGACCGGCAGTCGCGATCGCGGCATCGCGCACAGCGCGTTCCAGGCGTGCCAGCGGCTCCGAGCGCTCGATCACACGCCCGCAGGCTCCAAACCGCGTGCCTTTTCTTCGAGGAGCAGAAGGTCTTGGACGGCCCAGTCGTAGTTGGGGTGGTGTCCGTCCCAGTTGGGGATCGGTGTGTCGGGGGTGATTGGCCGGCCAGACGCACCGGTCGTCGGGATGG
>JBEEFR010000003.1:0-13532 GCA_041166285.1 Actinomycetota bacterium | reverse complement strand
GTCGAGATCGAAGCCGACAAGCGCGACGGCTCGGTCGATCTGCGCCTGTCGGTTGGCTCCGAAGACATGGGTCGCGTCATCGGACGGCGTGGTCGCAACGCCCAGGCGATCCGCACTGTCGTGCGCGCTGCCGGTGCGCGCGCCGGCATCGAGGCGAGCGTCGACATCGTCGACTAAGTCGACATGCTTCTCGTAGGCCGCGTCGACAAACCGCACGGCTTACGCGGTGAGGTCGTCGTCTCCCTCACTACCAACCGCGAGGAACGCGTCGCTCCCGGCGCGCGTCTGTATCTCGACAGCGAAGGCGGACGAGAGCTCACGGTGCTGACGTCGACGCCGTTCACGCACCGCTGGATCGTCGCCTTTGACGGGGTGTTCGATCGCAACGGTTCGGAGGCGATCTCGCACCGCGATCTTTACGCGGAGCCGCTCGACGACCCCGATGCGTTGTGGGTGCACGAACTCGTGGGCAAGCGCGTCGTCGACCAACACGAAGTGGATCACGGACCCGTCGTCGCCGTCGAGGCGAACCCGGCGTCGGACCTGCTGGTGCTCGAGTCGGGCGCGCTGGTGCCGATGCGGTTCGTGACCGACACGCGCGACGACATCGTCACCGTCGACGTTCCCGACGGCTTGTTCGATTGATCGAGGTTCGCCGAGCCACCGTCGCTGACGCCGACGTCATCGGGCGCGTGCACGCGGCGTCGTGGCGCGGTGCCTACGAACAGTTCGGCCCCGCGTTCCTCGACACCATCGTCGACGAGGAGCGCGTCGAGTTGTGGAAGCGCGTCCTCGCCGACGACGACGGCGCCGTGTTCGTCGCGCCGTCGTCGGCGCCGACCGGTTTCATCTACGTCGGCGCGTCGCGCGACGACGACGCTGCGGCCCACGTCGGCGAAGTGATGACGTTCTACGCCACGCCCGAAGCGTGGGGGACTGGCGTCGGCCGCGCGCTGATGGCAGCGGGCGTCGAGGAACTGCGCGCCATGGGATTCACCGAGGCGATGTTGTGGGTGCTCGACACGAATCCGCGGGCGCGGCGGTTCTACGAGGCCGCGGGGTGGCGCGTCGACGGCGGCAGGAAGCACCAGTCGTGGCGCAACGCCGAGTTCGACGAGGCGCGCTACCGCATCGCGCTCTAAGTGATCGCGAAGTTCGCGTTGCTGGTGTCCGCCACGGCGGGCGACACGCCGTTGATGACGACCTTCACGCGGTAGTTCGTCGCTGCCGTCAAGGTGCCGGGAACCGACCACAGGTAGGAACCGTGCCCCGCAGAGCCGATGCCCGTACTGCTCGTGATCGTCTTCACTGCGGACCCGTTTCGCAGCAGGACGATGCGGACGGTCTTGCCGGAGGCACACCGGAAGCTCCACGCGATGCGCTGCGCGCTGCCCCGTGCCCAGGATTCGCCGCCGTTGGGCACCGTCACGGTGACGGACTTCGCGCACCTTGTCGTTGTCGACGTCGTACTGGTGGTCGACGTCGATGACGTCGAAGAGGTCGAAGACGTTGTCGTCGTCGGAGACGGACGCGCGCCGGTCGTGACGATCACGAGGCCGTCGCCTGCCTGCACACCGTCTTCGGCGATGACGTCCGTGGCGCTTGGGTCGACATAGCCGCTGCCGCCGCCACCGCTCCCGCCGAGGAACCCACCGCCGCCGCCGCCCCCGCCGTACAACCCGCCGCCGCCGCCACCGCCGGCGGAGTTGTAGTCCGTGCCACCAGCGCCCCCGTTCTCGTAGCTCCCGTCGCCGCCGTTCGAGCCGGACGTGCTCGTGTCGGCCTGGGTTCCACCAGTGCCGCCGGCCGAGGACGTGCCTCCGGTCGCCGCGTTGCCGTTCGTAGTGCCGGTCGGCACGCTCCCGTTGCCACCGCTGTCGTTGCCGCCACCGCCGGCGCCACCGCTGCCACCGGGAGCGGCCCCGCCGCCGCCGCCCGCAACGAACAGCGGCACGGAACTGCCGTCCGAGAAGACAAACGAGGCGCCGCCTCCGCCACCTCCGTCACGCGGTGGGCACTGGCATCCGTTTTGCCCACCCTGGTCGCCGCCGTACTCCGCGCCGGAGCGACCGGTTGCGCCGGCCCCGACGTAGACGTCGAACTTGTCTCCGGGAGACACGGCCAGGGTGCCGCCGGTGTGACCACCGAGACCTCCGACGCCTCCGTAAGTGGAGACGCTGGGTGGGCCGCCCTGTCCTCCGTAGACGTCGAAGGTGATCGACGTCACGCCCGACGGCACGGTGTAACTGGTGAACCCCAGCGGAAACACCTGGGTGGTGGCCGCGGCGGGGGTCATGCCGCGAAACCCGACTACCGCTCCGACCACTGCGACCGCCACGCAACCGACGAACAGCTTGCGCCTCATCGAGCCCTCCTTTGCCGCCTTGGACGAACGGTACCGGTTGTATATATAACGCTGCTGTTATATGTTGTCGTGGTGTCCGCAACGACGATGGCCGCGCTGGCCGACGGCACCCGCATGGGCATCGTCGAGGCGCTCGCTGCTGGCGACCGGACCGTCAACGAACTCGTGTCGCTGTTCCCGATCAGTCAGCCGGCGATCTCACGCCACTTGCGCGTCCTGCGTGAGGCGGGCGTGGTCGAGTCGAAGGCGATCGGGAAAGTGCGCGTGTACCAACTCAACGCCGCGACATTGCGCGACGTAAGCGAGTGGGCCGATCGTTGCCGACAGCAGTGGGAGGCGCGCTTCGACGCGCTCGGCAAACACCTCGACGAATTGAAGGAGACGCGACGTGCGCGCTGACCAACAACTGGCGCAATTCCGTGACCGCAACACGATGGTCTACGAGCGTCACTATCCCCACGAGATCGGCCTGGTGTTCGAGGCGGTGTCGACTGGTGAGCACCTCGACGTCTGGATGCTGCCCGAGTCGCGTGTCGAACGCGTCGAAGGCGGAAAGTGCGCGTTCGGTTGGGGCGGTTCTGCGGACGAGCCGATGGCGAGCCGCGGCGTCGTCACGGTGTTCGACCCGCCGAAGACCGTTCAGTACACGTTCGACGACGACAGCTACATGCGCTTCGACCTGTCACCCGACGGTGACGGCACGCGCCTGTTGTTCACGCTGCACTACCTGCCCGAGCCGGACGCGCAAGACCAGCCGTATCCGGGCGGGGATCTGCCGGCGCCTGGGACGGCGTGGCGCCCCGGATTTTTGTCGGGCTACCACGGCATGCTCGACGATCTGCACGAGTACCTCGAGGGCTCGTACGACGCCGAGATCAAGGCGCGCGCCGTCGCCGAGGGTCACGACGCGGGGCCGGACTTCGAGCGGTTGACGGACGCGTACCGGGAACACGTGCGCGCGAACTGTCCTTCTGAATAAACCGGTACTCTCTCGGTCGTAATGCGCCGTTGGTTGTTGGTTGTTCTTGCGCTCGGCGCTGCCTGTTCGAGGCCTTCGGACGCCGCGCCCCTCGCGGCCATCGCCCCGACGACGCTGCTGACGACGACGACCGTCGCGCCGACGACCACGACCACCGTCCCGCCGACGACCACGACGCAGCCACCGCCGCGCGTACGTCACGTTCTCGACACGCAGTTCCGCCCGTTTCTCGACGGTGAGGGCGTGACGTTGAACTACCCAACGCAACGCGTCGAAGTCGTGGGCTTCCACCAGTCGAACCTGGCGGCGTCGAGGACGCTCGTTGCGTTACCCGGCATCACCGGAACCGTCGTGACACCGACGCGCGATCGCAACACCGGTCCGCAGACGGCCGCCGATGTCGAATCGGATCCCAACGGCGAAGTGCGTGCGCCCGTTTCCGGTGTCATTAAGCGCGGCGGGACGTACACGCTCTATTGCAAGTACACCGACTCGTTTCTCGTTATCGAGCCCGACTCCCATCCCGGGTGGGAGGTCAAGGTGTTGCACATCGCGGGCCTGAACGTGCGAGCGGGCGAACGCGTCGTTGCCGGTGAGACCAAGATCGCGGAGCACCCGAATCGGCTTCCGTTCGTCTCCGACGTCGAGCAGTACAGCGTGGCGCCGGTGTGGCCGCACGTGCACCTCGAAGTCGACGACCCGACGATCAAGAACCCGCCGGGCGTGGGCGGCAAGCCTTGTAGCTGACCACTGGGTCCGCGCACGCGCCGACGTGCGCATCTACCTTCGCTTGGGTGGAAGCGATGCAGGCGCCACTGTTCGAGGTCGTCGAAGAGGCGCGACCTGACGTCGAAATCCGCGTGTCGCCACGTCGGCGCAAGACCGTCGCTGCGTACTGGGAGGGCGATCGCATCGTCATCGTGTTTCCGCAACGCGTACCGAAGCGGGAACGCCAGGCGTACGTCGACGAGTTGTCCGCCAAGCTCGTCGCCAGTCGCGCCAAGTCACGCCCGACCGACGCCGAGTTGCACGCGCGGGCTGCGCACCTTTCGCGGACGTACTTGAACAACGTCGCGCGCCCGACATCGGTGCAGTGGTCGACGCGTCAGCAGGCGCGGTGGGGAAGCTGCACGGCAGCCGACGGCTCTATTCGGATCAGCGCCCGGTTGCAGGGCGCGCCGCAGTTCGTGGTCGACGCCGTGCTCGTGCACGAGCTGGCGCACCTCGTGCACAGCGACCACACCGCGGAGTTCTACGAGCTCGCCAACAAGTTTCCGCGCCAGAACGACGCCGACCTCTTCCTCAAAGGGCTGTCCTTCGGGATGCGGTCGGTTACGTGATGGTGAAGACGTTGTCGCTGCCGTCGTGCGCGCCGTTGTCGTTGCACGTGATGCGCACGGTGTAGTTGCGTCCCGGGCGCAGCCGACTCCCGAGCGTCCACGAATACGCACCGCTCGAGACGAGACGGCTACTGGCGAGCGTCTTGACCATCGTTGCGCCGCGGAACAGCTCGATCCGCAGCCGGGCGCCCCTTGGCATGTTCGTCGATCCCCAGCGCACGGTTTGGACGCTGCCGCGCGCCCAGCTCTCGCCGCCGTTGGGCGCGCGGACCCTCAGCCTCGGCGTCGCTCGCGTCGTGGTCGTCGACGCTTCGTTCACGGTGAGCGTCACGTCCTGCGTCGCGTCCGGGTCGTGGCCGTTCGTCGCCTTGAACGACAGCGGGTACTCACCTGCGGTCCCCGCGGCGGGCGTGCCCGAAATGCTTCCACCGCCGGCGCCCGTACCGTTGAACGGCGAGAAGCTCAAGCCCGTCGGCAGCACGCCGCTCGTGAGCGTGACGATCGGGTTGGGGAAGCCCGTGGCCTCGACGTTGAAAAGTCCGGATGTGCCGATGTCGAACGTCTTCGTCGTCGCGCTGGTGAACGACGGCGGCTCCGCTTCATAGCGCACTTCGAACTCGAACACGCGGTAGTGGTTGTTGGGCTGTTCGCCCGAGAAGGCGATGCGCAGACCGGTCGCCGTCACCGTGTCGAAGATCAACGACGCGTAACCGCTGACGGTGCTGTCGTGTTTGTCGCCCGTGATCGACGCCGTCGAAGGATCGACCGACGTGATGTTCATCGCCTCGGTGCCCTTGAACCCGTTGTCGAGGCCGACGACGTTCGACCACGACCTGCCGGTGAGCGCGCCGGTGTCGGTCGTGTACTGGATGACCAAGTTGTGCGGCCCGTAGTCGGGGGTCTTGTAGAGCCGGATGCGGTTGACCTGGGTCGAGTCAAAGCTCACCTCGAGGTATTCCGGCTTGGTTATGGTGCCGGACTCGGTCGACCACGTCGCCGTCGACAGGTCGCCGTCGATGGCGTTGGATGGTGGGTCGTCGCTGGAGCGCGGGTTGGGCGTCACCGCGACGCCGGTGAGAGCGATCGCGTCGGACACCGTCGTGCCTCCCGCAGGCGTATCAGCGCTCACCACAATCGTGGCGACAGCGAGGGTGACCCCGAGCAATACGCCTGCGGCGCGACCGACCGACATTTTCCGTGAACCGCCCATACGGCGACGGTACGCCGACGACCCGATCGCGTCGATAGGTGCGGTCAAAAACGCGTGCGGCCTGCGAACCGCGTAGGACAAACCCCACCTCGGCGTTCCCCCTCCGTTCGTATCGCATCATTTCGCCGGGGCCTGTTGTTATTGGCCGTTCTGAGCGCGCTCGCGTTCTTGCCCGGGGCGACGCCGCGCGCCCGCGCCATCCCCGCGGCCACGAACGACGCTGCCTACAAGCTGTACGGCCGGGTCTTCCCCGACCCGCAGGGTTGTACGAAGGGCACGCCCGGCAGCAGTCCGTGGGCGAAGGGCAACGTCTGCGCGGCGCAGTTCCTGCAGTGGGACGAGACGCTCACCGGCTTGCGCTACCTGCAGGGCAAGTACCCGCGCTTCGGACACCTCGAGAACCTGCATGACCTCAAGGCGACGGTCCCGGAGTTCGCCAAGCTCGACATGCAATCCGCCGGCTTGCCGCAAGCCGACGAGTCGCGCGCTCGGCGCGACCTCTACGCCTTCGTGGTCACCGACGACCAGTCGCCGGTGCCGCTGGCCGAGCGTCATCGCTACGCGTTCTCGCTGTCGATCCACGGCATCGAGCGCGCCGGTCTCGAAGGCGGCGTGCGCGCCGCCGAGGACTTGATCACGTGGGCGGCGACCGCGCCGAACACGCACATCCTCGAGCCGACGAACTCCGGTCCGACGGCGGGCGAAGTGCTGCGCAACAGCGTCATCTACTTCGTCCTGTCGAACCCCGACGGGTGGGGCCGGGGCGAGATCTCGAAGGGCGGGGTCTACTTCCAGCGCTACAACGGCAACGGCGCCGACGTGAACCGCGACTTCCCCGGCGTCGGTTTCGCCAATCCGGTGTACACCCCCGAGTCCGAACCCGAAGAGCAGGGCTACGCCGCGTACCTCCGGCACGAACGCGACGTCGCGGGCCGCCCCTTCACCGGCGGCGGTGACCTGCACGGGATGCTGGCCGCCGACTCGTTCAGCTTCACGCTGCTGTCGGGCACTGCCGAGTCGTGGGCGGAGAACACTCGCGTCGTCAACGCTGCCGAGGCGATCTACGCCGACGCCATCAAGCGGCTCTCGTACTCGCCGCTGATCGGTGATCCCAAGAACTGTCCAGGGAAGATCCCCGTGTTCGTGCTGATCTCTGAAGGGTCGGCGCCGATGTGTCCTGACCAGTGGGGCACCGTGTGGGACACGATCGACTACCAGACGACGGGTTCGTTTGGTGACTGGATGGCGAGCGACCTCGGTCTCGGGGCGACAGCGGTCGACAACGAGATGGCGTACAGCCACGTGCTGCCGAACGACGTGTTCAACCCCGCCATCGAGCAGCTGCACGTCGACGGCAACAAGGGGATCATCTACGCGCAGCTCGCCGCGCTGTCGCACGCGGCGGAACCGGCGGCGCCGGTGGCGGCATCGGTCGGGTACGCGCCCTCGGTGCAGCGCAAGGTGCGCGTCGCGAGTGCGACCTCGGCCGCGCCCAGTCCGCTGCGCGCGCAGGCCGACCTCGCGGTGCGCGAAATCGCCGGCCAGGGCGCGCAGTTCGACGTGCAAGGACCCCAGGACGGCGTCGCCAACGGTGGACTCAGCGCCGAGTTCACGTTCACCAACGTCGACGGCATCTCGCCCGAGACGGCCTCGGACGTCGTCCTCGAGCGTTACGGCAGCGACCACCCTGGCGAAGGCGAGGGATGGCACGAAGTCGGTCGTTGGTACCGCCAGGAGCTGACGTACTTTCCGGCGGGAGCGCGCATCGACATCAACGAACCGCTGCCCGGTCGGTACCGCCTCGCGCCGTCGGGACTCCGCCACGGCGTCACGACGATGCGCGTGCACTTCACTCCGTCGAAGGCGGTTCCGCAGCCGAACCTGCCGTACAACGTCGCCAACACCGATGTCTTCGCCGGACTCGGCGCGCACGTGCGCGCCATTACGCCCGGCGCCATCTTGGCCAACCCGCACGCGCTCGACGGAGTGTCGGTCTACGCACTGGCCGACGATCCGGCGCCGGGCGTCGCCGCCAAAGATCGCGCCGCGTGGTTCGCAGCCTTGAAGAGCTTCGCGTCGAACGGCGGCACATTGGTGCTGACGGATCATGCGCTCGACGCGCTCGTCGACCTGGGTGTCGTGCCCGCCAGCGCGCTCGTGAAGGGCGTCGAGTACGGCGGCTGGATCAGCTTCACCGACGAGAAGGGCGCGGCGACGTTCGGCGCGCCGCTGGCGACGGGCCTCGACCGCGCCGGCGCGTCGAACGGTTCGGGCGCGGGGTTCGACCGCCGCCGCCAGACCTACGACCCCGGCGCGGTCGGGTATCCGATCGCGGCGACGCCGGGACCCGACTGCACGTCAGGCGATTCGTGTCACGCGCCGCAGGAAATGGTGAACCTCGACGCGTGGCGCAAAGCCGGCGGCAGCGTCGTCGGTCAGACCGCCGTGGTCGTCAAACGCAACAGCAGCGAACCGACGGGCGTCGCCTACGGCGAGGTGCCGCTTGACCGCGGTCGTGTGCGGATCGCGGGTGGTCTGCTGCCCACTCCGACTGAGGCGTACAACCATCCGTACGGCCTCGAGGGCTACGCCCTCAGCTGGACGGGGTGGCAGGTGCTGGCGAACATGTTGTCGGTCAACGCGCCGACCGCCGTGAAGGCGAGCGTCCTGTCCGTCGACGAACTCCCGCGCACCGGTGGCGACACCAGCGCGCCGCTCGACATCGCCGCAGCCGCGATCACACTCGCCGCGCTCGTACGCTTCACCCGTGAACGAGGGAATGCGCGTCGACGTCTTCACGCTCTTCCCTGACGTCGTCGACGCGTATCTCAACGCGAGCCTGATCGGCAAAGCCCGCGCGGAAGGAGTGCTCGATCTGCGCGTGCACGATCTCCGCTCGCATGCGGCCGGCGTGCATCGCGCCGTCGACGACGCGCCGTACGGCGGGGGAGCGGGCATGGTCCTCATGCCCGAGCCGGTGTTCGCAGCCGTCGAGGCGGTCGACCCGCCTCGCCCGCTCTTCGCGCTGACGCCGTCGGGCCGCGTATTCGATCAGTCCGTCGCGAGGGAGCTCGCCTCGACAGAGGGCTTCTCGCTGCTGTGCGGGCGCTACGAGGGCTTCGACGCGCGCATCACCGACCACCTCGTCGACGGTGAGTTGTCGATCGGCGACTTCGTGCTCGCGGGCGGCGAGGCTGCGGCGTTCGTGGTCATCGAGGCGGTGGCTCGCCTGGTCCCTGGGGTACTCGGCAACGAGTTGTCGGCCGGCGACGAGTCCTTCGGCGACGACGGACTGCTCGAATACCCGCAATACACGCGCCCGCCGTCGTTCCGGGGATGGGACGTGCCCGAGGTCCTTCGGTCGGGCGACCACGGCGCGATCGCCGCATGGCGGAAGGCGAAAGCGCTGGTCCGGACGCTGCGGAGGCGGCCCGACCTCGTCTCGGAGCGCGGGGGGCTGACCGACGCCGACCGTGCCCTCTTGGACCGTTGGGCACCCGACGAGTACGCTTGACGGTCCGCCGCATTCGTCTTGCAGGAGTCGCCACGCCATGAATCCGACTGATCTCGTCGACCGCGCCAATTTGCGCGACGACATCCCGGAGTTCAACCCCGGCGACACGCTCAAGGTGCACGTTCGCGTGGTCGAGGGCACCCGCGAGCGCGTCCAGGTCTTCCAAGGCGCGGTCATCCGTCGCCAGGGCTCAGGCGTGCGCGAAACCTTCACGGTGCGCAAGATCAGCTTCGGCGTCGGTGTCGAGCGCACCTTCCCGGTGCACTCGCCGATCCTCGCCCAGATCGAGGTCGTGACCCGCGGCGACGTCCGCCGGGCGAAGCTGTACTACCTGCGCGATCGCATCGGTAAGGCGGCGAAGATCAAAGAGAAGCGCACGCCCACCGGCACGCACCAGAAGTAGCCGGGCCGCGGGAACACCCCCGGCGCGAAATCGCCCACTACGGTGGGGCGCGTCGTGTTGACCCCCCGCGCACAGCGATGACGCCACCCGATACCCCCGAAGAGGCACCCTCCGCGCTGTCGCGCCTCGAGCGCGCCCTGGCCGGCTTCGGCGAGCCGAAGCCGCCCGCGGATCCGGAACCCGACGCGCTGAGCGCCTACGACGAGCCGGACGAGATCGACGACGACGAGATCGACGACGAGCCCGAGCCCGACGAGATCGACGACGACTTCGATGACGACGAGCCGACGCAGCTGGCGTCGAGCCCGGTGCTCGACATCGCAGCGGCCGTCGCCGCCGTCGACCACTTGAGCGCGGTCCCGCCGCCGCCCGCGCCATCCGAGCCCGAACCGGAACCTGAGCCCGAACCCGAACCCGAGCCCGAAGAACTGCTGGCGCGGCCGCCGTCGGGCGCCGACGCGCGCGTACTGCGCGACACCGCGGCCGGCACGACTTCGCACGACGACGACGATGACGACGGCGAACTGACACCGTTCGAGCCCGTCGACCTCCGCCTGCGCTACCACGACCTCGACGACGACGAAGAGCCCGACGACGAGCCCGCGTCAGAACCGGCCGAGGAAGAGCCCGTCGTCGCCGACACCGCGCTGCCGTACTTCCTCGTCGAAGACAACCTCCCCGTCGCGGCCGACCCGGTGTCGACGGTGCAGGACTTGCGCGAGCAACTCGTGCGGCCCCAGGAGAGGGTCGTCGTCGTCAAGCAACCGGCGCAACCAAAGCCGCCGGCGTCGGTGGCGCGCACCCTCGCCGAGATCCCGATCCTGCTGATCGTGGCCGCGCTGATCGCGTTCCTCGTCAAGACGTTCCTGGCGCAGGCGTATTACATCCCGTCGGGTTCGATGCTCCCGCAGTTGCAGATCGACGACCGCGTCGTCGTGTCGAAGCTGGCGTACAAGGTCCACGACCCGCGGCGCGGCGACATCATCGTGTTCGACGATCCGCGCACCGGCGCCTCGACCACCAAGGCCGACGAAGGACTCCTGCGCAAGGTCGGCGAAGGCATCGGCATCGTCCAGCCCTCGACCGACGAGTTCATCAAGCGCGTGATCGGCCTGCCCGGCGAGACCGTGCAGGGCCGCAACGGCCACGTGTACGTCAACGGCCATCAACTGATCGAGCCCTATCTCAAGGACACCGTCATCACGTCGGACTTCCCGAAGACCACGGTGAGATCTGGGCGGCTGTGGGTGATGGGAGACAACCGCACTGGCTCGGCGGACAGCCGCGTCTTCGGCCAGATCAAGATCGACACGATCGTGGGTCGCGCCCTCGTGAAGGTGTGGCCGTTCGACCACATCTCTTTCCTGTAGGCCTCGTTACACCGCAGTCGTACACTCGCCGACGATGAGTAGCTCTCCCGAAGATCTCGAGCGGTACGAGACCGAGATTGAGCTGCAGCTGTTCCAGGAGTATCGAGCGGTGCTCCCGATGTTCAAGTACGTCGTGGAAACGGAGCGGCGGTTCTACCTGGCGAACGAGGTCAAGCTCACGCCGATGGGCGAGGCCGACCGCGGGTGGATCGAAGTCGAACTCCACGACGCCTTGGTGTGGGACATGTACCGCCCCGCTCGCTTCGTATCGTCGGTGCGCGTGGTCACCTTCAAAGACGTCAACGTCGAGGAGCTTCCCGAAAAGGAGCTCTGATCGGAGGTCCGCCGTGTCGCATGGCGGAATCGCACTCGGTGCCAGCGGCGAGCGCCTCGCCAGCGCCTGGTACGTCGAGAACGGCTACGTAGTCGTCGCCCGCAACTGGCGCTGCGACATCGGCGAGATCGACCTGATCGCCAGACGCGGAAGCGAACTGGTCATCGTCGAAGTGAAGACGCGCGCCGGCACGCGCTTCGGTGTGCCCGCAGAAGCCGTCGGCGTTGCCAAGCAGCGCAAGCTGCGCCGGTTGGCGGCGGCGTGGCTGGCCGCGAGCGCGGAGCACTACGACGAGGTGCGATTCGACGTCGTGTCGATCATCGGGAACGCCGTCGAGGTGATCCCGGCCGCCTTCTAGCGCGCATGCGCCAGCACGACTTGTGCCAGTGCCGGCGATCTTCGGGAACCTCGAGCGGCACGACCACGAAGTGGGCAACGCCGACCGCGATCTCCTGGTGACATCCCGGACACAGATACGCCTTGCGCGCCTGAAACGGATGGACCAGCGCGACCTCGAGGTCGTCGCCGTCGTCCGCGCTCACGTCGACCAGTATCGTCCGGCGCTATGGAGACCATCGAAGTCGAGCGCGCCGGCGCCGTCGTCACCATCACGCTGAACCGGCCGGAAAAGAAGACCGCGCTCAGCCAACTGATGTGGGACGAGTTGCGCGAGACATTCCGTTCGCTCGCTCCCGACGCCGCCGTGCGCGTCGTCGTGTTGACGGGCGCGGGTGACGCGTTCTGTTCCGGTGCCGACCTCACTGGTGGCGGCCCGGCCAATCCCGAGTCGAGCGGGCGCGGTGCGTCCGGGCTCGGCAGCATGCGCAACGTCGCGGACGTCGTCATGGCGTTGCACAACTTGCCGCAACCGACGATCGCCAAGGTCACCGGCGTCGCCGCCGGCGCGGGCTGCAACCTCGCGTTGGGGTGCGACCTGATCGTGGCGTCGGAGTCCGCGCGGTTCTCGCAGATCTTCGCCAAGCGCGGCCTCTCGCTCGACGCCGGCGGTTCGTGGCTACTCCCGCGCCTGGTCGGGTTGCACAAGGCGAAGGAGCTGGCGTTTTTCGCGGACGTGATCTCCGCACAAGAGGCAGAGAAACTCGGGATCGTGAACCACGTTGTCGCCGACGACGAGATCGACAAGTTCGTCGACGAGTGGGCAGACCGCCTCTGCAATCTTCCGCCGCTGGCGCTGTCGATGACCAAGACGATGCTCAACAACTCGATCGGCGGGTCACTGCACGAGTCGCTCGAAGACGAGGCACGCTGCCAGACCGTCAACTTCAAGACCGAAGACATGACCGAGGCGATGATGGCCTTCGTCAACAAGACGACGCCGACGTTCAAGGGTCGTTAACGCGTCACACCGTCTCGCTACTGTGCGAGACGTCTCGCGGACCTTGCGTCTGCCTATGTAGCCCGCCTCCTGTGAGGAGTCGGTCGTGCTTGCCGCAATCCCTTCGGCGACGCTGCTCGGCGTCGACGGCCTACCCGTGCGCGTCGAAGTGCACGTGTCGCAAGGCCTGCCCGCGTTCACCATCGTCGGGCTGCCCGACACCGCATGCCGCGAGTCGCGCGATCGCGTCCGCGCCGCCGTTATTTCGTCCGGCTTTTCGTGGCCCCAGAAAAAGATCACGGTCAACCTTGCGCCGTCGGGCCTGAAGAAGAGCGGCGCAGGGCTCGACCTGCCCATCGCGCTCGGGGTGCTGGTGGCGTCGGGCGACGTCCCGCTCGACGCGATTCAGGGTGTCGGGTTCATCGGTGAGCTCGGCCTCGACGGGCGGGTCCGGCCCGTGCCCGGCGTCGTATGCATGGCGCCGGCCGTCGGCGCCGACGTGCTCGTCGTCGCCAACGAAGCCTTCGCCGAAGCCTCGGTGTTACCGGAGAGCCGCGCCCGCGCCGTCGGTCACCTTCGTGAAGCCGTCGACGCGCTGCGCGGCGACGCGCCGTGGCCCGACCCGCCGGCGCCACGTAGGCGCGGCCGGTGTTTCGCGATACCCGATATGGCCGACATCCG
>JBEEFR010000002.1:0-9802 GCA_041166285.1 Actinomycetota bacterium | reverse complement strand
CATTCATAAGAACCGAAAGCGTACGTTGCGCGCGCGATTCACCTAACGGGCGGGGCCGGGTTGACCGATAGGTCCAAATGCGCATCCCGCGTGGTCTGTTGCCGGCCGCACTCGCATTGGGCGCGATGAGCATCGTCGCGCTCGCCGCCGTCAACACCGCACCGTCGCAGCCAGTGCTCGCCGCCGGCGCCCCCGCAGCCGCGCCGACGACCGCCGCGCCGTCGACCACGACAACGGCGCCGCTTCCTCCGACGACCGCAGCGCCGCGAATCACGACGACCGTCGCGCCGCGTGCCACTGCGCCGCGTGTCACCGCGCCGCAACTCACCGCGCCCCCGACGACCGCCGTGCCCCGCCCGGCCACCACAACGCCCCGAGCGACCGGCAAGTCCGAATCGTGCGGGTGGCAGTGGGACGCGATTCGCGTCGACGACGGGTCGTCGAACGAAGTGACGATGTACCTCGACGTCGCGCGCCGCCCGAACGAGACCGTGACGATCCTCGCCGACTTCGCCGGGCCCGATTCGCCGACCGCGGCGCACACCACGACCACCGACGGCGCCGGTCAGGCGACGACGAAGTTCACCGTCAGCGAAGACAAGCGCGACTGGACGATCGCCATCAGCGCGGTGTTCCCGGCGGGCGGCGTCTGCGCGCCGCAAACCTTCACGCTCGACTACTGAGCGGGCAGGTCCGCCAGCGCGTTCCAGTCCTCGATCGCCGCGACCGAGCGGTCGTAGAGCATGTGCAGCAGTTCGAGGTGACGCTCGTTGGTGATCTCGATCTGGCCTGTCGCCGCGATCGGATAGATGAAGCAGTAGGCGACCGTGCGCGCGTACGCGCGGTCGAACGCGTCGCGGTCGACCTCGATGCCCTTGTCCTTCAGCACGCCGAGGTAACGCTCGATGAGCGCCTTCTCGTTGGCGCGGCGGTCCTCGGTCGAAAGGCTCTGCGTGATGAAGTACGCCAAGTCGTACGCGCCGTTGCCCTTGAACGCGATCTGCCAGTCGAGCACGGTCAACGGCGCGTGGTCCGGTGACGCAGCGAAGAAGAGGTTGTCGAGCCGGTAGTCGCCGTGACAGAACGTGTAGGGCGGCACGCTCGCTTCGGCGAGGAACCAGTCGACGAGCGCCGGGAAACGATCGCCGAAGTCGCGCACGTGATCGGGCATCGCTTCGGCGAGGACGTCGCGCGCCGTCGGCCACGCGTTGGCGAAGATCGCTTGGATGACCTGCGGGTACGGCGGCAGCAGGTACGACTTCACCCACGGGATGTCGGCGAAGTCGGAGTCCCACCACTGCGCATGCAGGTTGGCGAGTTGCTCGACGGCGACTTCGGCGTCGGCGACGCTGCAGCCGACGTTCTGGTCGGCGCTGCGGCGGTCCCCGATGTCCTCGACGAGCAAGACGAAGTCGTGCGTCGCGTCGTCGAAGTCCGCGGCGTACACCTTCGCGGTGGCGACCGGGGCCAGCGCGGCGCCTTCGGTATAGAAGTTGATCTCGTTGGCGTAGAAGCCGAGCGGGTGGGCGACGTTCGCCCGCGCGCCTTCGTCGAGCGTCGGGAACTTGGCGACGACCGTCTTGGGCGTCGCGTCGTCGCCGTGCAACGTGACGCGGTAAAGCCTCCCCAGCAAGCCGACGCCGACGCCGATCTGTTCGATTTCGAAACTGGCGACGGGCGCGCCGATCTTGTCGGCCAGCCACTCCGCCGTGATCTCTTCGGGCTGATGCGGGAACGTCATGCTCCGAAGGTACGCCTAGCGTCAGACGCGTGCTCGGCGCTGTTCTCACCGGTGGCGCCAGCACGCGCATGGGCCGCGACAAGGCGTTGGTGGAAGTCGACGGCGTCGCCATGGCAGAGCGAGTCGCGGCCGCACTGCGCGCCGGCGGGGCGCGCACGGTCGTGCGCGTCGGCGACGACGTGCCGGATCTCTATCCCGGCGAGGGTCCGCTCGGCGCCATCATCACCGCGCTGCGATGGGCGGGCGCCGAACGCCTCGTCGTCGCGCCGTGCGACATGCCCTGGATCGAGCCGCCGCACGTCGCAGCCGTGATCGCCGCGCTCGGCGACGATGCCGACGTCGCAGTTTCCGAACAGCACCTGTTCGCCGCCTTCGTGCCGTCGGCGCTGGCGCCGCTGGAAGCCGCGTTCGCCAATGGTGAACGCAGCCCCAAGCGCGCGTTCGCATGTCTGCGAGTCGTCACCGTCGCGCTCGGCGGCGGCAAGTGGTCGAACGACGTCGACACCCCGGACGACCTCGTTCCCTGAGGATCTGCGGTTGGCCGCGTTACAGAGCGCGTAGGCGGCGTTCGAGGAAGCGGCGTTCGTCGTCGTTGCCGACGAGTTCGAGCGCGCGGCGGTACGCCGCCGCGGCGGCCTCCGCTCGACCGAGGCGCGACAACAGCTCGGCGCGGGCGACGTGGAACGGGTGGTACGCGTGAAGCGCGTCGGCCAACGGTTCGAGCGCGGCCAGCCCGGCCTCGGCGCCGTCGCGTTCGGCGATCGCGGCGCCACGATTCAGCGCGACGACTGGCGTCGGCGTGAACACCGTCAACTGGTCGTACAACGCGACGATCTGCGACCAGTCCGTGTCGGCCGCGGTCGGCGCCGACGAATGCACCGCGTTGATCGCCGCCTGGATTTGGTACGGACCGGGCTGGTTGCGTCGCAGCAACGCGCGCACCAACGCCAGACCTTCGTCAATCCGATCGCGCGACCACAGCGAACGGTCCTGGTCGGGCAGTAGCACCAGATCGCCGTTGGCGTCGACCCGGGTGTCGCGGCGCGAGCTAATCAACAGCATCAGCGCCAGCAAGCCGAACACCTCCGGCTCGTCGGGCATCAGCTCGCTGCACACGCGTGCCAACCGGATGGCTTCGTCGCACAGGTCGGTGCGTTGCAACGCGCCGGACGACGCGCTGTAGCCCTCGTTGAACACGAGATAGATGACCTGCAGCACGTACCGCAGCCGGTCGGGCAGCTCCTCGTCGGACGGCACGCGGTACGGGATGTGCGCGTCGCGGATCTTCGCCTTGGCGCGCACCAACCGCTTGGCCATCGTCTCTTCGGGGACGAGGAACGCCCGCGCGATTTCCGGACACTCCAATCCCCCGAGCAGCCGCAGCGTGAGCGCGACCTGTGACGCCGGCGCCAGCGCCGGGTGACAGCACGTGAAGATCAGTCGCAGCCGATCGTCGGGCAGAGCGGAGTCGTCGTCCATGTCGGGCTCGGTGTCTTCGGGAACGGTCGCCTCGACGACGGCGCGGGTCTCGCGCTGTCCACGAGTGGACTCGCGGCGCAACTTGTCGAGCGCCTTGCGCTTCGCCGTGGTCACGATCCAGCCGCCGGGGTTCGGAGGCACGCCGTCGGTCGCCCACTTGTCCATGGCGACGACGAACGCGTCCTGAACCGCCTCCTCCGCGACGTCGATGTCGCCGAAGAGGCGGACCAGCGTGGCAACGGCGGATCCGAACTCGGTCCGGAAGACTTCTTCGATCAACCGCTGACCGGGGGTTCGGACTGGAAGGGGCGGACCTCGACGGGTCCCTGGCAGGCGACGGTGGCGCGCTTGGCGATCGCCAGCGCTTCGTCGAGGTCGGCGCACTCGAGCACCCAGAAGCCGCCCATGTACTCCTTGGTCTCGACGTACGGGCCGTCGGTCACGACGACGTCGCCGTTGTCGTTGGCGCGCACGACCGTCGCGCTGTGGAGCGGCTCGAGGCCGTTGGCGAACACGAAGTTGCCCGACGCGACCAGTTCGTCGTTGAGCTTGCCGGTGGCTTCGAACGCGCCCGACTTCATGTACTCCGCCTGCTGCTCTGCGGTCATCTCGGGGCCCCACACGGAAAGTAGGTACTGCGGCATTTGGTGTCCTCCTCGGTTCGTTTCTATTCCTACGAACGCGACGACGCCCAGAGGACACCCCTAGCCGTAATACATCCGGAATCCGAGTTGCTTCACCAACGCCGGCTGGTTGCGCTTCATGTACCGGTCGACGGCGTCCATGCGCTGGTAATGCGTGAGCGCGTCGAACAGCATCAGGTCGAACGCGGCGGAGACCATCCAGTCGACGTCCTGTTCCTTGAAGCCGATGACGCAGCGCGCCTTCGTGCGGCGACGGAACTGCTCGATTTCGGCCGGCTTGATGCCGAGGACGCCGCACGAGCCGAAGTACAGCGTTTTGCCGGTGCACTGGCCCGCGAGCACGTCGCCCATCTGCTCGAGCGTGATGTAGCGCCGCCCGATGAGGAGACGCCCGGGGACTCCGTGGAATCCGAAGTACCCGAGCGAGAAGCGTTCGTACTGGCGTTGGGGCCACTTCGACACCGTCGACTCCAACTCGGGGATCGACGAGATACGCCAGTGGAGGAAGCGCACCTTCTTGTGCTGCTCGAGCAACTCGAGCAGTGGCTTCACGTTCGCCTGGTCAGTAAGGCGCGGCGACCAGAGGCCTTCGAGGCAGAAGATGCCGGGCACCGGTCGTCGAGGCATGCGGGATTCTTAATCGCCCGCGCGCGCGGTCCTGAAAAGCGTCAGGCGAGGTTCGCGTTACGGGCGGTCGACTGGTCCGCAGCTGAGGCGGCCACGCGGTCACGCCACGCGGAGCGGGTGGCGATCGCTGCGGCATACGAAGCCTTGCGGCGGGCAACCCGGCCCTTGCTGGCGGCGGCCTCAGCTTCGGCGTCGTCGCCGTCGGCGAATTGTGCGGTAAGGCCGTCGCGCAGCATCTCCAGAGCTTCGGTGCGCAGCTGCGACACACGCGACACTGAGATGCGGAGTTCGGCGGCGACGTCCTGCGCCGGGACGTCTTCGAGGTACGTCTTTTGCACGACGAGGCTGTGCTTGGCGGGCAGTGATGCGACGGCGTCGCGGAGGTAGCCATGCATCTCACGGATCTCGAGGACCTCGGAGGGCTCGACGAGCGTGTTGTCGCACAGCGACTCGGACATGCCGCTTTCGTCGCCCTGGGCGTCGCCCACGGGGGCGTCGAGCGACAGCAGCAGCGCGCGGGACGCGCGAGCTTCGATGTTGTGCACCTCGGCGCTGCTCATGCCGAGCGCTTCGGAAAGTGCTTCCCGCGACGGGTTCGAGCCCGTCGCGCCGGCGATGTCGGTGCGTGCCTTGTCGACGCGGCGGGCGTCTTCGCGCACGGAGCGCGGCGCCCAGTCCATCTTGCGGACGAAGTCGAGGATGGCGCCGCGGATGCGGTGACCGGCGAAGTGACGGAAGGGCACACCGCGGTCGGGCTCGTAGCGGTACGCCGCTTCGACAAGACCCATTGTGCCTGCCGAGTTGAGCTCACCGAGGTCGACGTGGCGAGGGAACTGCACCGCCACCTGGGTGACGACGTGGCCTACCAGCGGCAGGTACTCCTCGATCAAGCGATCTGCTTCTGCTTTGTCCGGCATTGGTTTCGATCTCCTCGTGGGAGCCCCCCGTGGTGGGGGCTCGACGAGGACCCATCGACGTCCCAACGAATTGGCAACAGCTGACCAAAGGTCCTTTGCCGAGGGACTTTGGAACTACGCCGGACGGTGTAGCGGGCTACTGATCGCTAGTCCTCGGCAGCACGTACAGCGTCGGCGGCGCCGGCGGCGCGACCTGCGGCTCGTCGACGTCGCGGATCACCGCGGCCCGGAACAAGCGAATGCGTTCGACGACCTGTTCGGTCGTGTCGATCACGAAGTACTGCTTGCCGTCGACGAGCGTGATGACGGTCTCGGGCGTTGCCTCGACCGTCTCGATCAGATCGGCGTTGACGACTACTTCAGTTCCGTTGAGGCGAGTGACACAGATCACGCTGTCTCATCGGACTCGCCCGCGTCTTTTTGACGCTTTGGTCGTCCTTACCGGACGAAATCGGTCAGCGTCTGCAGTCGCAGCTGCTCGGTGGCGGCGAGCGCGGTTCGGTAGCCGACCTGGGCGAGTTCGGCGTCGAGGTCGGCGGTGTCGCCGAACGCCGCGATGGCGTCGGACGCGAGCCGCGCGTTGCCGTGACTCAGCGAGCGCACCTCCACCACCAGTTCGGCGATGACGCGTTCGTGTTCGGCGATGATCTCGCCGTAGGGCTCGCGCACCTCGACCGTGCCGCTGCTGACCGCGGCGCGCATCAAGTCGGCTTCGCGGACTCGGGCTGCGGCGTCTTCGACCTCGGCCGAAGCCCAACCCAAAAAGCGCGAGTCGTCGGCCTCCAACAGGTGTTGCAGCTCGGTGAGCCGGAACACCAGAGTTGAGAGCAGCCAGCGCTCACGCCGCAGAATCGTTGCCAGTTCTTCCATCGTTTCAACCTCCCAAGTAACTAGTCGGATCGGGGGAGGCCGATTTGAGGACTAGTGCAAAACCCCGAGCGCAATTCCTTGCCGCACCGCGCCGACGCGCCCTCGCACACCCAGCTTGGCCAGAATGCGCTCGACGTGGGTCTTGACGGTGAGCGGGGAAATGAACAGCGCCTCGGCGATCTCGGCGTTCGTGAGGTCTTGGGCGACGAGGTCGAGAATCTCGAGCTCGCGCGCTGACAGCGGACTCGTCGTGTCCTGCTTACCAACCGACGGCGAACGCACTTCGGCCATCAGCGCCTCGGTCGCCGCCTGGTCGAAGACGAGTTCGCCGCGGTGCACCTTGCGCACGACGTCGCACAGTTCCTGCGGGCGGATCGTCTTCACGACGAAGCCCGACGCACCCGCGGCTACCGCGTGCGCAATCGTCTCGCGGTCGTCGTATCCCGACAGGCACAGGACGCGTGCCGCCGGGTTCAACCCGCGGATCTTCTCCGTGGCCTCGATCCCCGACATTCCCGGCATGCCGATGTCGGTCAGCACGACGTCAGGTTTCAAGTCGTCATAGCGCTCGACCAATTCCTCGCCGGTCGTGACCGTTGCGACGATTTGAATTGTTTGGTCGAGCGCCAACCGTCCCTTGATTGCTTCGAGCACCAAGGCGTGGTCTTCCGCGATGACGACGCGGATCGTGCCTTGCCGGACTTCAGAGTCGGACACCAACCGGAAGGTCACGGACTTTTGATCGGCAGGAAGATCAAGAAGTCGCGTATCCGGTCATCAAATTCCGCGCGACTTAGGCCGATCGGCGTTGTGCGGTACGCGTTTAGCGCTTGCGATGCTTTCCGCCGCCGCCTTTGGGGCTTTCGTGACGGACGACGACTTGCGGCGCGTTCGTCACGACTGCCCGGACTCCGGAGGTGACGCGTGTTGCGGCCGTCGTCGGCGGCGGTGGCGCGGTGGTGGGCACGGTCGTCTGCTCGGCGCGGTCCGGCGTCCCGCCCGAGCCCGCGTGGTCTGACAGCGCCAGCAGGAACAACCCGATCGCGACCGCGATGACAACGGTCGCGAGAACGACGCGTCGCTCGTCCCAGCTGCGCGCGGTGCGAGCCGCGGGCGTCACGACGGGCGACGCGACCGTCGCCGCACCCGTGTCGGCGAGCGGCCCCGCAACGGGGATAGTGGTCGTCTCCGCCGACAGCTCCTGTTCTCCGGCGAGGCTGGCGCCGAGTTCTTCGGCGGTCGGTCGCTTTGCGGGATCGGGATCCATGGCGTGGTCGATGGTGGCGACGAGGTCGAGCGGCAGATCCGGACGCAACTGTTCGAGGCGCTCGGGCCGGGTCGAAACGGCCTGCTGCGCGATCGCGACCGCGGAGTCGCCGGTGAACGGCGGCTTGCCGCTGACGGCTTCGTAGAGCGTGGCCCCCAAGCCGTACACGTCGGCCGCGGGAGTCGCCGGCTCACCGCGGAGGCGCTCCGGAGCGACGTAGGCGGGAGTACCGAGGACTTGGCCGACCACGGTGACCGACTGCGATTCCGCGGCCTTGGCGATACCGAAATCGGCGATCTTGGCGCGGCCGGTCTCGGTCATCAGGATGTTCCGCGGTGCGACGTCGCGGTGCACGATGCCGATCTCGTGCGCCGCTGCGAGACCGGCGAGAACGTCGCGGGCAACCCACGTCGCCCGAGCCGGCGCCAGCGGTCCTTCGGCGAGTTCGTCTTTCAGGGTGCGACCGGGCAAGCACTCCATCACGAGGTACGGCGTGCCGTCGTGCTCGCCGGTGTCGAGCACCAACACCACGTTCGGGTGCGTCAGGCGCGCCGCATTGCGGGCCTCGTCGTCAAAGCGCTTCCGCGCGTCGGGCTGCGCCGCGAGGTCGGCGCGCAGGAACTTGATGGCGACGTCACGGCGCAGGCGCAGGTCGTGGGCCCTGTGCACCTGGCCCATGCCGCCGCGCCCGATGACCTCGCCCACCTCGTAGCGATCGTCGAGCAGCCAAACTCCATGCGTTACTGACACGCGAGGAAATACCCCGTCGTCGTCGGTCGTCAACCACCAATGGCGGTGAGACGGTCAGCTGCGCGGCGGGCGGAACTGCGTGGGGGAATCCTTGAACGGCACGAGGTCGCGGCGGTACTGCTGTTGCAGGCGCGACAGCTCGGTGCGAAGCCGCTCGTTTTCCGCTTCGAGTTCGAGGATGCGGCGGACGCCTTCGAGGTTGTGGCCCTCCGCGGTCAGCTGCTGGATGCGGCGCAGCAGCGCGATGTCCTCGTCGCTGTAGCGGCGGGAGCCGCCGCCGGTGCGCGCCGGGCCCACGAGCCCGCGGCGCTCGTAGATCCGCAGGGTCTGCGGGTGGACGCCGGCCAACTCGGCTGCCACCGAAATGACATACACGGCCCGTCGCCGCTCGTCGCTCATCTCGCCAAAGGTCATCGTTGCCTCCTACACGCCTAAATGGGAACGAAGGCGTGCGCCCTCGTCGGGGTCGGCGGCGGCGAGTGCTTCGATCGCCGCCTTCGTGTCGTCGGTCAGATCTTTCGGGGTGGACACCTGCACGGTGACCAGCAGGTCGCCGGCGGACTTGCTGTTCTCAGCGGGTACGCCGCGCCCGCGCACCCGCAGCACGGCGCCGGGCTGCGTGCCCGAAGGAATCCGCACAGTTACCGGATCGGTGAGCGTGGGCACCTTTACCGTCGTACCGAGCGCCGCTTCGGTGAACGTCACCGGCACGTTCACCGTCAGGTTGCGGTCGGTGCGGCCGAACAGCGGGTGACGCCCGACGCGCACGGTCACGTACAGGTCGCCCGCGGGCCCGCCGTTGCGGCCGGCGGCGCCGCGGCCCTTCAGTCGAATGCGCTGGCCGTTCGTGACGCCTGCAGGAATGCGCACCTTCACCTGGCGAGCGCGCTGCTCGACACCGGATCCGTGGCAGTTACCGCACGGCGTTTCGATCTTCATGCCGCTGCCGCCGCAGGTGCGACACGTTTGGCTGAAGCTGAACATGCCTTGGTCGTCGGAGATCACGCCGCGGCCGCCGCACGTCGGGCAGATCACCGGCGAAGTCCCGGGCGCGGCGCCGGTGCCGCTGCACACGTGACAGCTGGCGTCGCTGTTGACGTGAACCTGGGTCGTGATGCCCTGCACAGCGTCGACGAACGACAAGTGCAGTTCGGCCGCGAGGTCACTGCCGCGCTGGGGTCCGGTCGTCGGGGCCGGACCGCTGCGTCCGCGCCCGCGATTGAACAGGCCCCCGAGCAGATCGCTCAGGTCGTCGACGTGGAAGTTGCTGTTGAAGCCACCGCCGCCACCACCGCCGAACATCCCGCCGACGGGACCGAGGCGACGGAACTCGTCGTACTCCTTGCGCCGCTGCTCGTCGCCGACGACGTCGTAGGCCTCGGAGATCTGCTTGAAGCGCGTCTCCGCCGCGGTGTCGCCGGGGTTGGCGTCGGGATGGAACTGCTTCGCCAGCTTGCGGTACGCGCGCGTGACTTCCTTCTCGGTGGCCGTGTCGGACACACCGAGG
>JBEEFR010000001.1:0-33615 GCA_041166285.1 Actinomycetota bacterium | reverse complement strand
CGCATCGTGGACTTCGTCGAGTCGACGGGCGAACTCGACAACACCATCTTCATCGTCATGTCGGACAACGGCGCGTCCGCCGAAGGCGGCGCGCGCGGTTCGTTCAACGAGAGCTACTTCTTCAACTTCGTGCCCGAGTCGATGGAAGAGAACTTGACGCGCATCGACCTGCTTGGCGGACCGAACGCCTTCAACCACTACCCGTGGGGTTGGGCGTGGGCGGGCAATACCCCGCTCAAGCGGTTCAAGCGCGACACACACGAAGGCGGCGTCGCCGATCCGCTGATCGTGCACTGGCCGGCGCGGCTCGGCCGGACCGGTGAAACCCGCCACCAGTACGTGCACGCCATCGACGTGATGCCCACGCTGCTCGAATGGCTCGACGTCGCCGCGCCCGCAACGATCAACGGCATCGACCAATCGCCGATCGAGGGCACGTCCTTCGCCGGCTCCGAAACGCGCGTGACGCAGTACTACGAGATGCTCGGCAGTCGCGCGCTCTATCACGACGGGTGGAAAGCGGTCGTCTACCACCCCGGTGTCTTCACGGTGTACGACGGCACCGACGTGACGAAGCCGTTCGACGACGACGTGTGGGAGCTGTACCACGTCGCCGTCGACTTCGCCGAGGTGCACGACTGCGCGGCGTCCGAGCCGGAGAAGCTGGAAGAGATGAAGGCGCTGTGGTGGACCGAAGCCGAGAAGTACCAAGTGCTGCCGCTCAACAATCAGCCGGTCGTCGGTCACGACCGCCGCTTCCGTCGCCACCAGTACGTCTTCTATCCGGGCATCGGCCCGATGTCGGAGGACGTGGCGCCGAACCTGAAGGGACGCGCCCACAGGATTCAGGCGGAGCTCGACGTGCCCGCCGACGGTGACCTCGACGGCGTCATCGTCGCCCACGGTTCACTGTCCGGCGGCTACGCGCTGTATCTCAAGAACAGACGACTGCACTACGCCTACAACTTCGTCGGCACCGAGACGACAACGGTGTCGGCGTCGGTCGAGCTGCCGCCGGGCAAATCCGTCGCGGTGATGACCAGCGCTCCCAACGGCTTCGGCGGGGCGGATATCGCGCTGCGGTACGGCGACGTGCCCGTGGGCGAAGGGACCGTGCCCCGCACAACGCCCGTCACGTACGGAATGTCGCCCTTCTGCGTCGGCTACCAAGGCCAGGCGCCGATCACGCCGGCGCTCACCGGGCGCGCCCCTGTGTCGCCGGACGTTGTAACGCGCGTCGTGATCGACGTACTGAAGAAGGAACGACCCGCCAATCGTGAGCGGGTCGACCTCGCCACGCAATGAGCGCCTACGCCGATACCCGTCAGTCACTGCACAAGGTGGCCGAACACGTGATGGCGAAGGCGTCGTACGCGGCGATCGGCAAGATCGGATTGCGCGCCCACACCGGCGGGTTCGCGACGCAAGAGTTCGACGGTCGCCGCCTCATCTGTCGCGACGGCAAGCTCGACGGCGTCGCCATCGACGGCGCCACCCTGCGCGAACTCGGCGCGCGCACCGACATCGACCTGCCGTACGCCGCCAACACACCACTCGACGACGCGCCACTCACGGTCGACGCCCGCAGCGCGCAGGGCCTCGCCGACTGGTACGGGCTCGTCGCCGTGGCGCTGCAATCGGTGGCGCCGCCCGACGCCGCGCCGCAGCAGATCTGGCCCGAGCACTTCGACCTGGCGACGGAGTTCGGCAACTGCAACTACGGCGGCTCGCCCGGCGACGACACGTATCCCGAGCCCTACCTCTACGTCGGTCCGTGGGACCGCAGCGACGCGTCGAGCTTCGACGACCCGTGGGGTTGGACGCTGCACGCGCGCGACGTCTCGAGCGTCGAAGACGCGATCGCGTTTCTGCGCAAGCATCTCTGATGCGCACAATTCGCGAGGTCTACGATCCGCCCAGGAGGTGCAACCATGAGAAAAAGCACATTGGCCATCGCGCTCGGAGTGGTGGCGATGACGTTGGTGGCATGCGGCGGCAAGGATTCGTCCGACAAGTCGGCGGCGACGACCGCAGCGAAGGGTCCGGCGCCGAGTACGGCGAAGGTCCAGGCAGGAGTGAACGATCCTAAGGACCGCAACATCGCGGTGCTGGCGTTCTTGCCGGCGTCGATCACCGTAAAAACGGGAGCGGCCGTCGAGTGGACGGCGCCCGGCTCCGAGCCCCATACCGTGACGTTCCTGCCGGCGGGCAAGACGCCGCCGCCGCCGAGCGATCCCGCTGCCGCGGCGTTGCGCGAGAAGGCGACGACTGGCGCGTACGACGGCACGCAGTCGTTCAGTTCCACGATTTTCCCGACCGGACCGAAGCCTGAGACGTACTCGCTGACGTTCTCGAAGGCCGGTTCCTACAACTACTACTGCCTCCTGCATCCCGGCATGCTGGGAACGGTCAAGGTCGTCGACGACGCCACCACGGCGGACTCGCAGTCCGCGATCGACGGGCGGGCGAAGACCGAACAGGCGAAGTGGCTGACCGAAGGCCGGGCCGCGAAGAATGCGCTGACCGAGGCGCCCGTGAAGAAGACCGCCAACGGCGACGGCACGAACACGTGGACCATTCAGATGGGCGGCGGTTCGCAACACACCGACGTGCTGGCGTTCCAGCCGGCGAACGCCGACATCAAGGCCGGCGACAAGGTGGTGTTCCTCAACAACTCGAACGCGCCGCACACCGCGTCGTTCAAGGGCACGAAGGAGTTGCCGCAGAATCCTGAGTCGCCCGAAGCGATGAAGCCCTCGCCCGGACCGAGCCCGCAAACGCTGAACGCTACCGACGCGTTCAACACCGGCTGGCTGCCCCCGAACGCCCCGCCGGGGCAGGGTCCGCCGGAGGCGGCGCGGAGCTTCACCTTCGTCGTTCCGAAGGCGGGCACGTACAGCTACGTCTGTTTGCTCCACGCCCCGAGCGGCATGGGCGGCACGCTCAAAGCGACGTAGAACCCTGCCGACTCACGCCTCGCGGAGGTAGGTCAGCACCGCGAGCACGCGGCGGTGGTCGTCGGGCTCGGCGTTGATGTCGAGCTTGTTGAAGATGCTGCGCACGTGGGTTTCCAACGTCTTCGGGCTCAGCGTGAGTCGTTCACAGATCGCGGAGTTGCTGCGGCCTTGTGCCATCAGCTCCAACACGTCGCGCTCGCGCGCGGTGATGGAGTCGAGCGCGCTGGCGCCGCGACGCTTCGCGACGAGACGCTCCACAACTTCGGGATCGACCACGGAGCCGCCCTGCGCGACGCGACGGACGGCGTCGACCAACTCGTCGACGTCGGCGACGCGATCCTTGAGGAGATAGCCGACGCCGCGTGCGCCGTCGCCCAGCAGGGTGACGGCGTACGCGGTTTCGAGGTATTGCGACAACACGAGCACCGCGACGTCCGGATACTTCGCCCGGATCTCCAACGCGGCGCGAATGCCCTCGTCGGTGCGGGTCGGCGGCATCCGAATGTCGGTGATCACGACGTCAGGAAGGTCGGTACCGCCGACGAGCGCCATGAGGCCGTCGTAGTCGCCCGCCTCTCCGGTCACTTCCATCCCGGCTGCTGTGACCACGCGGGCGATGCCCTCACGCAGCAGCACGGAGTCCTCGGCGATGACGACGCGCAACTGCCCCACAGCTTCCATCCGCGGTGAGCCTACGAGTACGGCAACTCGACCCGAAGCCGCGTCCCGTGACCGACGGGGCTGGAGAGTTCGACGCGCCCGCCGAGCGCGCCGACGCGGTCGCGCAATCCGACCATGCCGGTGCCGCCCGCTTCGTCGGCCCCACCTACCCCGTCGTCGCAGACCTCGACGACGAGGACTCCGTCGCGGCGTTCCGCGCGCGCCGTCACCGCGTTCGCCTGCGCGTGTTTCGCCACGTTGGCGAGGGCTTCGACGATGACGAAGTAGGCCGTCGCCTCCACCGACGCGGGATAGCGCTCGTCGTCGATGTCGACGCTCACGGGCACCGGCGCGCGTTCGGCGACGCGTTCGACCGCGGGCGCCAACCCGCGTTCGGTGAGGATCGCCGGATGAATGCCGTGCGCCAGATCGCGCAACTCCTGAGTCGCAAGCCGCAACTCCGTCGCCGCCGCGTCAAACGCCGCGCCGGCATCGAAGTCGCGTGACTCGGCCGCCTCCTGGCTGGACATGCGCAGCGAGATCGCGAGGGCGACGAGACGCTGCTGCGCGCCGTCGTGCAAGTCGCGCTCGATCTTGCGCCGCGCCTGGTCGCCGGCGTCGATGATGCGCTTGCGCGACGCCTGAACCTCGTCGATCTGGGCGCGCAGCTCCGCTTGCAGGCGTTCGTTCTCGAGCGACATTCCTGTCGCCGCGGTCGCCACCTCGACGAGCCGCGGGTTCTCGAGCAGCGCGCGGTCGTGCACGATGACCGCGACCGGCTCGCCACTGCGCTCGATCATCGTCGCCGCGCGGTCACTCGTCGGATCCGGCAGCGCAACCTCGTGACCGGAACGGTCGAAGTAGCCGTTGCGTTCGGGCAGCCAGTACGCGACGTCCACCGACGGGTCACGCAGCGCGCGCGCCAGCGCCGGTTGAAGGCCCTCCGCTCCTTCACGCTTGCCCAGCGACAGCACGAGGTCGCCGATGGGCGACACCTCCATGTGCATGCGGAACAACCCGACCAGGAAGGCGGCGGGGATGAGGAGGCTCATCACGTTGACGAGTTGGTCGACGCGGGTCGTCGTCGTGTCGGATAGATGCAGCGAACTCGACGTCACGCGCGTGAGGAACGTGAGCCCGGCCACCGCGGCCACAACCCACAACGGCGCCAGCAGCCAACGCTGTGTGACGTTCGACCGGCGAATGCGCTTGACGATCAGCGCGACTGTCGCGACGACGACCGCGCCCGCGAGGTAGTCCTTGAGTTCCCGGTGATGATTGACGAAGCCGGGGTTCGTGAAGACACCGAAGGGTGCGACCGGGCACTGACACTGGAAGTCGCGGCGCGGGTTGAACGCCAGGAGCGTTGCGACGCTCACTGCGCCGACCGCGACGTAACCGAACGTGATCACCGCGCGCTCAACGCGACCCGCCAACCGCCCGTCGGGGTACGCCAGCGCCAGATGAGAAATCGCTATGGCCGCGAACCCTTCGAACGACGCGGCGAGGGAAGGAACCGCAATGACGTTGGCGGGACCGTAACTCCCGATGAACCACAACGCGCCGGCGACCATCATCAACACACCGAAGCGACTCTCGGGGCGGCGGCGCCACGCAATGGCACCCGCGAGCACGAACGCGTAGCCAGCAGCGAAATTCAACGCAACCGTCGCGACGGAGTCGTCGCGGAGCTGCACCAGGACGCCCCCGACCGCGAACGCCGTCACGACGACGAACACAACCGCGATCACCCAAGCCTGGTTGCGCCGCACGCCCATACCTTGCATCGCCGTCGGAGTCGCGCGCATCAAGGCGCTCCCGGATCAAAGTGATCGGGGTTGGCCCCGATGCGCGCACGTGCGACGTGATGCACGCTCGGACCATGCTCAAAACTCATCGCCGTCTCTCCGCAATCGTCGCCGTCGCCGCTCTTGCCGCACTCGCAGGCTGCGGAAAAGGCGACGACTACACCGCGCCGACAACTACGACGGCCGCGGGCTGCTCGACGGGGTCGTCGTGCCGCGCAGGCTCGGCGGATCCGAAGGACTTGGTCGGCGCGCCGGCTCCGGCGATCACCGGCAAGAACCTGACGGGACCGGGCGAGCTGTCGCTGGCGTCGTACGTCGGCAAACCGACGGCCGTCGTGTTCTGGTTGAACTCGTGCCCGCACTGCCAGCACGACATGCCCGGGATCAACGCGCTGCAACAAAGCATCGGTGACTCCGTGCAGATCGTCGCCGTGGCGATCGACGCCGGTCTGAAGGGTGGCAAAGGGTTCGAGACGCCGGCTGCCGCGGCGAAGACGCTGAAGCTCACGGTCCCGACGATCCTCGAACCGCGCGCGCAGGCCGACGGCGACTGGCACCTCGCCAGCGTCCCGACGGCGTTCATTCTCGACGCCCGACACAACGTCGTCTCTGTGATCACTCGCGGCAACAGCGACAAGAACATCGCGCCCGACATCCGCCGTGCCCTCACCGCAGCGCAGTAGTCGCTACACTCCGAACACATGTTCGGACTTAACGATGCGCAGCGCACAGCCGTCGAGCATGAGGGGCGGGCGTTGCTCATCGTGGCCGGTGCCGGCACCGGCAAGACCACGACGCTGGCGGCGCGCCTCGCTCGCCTCATCGAAAAGGGCGCAGATCCCTCCCGCCTCCTGCTGCTGACGTTCTCTCGTCGCGCCGCGCACGAATTGATCGCCCGTGCGGCGCGCCACGCCGATCCCAACGCCGCGGGACGCGTCTGGGGTGGCACGTTCCACGCCGTCGCGCACCGGCTGTTGCAGCAGCACGCCGAGGTGATCGGTCTCAAGCCGGGCTTCACGGTGCTCGACGCCGGTGACGCCGTCGATCTGATGGGGCTGGTGCGTGTCGACATGGGACTCGGCAAGGGCGACCGCCGGTTCCCGCGCAAGGACACGCTGCAGGCGATCTACTCGCGCGTCGCCAATGCGCAGACGCCGCTTTCGGACACGCTCGCCGACTTCTTTCCGTGGTGTCGCGGCGACCTCGACGCGATGCGCGAAGTGTTCGCCGAGTACGCGACGCGCAAGCAACAGACGAACGTCATCGATTTCGACGACTTGTTGCTCTACTGGCGCGCGCTCGCCGTCAGCCCCGCCGGCGCGCGCCTGCGCGCCATGTTCGATCATCTGCTCGTCGACGAAGTGCAGGACGTGAACACCGTGCAGGGCGACATCCTGGCGGCGCACTGCAGCGCCGGTCACGCCGCCATCACCGCGGTCGGCGACGACGCGCAGGCGATCTACGGCTTCCGCGCCGCGACTCCCGACGTCATGTTCGGCTTCCCTGATCGCTTCGACGACTGCACCGTCGTCACGCTCGAGCAGAACTACCGATCGATCCCACCGATCCTGCACGCGGCCAACACCATGCTCGACAAGGCGCCGCAGAAGTACCCGCGCACGTTGTGGACCGATCGCACCGGCGACCGCCGCCCGAAGCTTGTTCGGTGCGACGACGAGCAGACGCAAGCGAACGTCATCTGCGACGCCGTCCTCGAAGAGCGGGAGAAGGGCGTCCCGCTGATGAACCAGGCGGTGCTGTTCCGGACCGGCCACCACTCCGACGGCCTCGAAATCGAACTCGGTCGCCGCAACATCCCGTTCGTCAAGTTCGGCGGACTCAAGTTCCTCGAGACGGCGCACGTGAAGGACACGCTGGCGCTGCTGCGCATCCTCGACAACCCGACCGACGAGTTGGCGTGGCACCGCGTCTTCGGGCTTCTCGAAGGAGTCGGGCCCGGCTGGGCGCGTCGCATCGCCGACGATCTCGGCGTGACGGCGCGCACCGACGCCGCGCTCAAGACGTTCCTCGAATCCGAGACGCTGGTGCCGCCGGCGGCGGTCGAACACCTCGGCGTACTCAAGCAGTGCCTCGCCGATTGCGTCGGTCCCCCCGATCCACCGCCGGCGACCCAGATCGAACGACTCCTCCCCTTCCTGCACGTCGCCTTCGAGCGCGCCTACCCGTACAACGCGCGCACGCGCGAGGGCGACGTGGAAGCGATGGTGTCGATGGCGGGCGCGCACAAGACGCGCGGCGCGTTCCTCGCCGATCTCGCGATCGACCCACCGGCCAACACCACCGACGTCGGCCCGCCCCACCTCGACGACGACTGGCTCGTGCTCTCCACCATCCACTCGGCGAAGGGCGGCGAGTGGCAGTCGGTGTACGTGATCCACGCCAGCGACGGCAACATCCCGTCCGACATGGCGCTCGGCGAACCCGGCGGCGTCGACGAGGAGCGCCGGCTGCTGTATGTCGCCATGACCCGCGCGCGCGACTCGCTCACCGTGACGTATCCGCAGCGCTTCTACCACCGGCGCTACGGCAAGGACGACGCCCACTCGTGGGGCCAGCCGTCGCGATTTCTGACGGGACTGAGCGACGTGCTCGACGAGACCGCGGTCGAGCGACCGGTCACGGTCGGCGACTTCGCTCCTCTCGACGGACCGACGCAGGTGTCGGTTGCCCTGAGTGATCTCTGGAGCGCCTGACTAGGACAAACTGGAAGCGTGTCCGCCGATCACCCGCGCCGCGTCATTCCGCTCGAGGGCGTGCGCAACTTCCGCGACCTGGGCGGCTATCCGACGGCCGACGGACTCATCACGGCGTGGGACGAGGTGTACCGCGCCGACTCCGTCTCGTTCCTCACGCACGCCGGGTGGAAGGAGCTGTCGAAGCTCGACATCAAGCGCGTGTACGACCTGCGGCGCCAACACGAACGCGACACGTGGCCGACGATCGAACACGGCCTTCCGCACGAAGTCGTCCACCTGCCGATCGGGCCACAGGCGGCGGAGATGTCGCTGGTCGAGTGGTTCACGCAGCGCGGCCCCGACGCCAACTGGGACGAGACGTACGTCGCCGAGACCTATCGCGAGAACCTCACGACGTGGCCCGACGTGTTCGCACGTCTCATCACCGAGTTGGCGTCGGCGGAACACCGCCCCGCGGTCTTTCACTGCACCGCCGGCAAGGACCGCACCGGCATCGCCGCCGCGCTACTGCTCGAAGTCCTCGGGGTCGACCGCGAGAACATTCTCGACGACTACGAGCTCACCAACGTCACGCGCAGCGAAGCGCGCATCGCCGAGTTGCAGCCCGAGCTCGAAGCCGCCGGCATCGACGTCGAGACCGTGCGCCCGTACCTCTCGGCGCCGCGCCGCGCCCTCGACCACACGCTCGACTGGTTGGCCGACGAATACGGCGGCGCCGAGGGTTACCTCACGCACCACGGTGTCTCCACGGCGACGCTGGCGACGCTGCGCGTCGAGCTGTTGACGAACGACGCCGCTTAGGCGAGGTCGCCCGTCGACGGGTCGATCACGGCGCGCACTTCGTACACGGCGTCGACGGGGAATCCGCCGCAGCGGCCGTGCTCGTGCAAGAGCTCTTCGTTGGCGGCGACGTACACACAAGTGATCTTGTCGTCGGTCACGTAGCTGTGCAGCCACTGCACTTGCGGGCCGAGATCGCCGAGCACGCCGTTCGACTTGGTGGCGATGGCGGCGAGAGCGTCGGCGTCCATGGCGCCGGCTCCGGGGACAGTTCGTTCAATCACGTATTTGGGCATGGGGCGATGATGCGGCGCCGCGCGACGCACGACATGAGGCATTCACCCCATCTAGGTTCGCGGCGTGCCCAAGAATGACTCGGGTGTCCGGCTGACGGAACTGCTCGTGGCGTTGTCGTTGGCGACGGACCTCGGCTTCGGGCAACCGGCCGAGCACATGCTGCGCTCGGCGCGCATCGCCCTGCGCATCGGCGAGCGCCTTGGGTTGAGCGCCAACGAACTCGCCACGCTGTACGACGTCAGCATCCTCACCTACGTCGGTTGCCCGACCTACGGCAACGAAGCCGCGACGGTGTTCGGCGACGACATCGACTTTCGCGCCAACGCGCTGTTCGTCAACCTCGCCGGGATGGAGGGGATGCGCTTCATGATGGGGCGCGCTGTCGGCAGGCAGAAGGCCGTCATGATGATGACGAACGGTCGGGCGATGATCGAGATGATGGCGGCGCACTGTTCCGCCGCCGGCGAGCTGGCGACGCGGCTCGGACTGAGCGACGACGTCTCCGCCGGAGTGCAGCAGGCGTACGCCCGCTGGGACGGCAAAGGCGTGCCGTCCGACATCGAAGGCGACGCGCTGTCGTTGGCGGCGCGTATCTCCCACATCGCCGAGGCGTGCGAGGTGTACTCCCGCTCGCTCGGCGTCGACGACGCCGTCGCGATGGTCAAGGCGCGCAGCGGCAGCCAGTTCGACCCGTCTCTCACCGCCACCGCGCTCCCCCACGCCGACGCGCTGCTCACGGGGATCGACGAGGACACCGTCGACGAGATCCTCGACGCCGACCCCGTGAGCCGGGGCACGCTCACCGACGACCAACTCGACGCCGCCCTCGAAGCGATCGGCGACTTCTGCGACCTGCGCTGCCCCTACTTCGCCGGACACAGCGCCGGCACGGCCGCGCTCGTGACGACGGCGTGCGAGTCGCTGAACGTCCCCGCGGCCGAAGTGCGCGTCGCACGACGCGCCGCGCACGTGCACGACGTCGGCCGCTTTGGCGTGCCGGCGTCGCTGTGGAACAAGCCGGGGCCGCTGAATTCGCGCGAGCAGGAACGCATGCGCATGCACTCGTATTACGTGGAGCGCATCTTCAGCCGACCCGAGCCGCTCAAGCGCGTCGGGTTGCTCGCAGCCACGCACCACGAACGCACCGACGGCACCGGGTACCACCGCGGGGTCAGCGGGACGCTGCTGTCGGTTCCGGCGCGCGTCCTCGCGGCCGCCGACGCCTACCACGCGATGACCCAAGACCGTCCGCACCGCCCGGCGCGCACGCCCGAAGACGCAGCGCGCGAACTGAAACAGGGCGCGTTCGATCCTGTCGCCGTCGACGCCGTGTTGTCCGCAGCCGGACAACCGACGGCGCGGACGCGCGCGGGTGGGCCCGCCGGGCTCACGGCGCGCGAGGCCGACGTGCTAGCGCTGTTGGCCCGCGGCCTCGCCAACAAGGCGATCGCCAAGGAACTGTCGATCAGCCCGAAGACCGTCGGCAACCACGTCGAGCGCATCTACACGAAGCTCGGCGTCACCAACCGCGCCGCCGCCGCCATGCGCGCCATGCAGTACGGCATCGTCGACACGCTGCATGCCGGTGCCGTCTAGCGGGTAGCCGCGAAGGATGGCCACACCCGAAGACGACCCGTACGTCGGCGTCCGCACCGAGATCGCACGCTTCCTCGGTCCGTCCGCGTTCCCCGGTGACAAAGCACGCCTGGTCGCGGTCGCCCGCGACAACGAAGCGAATCCCGAAGTCCTGCGCGCGCTCGACGACCTCCCCGGCGACACGACGTTCAACACCACGCAAGAAGTCATCGACGCCATCCCGCTCAACGGCGCGCAACCCGACGGCTGACGCGCCGACACATGCGCGCTGCGCCGCGTACCGTACGGACGTGCGAATCCAACCGCTCACTGGCGTGCTCGGTGCCGAGATCACCGACGTCGACCTCGCGAAGGAACTGACGACACCGGCGATCGACGGCGTCGTCGCCGAGTTGACCGAGGCGCTCGACAAGCACCTCGTCGTCGTGATCAAGGAACAGTCGCTGTCGCCGGGTGAACAGACCGAGTTCACGCACCACTTCGGACCACCGTGCGAGACGCCGTTCGTCGGCACGCTCCCGGACTACCCCGAAGTCATCAAGGTGCTCAAAGAGGCCGACGAAGCGAACGCCTTCAACTTCGGCGGCGCGTGGCACAGCGACTTCTCGTTCCTCGAGCGCCCGCCGAGCTACACGCTGCTGCACGCCGTCGACGTGCCGCCCTACGGCGGTGACACCGTGTGGACGTCGAACATCGCCGCGCTCGACCGCCTCCCCGCGCACTACCGCGACCCGATCGACAAGCCCGACGCCAATGGCGTGCACACCGCGAAGGACGCGTACTCGCCGAAGATGCAGCCGCTGCACGATGGCCTGAAGCACATGGACATCCAGACGACCGACGACGCCAACGAGGCGCACTCGCACCCGATCATCACGACGCACCCCGGCAACAACAAACAGGTCCTGTTCTTCAACCTGGCGTATTGCCGCGACCTCGAGAACACCGACGTGGCGCCGGACGATGTCCCGGCGTTCCTGCTGGCCCTGCACCGCCACACGACGGATCACTCATTGACGGTTCGCCACCGCTGGCGCAACGGTGACCTCGCAATCTGGGACAACCGCGCCACGCAGCACCTCGCTCTGAACGACTACGGCGGGTTCCGTCGGGAGCTCCACCGCACCACCGTCCAAGGCGGCGTTCCGGCCCGCTGACGCGGTACGATCGGGCTCGTTACCGCGCGGAGCTGGGGAGCTCTCGCCGCCCAGAAGGGGAAAGAGTTGTTGCGCAAGCGTTTTCTCGCGTCCGCCATCGCGATCGTCCTGTCGATCGGCGGCACCGTCATCAGCGCCCAGCCGGCGTCGGCCAGTGCAGGCGATGGGTACACCGGCACCCATTTCGGACTCGGCAACCTGCCGCCAGGGTGTGAGAACGACACCTTCGAAGCCACCGACAACGCCTGCTACCACATGCGCACCGGCATGAACGGGCTCGACTCGTCGGACGTCGACGTGTTGCTGATGGTCCCGGCGTCGCCCACCGCGACCCGCGACATGCGCATCATGCGCCAGGCCGTGGAGATGTGGAACGGCGGCATCCACTACCTCGCTCCGCAGATGGGCGTGCCGTGGATGAAGAACATGCACTTCCACATCTCGACCGACATCGAGAGCGCAGCTGCGGGCGCGGGCGTCGTGACGTACCCGATCGTCGACCCCGAGATCGTCGTCATCGCCACCAACCCCGTCGGCGGTGCCGGCATCGGCATCGACCCGTACGCGACGCTCACCGGCGCGCTCGGCCAGGACGAGAACATGCCGTGCGCCGGCGTCGCCAACCCGTTCGACATGGACACGTGGCGCGGCATGCCGGGCTACGACCACCACGATCACGAGCAAGGCGCGACCGTCACCGAAGACTGCGGCGGCGCCGGCGGCAACGTCTGCTTCGCGCTCACCCCCGCCATCGACCCGGCTCCGCCGGCACTTGACGTGTTCAACCTGTTCGACCTGGTGGCCCACGAGTTCGGCCACTGCCTCACCATCGGTCACGTCGGCGACGGCGCCGAAGGCCCGTGGTCGAAGGTGCCGACCAACGACATCATGTCGTACAACACCGATCCTCCCGGATTGAACAAGTGCGTGTCGACCCTCGACGTCGAAGGCATCGCCGTCACGCAGAGCCACTACATCGACACGAACAACGACGGCGCTGTCGACAACGGCGACCACCTCGACGCCAACCAGGCGAAGTGGGACGCGACCAGCGACCACTTCCAGGCGCAGAACCCGCGCGACCACTTTTACGCGTCGAACACCGGCACTCCGACGGACTGCCCGCAGCCCGACCTCGGCATCCTGCCCGGCACGCCGCCCACCAACTGGCAGCCGACGCCGACGAAGACCACGACGTACAACCTCACGGTCACCGGTCCGTCCGACGGGGCCACGGCGAGCGACGGGAAGTTCAACGTCCAAGGCACCGTCGACCGCGTGTCAGGGGCGGCGTCGCCGCCGACCAGCACGTCGGGCTCCGTGAGCGACTCGCAGAGCGACGCGCACACGGGCTTCACCGAGATCAAGAAGTTCTCGGCGGCGACCACCGCCACGCAAGTCACGACCAAGATGTGGCTGAAGACTCTGCCGCCGACGGGCACCACGGCGACGAGCCCGTCCGTCTACAGCGTCGAGATCAACGGCCGCCGCTTCGACTCGTTCATCCGTTACCCCAAAGTCGATCCCGGTCCGATGACGTGGGACGCGCAGGCCGCCGCCTATCTGCCCGCGGGCACGAGCCGTTGGTGGACCTCCGCGAAGGAAGTCGACTTCTCGATTCCGCGCTCGTACCTGGCGGGCGTCGGCGTGACGGCCCCCTATTACGTCGACAGCCTGGCGAGCGTCGGTGGCGCGACCGTGTCGACACCCGATGACCGCGCCCCCGACGGCCGCGGCGTCATCGGCCTGGCAGCGGCGAAGGGTCCGTCAGTCCCGCCGCCCTACTTCCACTTCGCGCCTCGCACGGCCATGGAGACCAAGACGTTCGAGCACGACGGTGGCAACACGTTCTACGCCGACCAGTCGACGGGTGGCGTGTTGACCGGCACCCCGCTCGACCAGAGCCATCACTTCAGCCTCAACCTCCCGACGCCGAGCGACGTCACCTTGACCCTTGACTGGGGCGACGCCACCGGTGCGTCCGACCTCGACCTCCACGTCACCGGCGCGGCCGACTCCGGCACGACGGCGGCGTCGAGCAACAAGCCCGAAGTCGTGAGCTTCAACGCCGTGAAAGGCACCCTCGGCATCGACGTCGAGCCGTTCCTCGTCGCCGACGAAGTCAACGGCGTCACCTACACGCTGACCGCGCAGATCACGTCGGCGCAGATCGCCGACCGCGACGGCGACGGTGTGGCCGACGACATCGACGCCTGCCCCGACCTCGCCGGGAACGGCGCCGACGGCTGCCCGGTTGCTGCGGCGTCACTCGAAAAGGTCCTGGTGTACGTCGACGACGTGCTGACCGGTTCGCAGGACGTCGACACCGCCGGTGGCGCCGACACCTTCGGCATTCCCGTCAAGGTGCCGACGGGCGCTCACACGCTGCGCGTCGACTGGTTGGTCGGCAGCGTCGTGCGCGGCAGCGCAACGCGCCAGGTGACGAGCGGCTAGCCCCAGTGCTGGCCGTCGGCGCGGCGGCCCCGCATCGACGCGCCCATCGCCAGAGCGAGAACACCGGCGAGCGAAACCCACGCCACGTAGTCGTGCGGCCCCGTGCCGGCCATCCCGGTCGTACCGGTCGCCGCCGTCGTTGTCGTCGTGTCCGTCGAGCGCTCGACGCCGACTGACAGCGTCGTCGGCGTGGTCGGCACCGGTGCCCGCGACTGCTCTTGGGCCCGCGCACCGACTCCCAGTGCGGACACCGTGAGGAGGCCAACCCCTCCCGTTACCAACAGCTTGCGAAACATGGACGCGCCCGATCAGCTCGGTCCGCCCGATGCCAAGGAGTGTAACGACGACCATTTCGGCCACAAGGACCGCTGGCCCTGCGACGAAAGGCCCTTCGGCCCTATTGCGTACTTCGCGAATTGCGACGATGCTGCAAACCCCCGGGATGCCTAGCCCGGGTGGACGTACCCACCTTCCCTGGGGGTTGGCCTAACGCATGGAGGTCAAACCCCCGGGGATACGTCCTAGGCCAGCGAATCCCAGTCGACGTTGCCTTCGGCGAAGGTGCCGCGAACGACCTCGACGACCTCCGTGTTGCGGGGCAGGTAAACCGCCGTGAAGACCTGCAGGATCTTGCTGACGATCACGGCCGTCGGCGTTCCGACGGGCCAGCGCCGCACGTACTTCGGCTCCGGCGTGTCGATGGCTTCGAGCGCCCAGCCGTAGAGACCCATCTTGATCGACTCGACCTCCGTCAACCACTGCTCCTTGCTCAAGTTGTGGTTGGTGACGGCACCGGCCCAGACCTCGTCGGCGGTGATGTTCAACTCGACGTAGCGCTCGTCGGTGGCGAAGAACATGTACCACTCGCCGCGGTGTTCGTCGCGGTGCTCGATCAAAGCCTCGAGCCAATCGAGCAAGTCGATGAGGTTGAACATCTTCGTGGACACGTAGTGAGAATTGGCCAGCCGCGCGTAGTTCTCCTGCTGCAAAGCGTGCAGAGCGACCGCTTGGTCCAGAATGTGGCTACTCGTCGTGGCGATAAATGAGCACGAACAACCACATCGCCGCCCCCGCTGCCAACAGGAACAGCACGATCGCCAACGCGGGGTAGCCGAACAGGCGCGCGTGCGTTTGGATGCGCATGATCAGCGCGGCACCGATGACGAGCGACGCCACCAACAATCCGGCGGTGACGCGGTTGGCGACCTTTTGCGCGCTGCGCATGATCTCGCGCTCGTCGATGCCTTGGATGTTGAGCGTGAACTGACCGTGCGCCAGCGACTCCATCACCTGGTTGAGTTGCCGCGGCAACCGCTCGGCGAACTCCTTCGCTTCGAGCGCGGCGTTCATGAGGTTCGCGGGGCTCGCGCCTTGCAGGAGCTTCTTGCGCACGAGGTCCGCGGACGCGCGTTTGATGGCGGCGTTCGGGTCGAACGTCGGGTCGAGCGTGCGGGCGATCTCGTCGAGGTTGAGCAACGCCTTGCCGAGCATCGTCAACTGCGCCGGGAGGCGCAGGCCCGCGTCGGCGGAGGTCTGCGTCAACTCGGCGACGATGGCGCCGGCCTGCGTGTTGGCCATCGTGGCGACCGAGTGCCGCGTCACCAACTCTGCGGCGGCGCGGCGGTACGCGCCCTCGTCGAAGTCGGGCAGCGGGCGTCCCATGCTGATGGCGACGTCGGCGGCGTCGGTGCCACGTCCTTCGCCGATCGCCAACAGCAACTTCACCAGCTGTTCCTGCATCGCCGGTTCGATGCGCGCCGTCATACCGAGGTCGATCAACGCGATGCGCCCGTCGTCGGTGATGAGCACGTTGCCGGGATGCGGGTCGGCGTGGAAGAACCCGTGCACGAGGAACTGGTCGAGGTAGGCACCGAACAACGCCTCGGCGAGCGCGGGACCGTCGACGTCGGTCATGCCGACCGGACCGATCGCGCTCATCGTCGTGCCGGCGATGAAGTCCATCGTGAGCACGACGTCGGTCGTGTAGTCGTGGATGGGCGCGGGCACCACGACCAGTTCGTGGTCGGCGAGGTTGGCGCGCATCGTGTCGAGGTTCGCGGCTTCCTTGCGGTAGTCGAGCTCGTCGAGCAGCGAACGATGGAACTCGCCGACCATGTCGGAGAAGCCGAGCCGGCGCCCGGCGTCGGTGTGGGCGTCGGCGAGCGACGCCAACTCTTCGATGGCGTCGATGTCGTCGAGCACGCGCTCGCGGATGTGCGGCCGCTGCACCTTGACTACGACCTGTCGTCCGTCGCGCATCTCGGCGCGGTGCACTTGCCCGAGCGACGCCGCCGCCAGCGGTTTCTCTTGGAAGCTGGCGAAGGCTTTGGAGATGCGAACGCCCAGTTCGTGGCGCACGATGCGCTCGACGTCGGCGAGCTCGAAAGGCTCGACCTTGTCTTGGAGACGGGCGAGGGCCCGCAGGTAGCTCGGTGGCAGCAAGTCGGCCCGGGTCGACAGCAGCTGACCGAGCTTGACGAAGGTGGGGCCCATGCGCTCGAACTCGTCGGCGAGCGCGCGGGCGTCGCGCTCCTCTACGGCCTCGTCGTCGACGGAGCCGAGGGCGTGCCGGTGTTTCACCAGCAGCGTTGCGATGTCGCGATAGCGCGCCAGATGTGAGGTACGCACGCATGCGAACTACCCCCTCTACGGAACGGGTAGCCTGTTCGACGGAGTCGCCAACAAGGGCGCCTCCGTTTTTGAAAAGAAATAGAGAGTTACGTGGCACAAGGAACCGTGAAGTTCTTCAACGCAGAGAAGGGCTTCGGCTTCATTACGCAAGACGAAGGTGAAGACATCTTCGTTCACTTCAGCAACATCCAGGCGAATGGCTACCGCTCGCTCGATCAGGGGCAGCGTGTTGAGTACGACGTCGCCCCCGGTCGGAAAGGCGACGAGGCGCAGAACGTCCGGGTCATCTGATCCGATCTGAGTAAGGAAAGAACCGCCTCGCGAGCCGCCGGTCCGTCAGGGCCGGCGGTTCGCCGCGTCTAGGGTGGTCTATGACCCCGCACCCCTCCAAGGGTGAGAACGAGGACGACCGCGATCAAATCGTGCTCGAACTCCGCTCCACCGGACGCTCCTTCGCCTTCATCGCTCGCACGCTGAACCTCGGCAAGCCCCGCGACGCCAACGCCGCGTTCTTGCGGGCCATCAAGCAGTCCCCGGCGCGCGACCGCAAGCGCCTGCGCGACGAAGAGATGGTGCGGCTCCAGCAGCTCGAAGACACGATCCGCGGCAACGACGAACTGGCGCCATTCGACCTCGACCGTCAACTCGAAACGCTGAAGCATTTGCGCGCCCAACTGAAGGCGTAAGCACTACAACTGCGGCATGGAGCTCGACGCCCTGCCGTGGGATTCGCCCAAGTTCGCCGAGAAGAACGACAACCCGTGGACCGCAGGCTGCCGCTGGCTGCAGTCGTGGTGGCGCAACGAAGAAGGTCATCTCGCCGGTGAGTTGAGCCAGGCGATCGAGCGCCCGGTGGCGTCGATGCTGCCGCTCGGCACGAAACCGGAGCGCAATTTCTACGGCGCGAACGTCGTGCGCGCCATGGACGAGCGCATCCTCAACGGCACCGACATCCCGTTGGCGACGCTCGACAAGTTGTTCCGCGACCTGCTGTCGTCCCAGACGTTGTGCACGAACGTGCTCGGCGAGTTCGCACAGCAGCCCAACGAGTTGCTGCCGTGGGTGCAGACCATCGACGGCGAAGCGACCGCCGTGACGGAGCTGCAGTTGCTGTGGGCGCCGAAGAAGAAGCTGGCGGTCGGCGGCGGCGCGCCGTTCAGCGCCTTCGTCGATTACACCGCCGGCGACGCGCGCCGCTTTCTCGCCGTCGACTGCATCTACGCCGAGGATCTCGCCGACGCCAAGATCACTGTGCGACCGACCTACGTCGAGTTCACCGACGACAGCCCGTTGTGGCGCGACGGCGCCAGCCGTCGCCTCGACCGCGCCAACCTGCGCCAGTTCTGGCTCGACACCATGCTCGTGCAATCGCTGGTGGAGAAAGAGGGCTACGACGACGGCCGCGTTGTCGTCATGGCGTGCAGCGCAGATCCCGACGCGCGTGTCGCCGTCGATCTCGTGCGCGGAGAACTGCTCGAACCCGAATGGCTCGTGTGGTCGCCGCTCGAGACGGTCGTGGACACGCTCGGCGAATCGCGGCCGAAGTGGGCCGCGTGGGTCCGCACCCGCTACCTCGACTTCTCCCCCGTCGCCAAGTTGCTGGGGCCGAACGACCCGCGGCGCACGGAGTCGCCGAAGACGCGCAAGGCCGACGTCGCCGGACTCAACGAGCTGCTGAAGGTGGCGCCGCGCGTGATCGGTGAGGGTGGCGCCGTGGAGAAACTGGTGAAGCGCATCGGCGCCGGACGCGTCAACGCCGCGGTCATCAGCGCGCTCGACGATCGCGCCCGCGAGTTGGCCGTCGACCTCAAAGCGTTCCGCGAAGCGATCGACGGGCTCAAGTGAAAAGCGAGCACTTCGAACCCGAGCTCCCCTGGGACTCGCCCAAGTTTCGGGAGAAGAAGGACACGCCGTGGACGGCGGGGTGTCGCTGGCTGGCGTCGTGGTGGCGCGAGCAGCAGGGCTACCAACCCGGCGAGCGCAACGACATCTCCGAGAGCCTCGTCGGCGCCATGCTGCCCCTCGACGCCGAAGCCGAGGACAACTTTTACAGCCCGAAGGTCGTCACGGCGCTCGAGGACCGCGTGATCTACGGCGACGACTTCGGCGTGGTGCCGACGCCCGTGCTGTTCCGCAGCCTGCTCGAAACCCAGGTGCTCGTGTTCAACCTGCTCGGCGAGTTCGTCGCCACGCCCGACGACTTGTTGCCGTGGGTGCGCACGATCGATCCCGACGCCACCACGGTGGACGCCATCCGCATCGAGTGGGGACCCGACCGCTACTCCCGCTTTGACGGCTTTGTCGAGTACCGCACACGCGTGCGCAACCGGCGCCACTTCCTGGCGCTGGTGTGCACGTACGCCGAGAACCTGGCGGCGTCGAAACTGACCGTGCGCGACAAACACATCGACGCTACCGAGGCGAGCCCGTTCTGGCGCGACGGCGCGTCGCGCCGGCTCAATCGCCCGCAGCTGCGCGCCTTGTGGATCGCCACGCTCGCCGCACAAAACCTGCCGGAGTTCTCATCCGGCCGCGTCGTGTCGATGGCGTGCGCCGCCAACACCGACGCGTTGCTGGCCGCGAACTTCGTGCGGGCCGAAGTCGTGGGCGACTCGCTCGTGTCGTCGTCACTCGAGGAGTTGGTCGACTCCGTAGCCGCGACGCACCCCGACTGGGCGGCGTGGTTCCGCACGCGGTATCTCGACTTCACGCCGGTGCTGCACCTGCTCGCGCCCGACGACCCGCGCCGCGGCGGCGACGCGACCGCGGCCGTCGCCAGTGAGGACCTTCGCCGCCTGGTCGCCGTCGGCCAAAAGGTCAGCGGGTCGCGCGCGGCGTTCAAGAACGTCCTCAAACGCCTCGACAACGGCGGCACGGACGCCGCGCAGGTGGCCGCCCTCGAAGCTCGCGCCGGCGATCTCGTCGCCGACCTCGAGGCGTTTTGGCAAGCCCTCGCGGCGCTCGACATGTAATAGATTTGGGTCTGCCGACGACATCGCACCCGTCCGCCACCTCCACACACACGTGAGCGCATCCTCCACCCGACACTTCGAGGCCGCGCCGATGGAGTTGCGCGCCGCTCGGCGATTCGTGGCCGACAAGCTCACCGGCTGGGGGCTCGCCGATCTCGTCGACGACGCCACCCTCATCGTGAGCGAACTGACGAGCAACGTGCTGGCGCACGCGGGGACGCCGTTCACGGTGACGCTGTTGCGCGTCGGCGACGGCGTGCACATCAGCGTCACCGACGAGTCGCCGTCGCAAGCGCGCCTGACGCATCCCGATCCGTCGGAGCCCACCGGCCGCGGCCTGCGCGTCGTCAACGCCCTAGCGACGGAGTGGGGCCAAACGCCGCTCGACAGCGGCAAGCGCGTGTGGGCGTTGCTCGGCACGTCCGAGTAGCACGCGAATCCCCTCGTACGCTTCGACGATGGACGCTTACGCCGTGCTCGGTCTGCGCCCGTCGGCGTCCGACACCGAGATCCGCGACGCCTACCTGCGCCGTTCGAAGGAACTCCACCCCGACCGCTACGCCGAAGCGACCGACGCCGACCGCGCCAAAGCGACTCGCGCCATGCAGGAGCTCAACGCCGCCTACGACGAGTTGCGCCACCGCGTCGCCGCGCCCGTCGTTGCGCCGCAGCCGGTTCGACAACCTGCCCCGGCGCCGCCGCCGCCTCCGCCGTCGCCTCGGCGCAAGCGCTGGATCGCGGTGTCGGTGGCGGCGCTGTTCCTCGCGTCGGCGCTGATCGCACTCACCGACAACAACGACACGCCGCGGCTACGACGCGGACCGAACGCCACCTTCGACGTCGCGCGGCTCGAAGGTGCGTGCATCACGCTCGACAAGGCCGGCGTGCCCGACGAGGTGATCGACTGCACGCGACCGCACGACGCCCGCGTCATGCGCGTCGTCGATCACGGCACCGAGTGCCCGATCTGGACCGACGGGTCCGCACCGCTAACGCCGGACAAGGACCTGTGCCTCGACACGCACCAATAGCGGAGGCGCCTTACGCAGAAACCGAGGACAGCTCCGCAGGCTCCGTCAAGAGCAGCTTCAGCTCGACGGACTCGCATTGGTAGCCGTTCACGGCGGTGCGCAGCACGTCGTCGGCCACCACCTCGCTGGGCGTCGCCGCGACCCATCGGCGCACGAAAGTCTGCCGATCGTCGTCGCGCCGCCAACCGAGGATCTGCAACACGATCTCGTCGTCGAGCGCCAATCCGTCGGACCCGGTCTTCGATGCGTCACGGCCGGCTTCGGCGTAGATCGCGTCGTCGCCGAAGGTCAGTTCGATCGCCGAGTCGGCGCACGACGCGATCACCTTGGCCGACCCTTCGGCGCGCGCGGCGTCAACCAGCAGCACCAGCTGTCTCCGAACGCTCCCCAGCGTCATGGGCTCCACTCCCACGAATTCGGTTATGCCCGCCGAAAAGCGATTTAAACAGATTTCGACCCGTAATCCCCGAATGGGTCATCGCGCTCGCGGACGGCGTCACGGAAGCCAATTTCCTGGGCGCGCTGGACCCAGTCCATCCCCTCCTGGGTGTGCCGGGCCTGGCCGTCGAGGATCATGCCCATGGTCGTGGTCGACCGCAGGCCCATGTTCTCGGCCGCCTGGTTGCAGTACAGCTTGATCATCTGGAGCTGGTTGAGCGGGAGCTGTGCCATGCGCTCGGCGCGTGCCAACGCCCGCTCGTGCAACGTGTCGTCGGGGACGACTTCCGACACCAGGCCGATGCGTTCGGCTTCGGTCGCCGAGATCTCGTCGCCCGACAGCAGGTAGCGCTTCGCCCGTTCGAAACCGATCTTGTAGATCCACATCGGCGTCGTCGGCACGCCCCACATGCGCGACGTCGGGTAGCCGAACACGGTCGACTCCCCCGCGATGATCTGGTCGGCCCACAGCACCATGTCGGTGCCGCCGCAGATGCACCAGCCTTGCGGCGCGGCGATCGTCGGCTTCGAGCAGTACCAAAGCTTCTGGTAGCTGGCGACGAACTTGCCGATGCCGTGCAGGTCGCTCGGGACGTCCCACATCTTGCCTGCGCCATCGGCGCCGGCCTGCGCCGCGGTCGACCAATCGAGGCCGTAGCCGGCGCAGAACGCCTTGCCGTCGGCGAGCAACAGGATGACCTTGACGTTGCGATCGTCGTCGGCGTCGTCGATGGCGTCACCGAGTTCCCGCGCCAGCGCCGGAGTGATGTTGTTGTAGACCTCGGGGCGGCTCAGCGTGATCGTGCGCACCGCGCCCACGGTGTCGGTCCGAAGCGTTTCAGGCATGCGGCGACGCTACGCCGGAGAAACCCTCATATGCGGGTAGCAGAAACCGTCGCCTCGTAATTGACTGAACGCATGCGAGTGATCGTCGCGGCGGATAACCACGAGCTCGGCGAGTATCTCCGCGTCGACGAGATCGCCCGCCGGTTCGACGTTGCCATCGCCGACGTGCTGGCGGCGTGCTCAGTATTGGGGTTCGACGCGCACGACGCCGCCAGCCTCGTCGAGATCACGCAGTTCGAACGCGCGGTCATCTCGACGCCGCTTCATCCGCACGAGAACACAGACGGGGCCGCAGCTGCCTCGTGGCCTAGGCGTGTCCTAGCCGCGAGCGCAGCCGCTGTTCTCCTCGCGGTGGTCGGCATCTCGCTCGTGACACACGGCGGTCACACCGGGACGACCGCACCCCCGCAGCGCGCCGCCCTGTCGGCGAAGGCTGCCGCTGCCTACACGGCGAAGGTGAAGGCCACCTACGCAGCGACCGTCGACGATTCGCCGACCTCGCCGAACTACCAAGCGCTGGCGCAGGAGTTGCAACAGATCACGCCGCCCGCCGATCTGCGCGCCGAGCACGACGCGCTCGTCGCCGAAGCCCAGAAGGTGGCGACGCTCGCCGCCGACAGCGCGCCCACGGCGCCCGACGCGACGACCGCCGCCAACGCGTTGAAGGACGACGTCGCGCAACTAGACCAGCGCGCTGTTGACCAGTTGCCGTAGCTGAGCCCCCACGTTTTCCGAACCGGTCCTCCCTGAGACCGTCGGACGGTCGCTGGGAGGACCAGTTCGGGAAATCGGGGCAATCAGTGGTCGGTCATCTGCTGCGCCAGGCGACGGGCCTCTTCGTAGGCGGCGCGGGCGCCAGATTCGTCGCCCATGGTTTGCAACAGCTCGGCGAGCGACTCCTGATACTCGTGCGCGAACGGCGTTTCGCCGAGGTCGCGCGCGATCAGCAGCGCCGCTTCGAGCAGCGGCTTCGCCTCGTCGTAACGCCCGACGTCGGTCGCCACCTGCGCGAGATAGAACAGCGCGCGGCTCTCGCTCTGCCGATGACGCACGGCCCGCGACAACGCCAACGAATCGCGGAAGCCCGCCATCGCGGCGTCGGTGTTGCCCTCAGCTTTGTCGAGGGTGGCGAGGCACCCGACGGCGAGGGCCTCGGCGAGGACGTTGCCGACGCGGTGCGCCGTGTCGCGCCCTTCTTCGTAGAGGGCACGCGCCGTGAGGCCGTCGCCGTCTCCGACGGCCACATCGCCGAGTTTGAAAATGAGTTCGGCCTCGCGGCCTTCGCCTAACTCACGCTCGATGGCGATCGCGGCTTCGTAGCCCTTTCGAGACGCCGCGATTTCGCCTTCGATCAGCGCGAAGAACGCGGTCTCTTGCAGACACCGAGCCTCCAGCACGCGGTCGCCCGCCGTACGCGCGAGGGCCAGCGCCGCTGCGCAGTGCTCCTTCGCCTCCGCTCGCCTGCCGAAGCGGTATTCGAGGGCGGCGGTCGTATGCAGGAGCGCGCCGCGTTGCGCGTCCGTCGCCCGCGCCGACCCGAGGGCGACCGCCGCGCGGTCGAGGGCGACGCGCCACAGGCCGCGTGACGTCCAGAACGACAGCAAATCCACGGTGAGCCCGACGCCGTCGTCACGGAGGTGGCGGAACGCGGCGTCGATGTTGGCGCGTTCGCGCTCCAGGCGGTCGTGGATCGCCGCCAACTCGATCGTGCCGCGCGCGGTGCGCGCCGCGCTCGCCGCCAACGCTTCGCACCAGCGCGCGTGCGCGTCACGCGCGTGATCGGCTTCGCCCGCTTCGGCGAGCCGCGTCGCGGCGTCGCTGCGGATCGTTTCGAGCATCCGGTAGCGCGTCGCGCCGCCTCCGTCGGTTTCGGCGACGAGCAACGACTGGTCGACGAGTGCCTCGACCGCGTCGATCGCGGCGTCTCCGCAAACGGCGTTTGCGGCGTCGAGTTGTGCGCCGTCGGCGAAGACGCCGAAGTGCCGGAACACCCGCTGGTGTTCCGGCGACAGCAGGTCGTAGGACCACCCGACGGTCGCGCGCAGCGTCGCGTGGCGCGCCGGAGCGTCGCGCGGACCTTGCGAGAGCAGCCCGACGGCGTCCTCGAGCCGCGTGAGGACGTCGCCCAGCGCCAGCGTGCGGACGCGGCGAGCGGCGAGTTCGATCGCCAGAGGCAAGCCGTCGACCTTGGCGCAGATCGCGGCGATCGTCGCGACGTCGTCGCCGGCCGTGAACCCGGGACGGACCTCGGCGGCGCGCTCGACGAACAGCCGCACTGCGTCCGACGCCGCCACCAGCGAGGGTTCGTCCGCCGCGTCGTGCGAACCCATCGCGCCGACCTCGTAAAGCACTTCGCCGCGCAGTTGCAGCGGCGCCCGCGACGTCGCCACGATGGCGACGTCGGGGCAGCGCGCCACCACGGTTTGCGCCACCGCGGCGGCGCCCGCGATCACCTGCTCGCAGTTGTCGAGGACCAGCAGCGCCCGCTCGTCGCGCAAACGCGTCACCAGCGCGTCGAGCACATGCTCGCCGTCGGCGTCGCGCATGCGTAGCGAGCGAGCGACCGCGGGCGCGACCTCGGCGTCCGTCGCGCACGACGCCAGTTCGGCTACCCAGACGCTGCGATCGCCGTGTTCGGCAGCACGCAGCGCCGCTTGGTAGGCAAGCGTGGTCTTGCCGGCGCCGCCCGGACCGAGCAGCGTCAGGATGCGCGTCGATTCCAACGCTTTGGCGACGTCCGCCAACTCGCGCGTGCGGCCGACGAACGACGCGACGCGGGGCGGCACGTTGTGGACCACCAGTTCGAGCGAGCGCAGCGGCGGGAAATCCTCTTCGAGACCTTCAGCGCGCACTTGGTAGAGCCGGTGCGGCGCGTCGAGATCCTTCAGGCGGTGGTCGCCGAGGTCGAGCAGCGACACGCCGGCAGGAGCACCGTCCATCGCCGCCACCGCCGCGTCCGACACCACGATCTGCCCGCCATGCGCGGCGGCCGCGACCCGGGCCGCCTGATGCACCGCCATCCCGACGTAGTCGCCGGCGGCGACAATCGCGGAGCCGGTATGCACGCCGATGCGGACGCGAAACGCGAGGTTCTCAATCTCCGCGAGGGCGCGTTGTGCGTCGACGGCCGCCGCGACCGCGGCGCGGGCGTCGGCGAAGGCGACGAAGAACGAGTCGCCCTCGGTTCCGACCTCGTAGCCGTCGTGGCGTGCGAACGCCGTCCGCAAGCTTTCGCGGTGGCGTTCGAGCATGACGAGGAATGCGTCGTCGCCGAGGCGCGACAGGGCGCGGGTCGAACTCTCGATGTCCGTGAACAGAAACGTGACCGTGCCTGACGGCAACTCGCGTGACACAAGTACCCCTAGCGACGCTGGGCGAAGGATAGGCCTCAGTCGAACAAGCCGCGGATGTCTTCGGCGGACAGGGCGCTGCCGAACAGGTCGCCGTCGTCCATCACGCCGGTGAACAACTCGGCCTTACGTTGCGCCAGCGCCACCACCTTTTCTTCGATGGTGTTGGCGGCGATGAGGCGGTACACGTTGACGGGCCGGAGTTGGCCGATGCGGTGCGTGCGGTCGATCGCCTGGTTCTCGGTTGCCGGGTTCCACCAGGGATCGAGCAGGAAGCAGTAGTCAGCCTCCGTGAGGTTGAGCCCGAACCCGCCCGCCTTCAACGAGATGAGGAACAGCGGGTTGTCGCCGCTGCGGAACTCGTCGACGACCTTCGCCCGGTTGCGCGTGCTGCCGTCCAGGTACGAGTAGGCGATCCCTTCGGCGTCGAGACGGGCGCGCACCATGCCGAGGAACGACGTGAACTGGCTGAACACCAGCGCGCGGTGGCCGCCGCCGATGACGTCTTCGAGTTGTTCGGCGAGCGCGTCGAGCTTGGCGCACGGCACGGTGACGTTGGCGTCGTCGACGAGGCCGGGGTGCAGCGACAGCTGCCGCAGCAGCGTGATCGAGCGCAGGATCGTGAAGCGGTTCTTGTCGAAGTCGCCGAGGAGTCGCAGCACGCGCTGGCGCTCGCGCTGCAGCTGCGTGTCGTAGATCTTGCGGTGCCGCGCGTGCAGCTCCACTTCGAGGATCTGCTCCTGCTTCGGCGGTAGGTCACGGGCGACGAGTTCCTTCGTGCGCCGCAGCACCAGCGGTTTGATGCGCTGGCGCAATGTGGCCAGCCGTTCGCGGTCGCCGAAGCGTTCGATCGGCTTGGCGAAGTGCTCGCCGAATCCTTTCGGGTCGGGGAACAAGCCGGGCGCGGCGATCGACAGCAGCGACCACAGCTCCATCAGGTTGTTCTCCATCGGCGTGCCGGTGAGCGCCAGCGTGAACGGCGAGCCCAGCTCGCGCACGCTGCGGTACGTCTTGGCGGCGTGGTTTTTCACGTACTGCGCTTCGTCGAGCACCACGCCGGCCCACGCAACCGACGCGTACGCCGCGGCATCGAGGCGCAACAGCGTGTAGGTGGTCACGACCACGTCGGCCTTGGCGATGTCGTCGATGTTGCGGCCCGACTTCTTCAACGTGTCGGTCACCGGCTCGACGATCAAATGCGGTGCGAAGTGCGCGGCCTCGCTCACCCACCCGTGCACCACGCTCGTAGGCGCAACGACGAGGAAGGGTCCGAGCGACGGGTCGCGCTCGCGGGCGTGGCACACCAGCGCCAGGGTCTGCAGCGTCTTGCCGAGGCCCATGTCGTCGGCGAGGACGCCACCGAGGCCGAGTTCCCACAGCGTCGCCAACCACGCGAACCCGTCACGCTGATACGGACGCAGCTCCGCCTGCACCGACGCCGGCACCTTGTGGGTGGTGAGCGATTCGAGGTCGCGCAGGCGACTCACCTGCTCTCGCCACGCCGCAGCCTGTTCGTTCACGACGCCGAGCGCCGCCAACTCGTCCCACAACCCGACCTGGTAGCGGCTGATGCGCAAGCCCGACGTCGGCGCGTCGTCGAGCAACCGCGCCTCCTCGATCAACTCCTTCAACGCCACGAGGCGCGGCTCGCGCAACGAGAAGTGCGCGCCGTCGTCGAGCAGCATCTCGCTGTGGCCGCCGGCGAGCGCGCGGAACACGTCGGCGAGCGGTAGCTCGTGGCCTTCGACGCTGATGGTGACGCCGAGGTTGAACCAGTCGCGCTCGCCCGACTCCCCCGTCGACAACCCGATCTCGAGGGTGTCGCCGACGTCGCGGTAGTCGGCGGGCTCGCCTTCGACGACGAGCGCGGCTTCGGCGATGTCAGCGAGTCGCGGCAACACGTTGGTGACGAACCGCATGCTGTTGAGCCCGCTCAACACGGCGCCGCCTTCGCGGGGACGTCCGTAGTCGTCGACGAGGCCGAGCGACTCGAGGCCGTGGGCGCGGGCGTCGACGGCGTCGAGCAAGGCGCGCTCCGCCGCGAGATCGCGGAAGTCTTCGGCGCCTTCGGACGCGCCCGTCCACACGTGGCGTGTCTCGCCGCCGATGTCGTACCTGAACTGCCAGCCGACGTCGATGGTGTGCGCGGCGCCGAAGCGCACGCGCAACGCCAGCGAAGGCGGCGAAATCTCCGGCGGCGTGAACGACCCGTCGGACGACACCACCGTCGCCACGCGCTGCAGCCCCGGGCACAACTCGGCGGTGAAGCGCGCCACTTCTTCGGCGGGCACGTCGACGATCTGGTGGCGCAGCACCATGCGCTGCAGTTCGACGCTCGCCGGTGTCGCCAGCCGGACGAGCCGCAGGCGCGGGTGTTGGTTGCCCTCGACGTACTCGGCGCACACCAAGCCGTGTCCGGTGCGACCCAGGAACGCGGCGGGTTGCAGGCCGGCGTCGTCGGGCAGTTCCAACTTCGGCGTGACGCGCAGGCCACCGTTCGCGACACCGGTGACGTCGAGCACGACTCGCCCGTCGACCGGACGCGCCAGCTCGCCGTGGCGCCCCTTCGCATGCAGCAGGACGAGACCGAGCGTCGCCGCCTCGTCGAGCACGGTCCACAACTCGGGCCCGCAGTGCGTCAGGTCGATGGTCTTCTCGGCGCCGTAACTGCTGTAGCGGCTGTGGCCGTACCGCGACGCCGACTTCGCCCGCGCCGAATGCAACGCGAACAACTCCCGGGCCAACGCCGCGTGGTCGGCGCGCACGTGCTCGCGCGCCACCATCCACTCGTCGAGCTGATTCCACGCCAGGTTGCCGTTGACCCAACCGGGACGGTTGCCGCCGGCGGGGCGCATCAGCCGGCCCATCAGCCGCGTCCCGCCGGTGGCGTCGTGCGCCGGTTCGAGCGACAACTCGATCGCCAGCGGCACGTTGACACCCGCAGCGACGTCGTCGCCGCGGCCACCGACGAGCGCCGCCAACGGCTCTTCCCACGCGGCGCGCCGCGGCCGCTCCGCCGCCTTTCCCACGTCTCGGCCGGCGGCAGCGATGATCAACGCCGCGACGTGCTTGCAGTCCTCCATCATCGGACACGTGCACTCACCGCCGCTGAAGACGCGCCCGCCGTCGCGGCTCATCAGCACGACCGCGGAGGTCTCATACAGCCCGCCGTTGCCGACCACCGAGCCGCGCAACCGGTCGAACTGGCCTTGCGATTCGCGCTGAATGCGCAGCACCTGGCCGTTCTCCGCATAGGCGCGCCCGCGCGCGAACACCGACGGCCCCAGGTACGCCTCGACGCGTGCGAGATCAGCGAATTCGTTCATGCCCAACCGGCCACGGTACCGAAGGGGTGTGACGGCCCCGGACGGGCGTCAGGCAAGGTCGACCAACGGCGCCGGCGCCCACGTGGGCCAGCCGGTCGACTCGACGAGCTGGCCGTTGCGGAACGTCGCCACGATCCGAAACGGACGGTCGATGTCGGTGTTGTCGTACACAAACGCCGACGACGTCATCCGAATCGCGGCGGCGACGTGGGTCCACAGCCGTTGGTAGCGAGCGCGGATCTTGTCCTCGGGCACGGTGTGACCGAGCCCGTGAGCGACGCGTTCCGCAACGCGCGCCACCGCGACGTCTTCCGGCACGAGCACCACGTGGAGCACGACGACGTACCCGGCACGGCTGGCATCGCGAAGCAGGTCGAGTTTCGACTCGTGCGAGAACACCGTCTCGGTGGCGAAGGACCGCCGCGCCGCGGTGAGCGCGGCGCGCTCGTCGTCGGCAATCCGAGCGGCTTCGTAACTCCGAGCCTCGGCGTCGGCGGGCCAGCGCTGCGCGGCGATGACATCGGCGTTCACGAACGGGAACCCGGTCACGGGCTCGATCACGTAGCGAAACAGCGTCGACTTCCCCGCCCCGTTCGGCCCGACGACGACGTGCAGCGTCGGATCGTTGGTCACGCCTTGACTCGTCGAGCCGCCTTCTTCGTCGCCGGCTTCTTCTTGGTGGCGCGCTTCGGCGCGCGTGGCGGCGCGATGTCGACGTCGCGCACGCGGCCTTTCGCATCGCCGACCACGGCGTACGTTCGGCCCTCCGCCGCGAAGCGCGCTCGCAGGTCGAGCCCGGCGATCGCGTCCTTCATGCCGGACTCCCATTGGGCGCGCACCAGCGCCTGGTGCGTGGGCGGCATCTCGTCATACGCAGCGGCATCGGCCAGACGCGCGTTCTCGGCCACTCCAATGGCCGACGACGCCTCGATCTCGCGCCCGATGCGCGCCCAGTACGACAGCTGCTGAGCCGCGCTGCGCTCTTGCGCCGCGCCCGTGCGACGCGCCGACTCGAACAAGTCGCTGGCGATGCGCACGGGCTGTGTCATAGACCGAGCGTAGCAGTCTGCTACACGGCGAGGTGCCAGCGGCGACCGCCGCCGACGGCGCCGAGTTCTTCCGACTCGTAGCCGGCGTCGCGCATCAACCGCTCGGCGCGCAACACGAGCGCCGGCGCCGTCGCCTTGCGCTCGGCTTCGGCGTTGGCGCAGCGCGTGAAGGCGAGAAACCCTCCGGGGAAGTCACGGGCGTCGGTGTTGAAGAACACCTCGACGTAGGCGTCGAAGGTCGACTCGCGCTCGCCGGTGTAGCGAGCGCGGTACTCCTCTACCGACTCTTCAGTGTCGGCCGAGCGCGTCGCCACGACCGACGTCGTGAGTCGCTTCGTCGGCGCCTTCGGCGTCGGCGTTCTGGTCACCCGCGGCTTCGGGGCAGCGTGCGCCGTCACGTTCGTTCGTGTCTTCGGCTTGCTCTTCGCGTCCTTGCCGTTGCAGATCGAGCACAACGCCGGATCCATCAGGTGGATGCACTCTTCGTCGTCGCTCACGTTGCCAGCCTCTCACGGCTGAACACGTCGACGCGGTGCGCAGGCAATTGCGCCGGATCGACCGACCCGATTTCGAGGCCCGCGAGGTGGCTCTCGTCTTCGAGCACGCGCACGCCGTTGTGTTCGACGACGACGCGCATGCGGCCGGCGAGATGTTCGAAGTCGTGGTCGACGTTGCGGTGCTCCGCCGGGATCGGCACGGGCAACACGAACGGATCGTGGCCGGCGCTGTCGCCGTCGATCGTCACCTTCCACCGCGGTTTGCGCGCCTCGACGTGCCACGTCTCGCCGTCGACGCGTTTGCGCACGACGGCGAACGGCGGTGCGAACCGCAGCGTGCGTTCACGCGTCCGCACGACACACCCCGTGACGTCGGCGCCGACCGGTCCGGCGCGCAGGCGACCTCCGCCGAAGGCGACGCACAGTTCCGGGTCGGTGAACCCCTGCGCCTGGCCCCACCACCAGTACTCGGGAAAGCCCGCGCCCCAGTTCTTCTCGGCGTAAACCTGCGCGCCCGAAAAGCTGTGCGTCGCGTCGCCGACGCGCAACGTGCCCGTCGCCCGTCCGCCGAGCACGTGCGGGTGCCAGTACTGGCCGAGCCACGGCAACGCCGAGAACACACCGCCGGCGCCGAGGCGCAGCGGCCAGCCGGCGAGCTCGTCGAAGGTGACGTCGAGTTCGGCGTCGCCGACGCACGCGTGCAGCCGCCGTTCGTCGGCGAGCAAGGCGCGTCCGGCTTCCACGACGTACGTGTCGGGCGACGCCAGCGCCGGCGTCACCGCGTCGGAGTAGGTGACGCCGAACGGGTGCGCGGCGATGGCGACCGTCGCCCACTCACGATTGTTGATGCCGCACAGCGCGATGGCGACGACACCCGCGGGCACGTCGGTGATGCGCCAGAACCACCCTTCCATCTCCGCGCCGTGCGTCGGCCGCGGGTCACCGCCGGGAAGGTCGGCGCCGGTGCGCCGGAACGCCGCGCTCAGATTGCTTCGCACAGCGCCTTGAGCTTGGCGAGGATCTCATCCGCGTTTTCCTCGTTTTTGGAGTGGAGGTAGAGCGCGTCGATGGCGTCACCGAGGAGGCCGAGCGGCATGTCGTAGTCGACGTCGAGTTCGACGAGGGTCCCGCTACCGTCGGGACTAAGCCGCTCGGTCAGCGTCGCCTTGGCGCCGCCGGGCGTGTTGCCTTCGAAGCGCAGCAGCGACGGCTCCATCACCTCGACGACTTGCCACTCCGACTCGAGTTCTTTCCCGAGCACGCGCACCACCTGTTCGAAGCGGTCGCCGGTCTGCAGGGCGCGGCCGGGACCGTTGCGCACGGCGACGGTCATCTCCGAGAACTCGGGCAGGCGGTCGACGTCGGACAGCACGCTGAACACCTTCGTGGGCGGGCAGGCAACGGTCGTGGTGCGGTTGAGATGTCCCATGCAGGACTCGTACCCGTTACGAGTTGGATCGCGCGCCCACGAAAAGCCGGCGCGACCTACGGTGGTCGCGACGAATCAGCTCGGAGGGACAGCCATGGGCAAGGGCACCAAAGACGATCCGTGGGTTCTCAAGACCCCGCCGGGCACGTCGGAATTCACGATGTACCGCGACGACTCGGTTGAGCCCGCCGAGCTGGTGTGCCAGGTCGGCTCGACAAAGTTGAAGTACCTCGCCCGCTGTCTCGACGACGTTCCCGTCATGCTCAAAGCACGCGGCGATTGGATGGACCTCGGCAGCGCCGACGAGAACAAGCCCGCCAAGGACGGCACGCTCGAAGCGTGGGCCCGCGCCGAGGACAACCCCGTCGGCGGTTGGTACGGGCTGCGCAAGGGCTACCGCGGACGCTTCGCCATGTACGTGCCGCCGCTGCTCGAGGAGCTCGGTCTCGTCGAGTTGGAGCACAACCCGAAGAACAACCGCGTGCGCGCTCGCTGAGTGACGCGCTCAGGCGTCCAGTGCGCTGATGTCGTACAGCTCGACGTCGCCGACGCCGCGGAGCGACACGGCACGCGGCGCGCTGATGCACCACTGCGACGGCACGAGGCACGTCACCACCGACTCGGTCGCCACGATGCCGTCGACGGGCGCCGCTTTCGTCGCCCGGGCGACGAGGTTCACCAAGTCGCCGAAGTAGTCGCCGCCGCGTGGCGTCACCTCGCCGAAGCCGACCGCAGCGCGCGTCCCCGGCAACACGTCGTCGGCGGCCACGAACGCGCACAGGCAGGCGACGACCGTCGCCACCGCGGCGGCGTCGTGACCGACCACCATCGCTTCGTCGCCGATGAACTTGACGACGCGGGAATCGTGCTTGGCTGCGAGCCGCGCCGCCTCGTGCTCGAAGCGACTCAACGCTTGGCGGTGCGACGCCTCGCCGACGCTGGTCGTCCAGTCCGTCGAGTCGACGAGATCGACGAAGGCGACCCCCATGGTGAACTCGCCGCGCAACAGGTTCTCGCTGAACCAGTCGGCGCGGCCGGGTTGTTCGCGCATGAGGTTGCTGACCACGTCGCGCATCGCCTGCCACGCGCCCATGGCGAACTCGTTCGACACCGCGATGTCGGTCTCGGTGGCGTTGCGGGTGCGCAGTGGTGTGAGCACCAACTCGCGCCCGCCTTCGGTGAGCATCGTCACCGCCGCGCCGATGGTGCGCGCGTAGCCGAGGGTGTTGTCGCGTCCCCACAACCCGCACGCCATGAGGAACAGGTTGAAGTCGGCAACGAATGTCTCGGGGATCTCGGGCGCCTCAGGGTCTTTCACGGGCACGCCGAACAGCGCGCGCATCTCGAGGAGGTCGTCGAGCGACCCACCGCAGCGTTCGGCGATCTCCACCGCGGACATGCGCGGCGGCGACGGCGCGCGCAGGTCCCACGCGATGTGGAACAGGACGTCCGGGTTGCCGTCTTGCGCGGCGTTGATGATGTCGGCGACAGAGTGCCCGCGCCCGAGCAAGAACTCGAGATACTCGCGGCGTTCGGCCGCGTTCGGCGCGTCCGGGTTGTAAAGACCCGCGTCGATGAATGGCTCCAACTCCCCCACTTCAACGTCAAATTACGCGGCGA